>BOKP01000005.1 GCA_016861045.1 Actinomycetes bacterium | reverse complement strand
AGGCCGTGCCACGCGTTCGTCCCGCTCCCCGACGAGTCGAGCACGATGGGCGAGGACGGCGTGCCCACCGCCACCAGCTGGCCGACGACCCGAAGCTCCACCTCCCCCGTGTTCTCGCCCGCGCCCATCGCGTCGCTCGTCGAGAACCGCAGCGTCACGCCCGGCTCGACGGTCAGCGTCACGGCGGTCGCCACCGTGAGATCGCCGCTCACGGTGTACGGGCTCCCCGCCGCGGTCAGGGTCGTGTTGCTCCACAAGGTGCCGAGCAGCCCGCTCGTCGGATCGCCCCCGTACGGCAGCGCGCCGATGTCCCCCATCGTGCTCGACGCGAACCGGCACGGAGAGTTGCTGGTGAGGCGCAGGTTCGACGGCGCGCTCACGTAGAGCGGGTTGGCCGAGAGGCGGCCCGTGCCCGTCGTCGAGAACCCCGAGTAGTTCGTCGAGTTCCCCCACACGTTCGTCGACGACACCTCGAACGTCGACGACGACGCCGACTTCTCGATCCCCACGGTGTTGTTCGTGACGATGCTGTTGAGCACGCGCAGCTGGCGTGAGCCGCCCGTCGTCGACAGGTACACTCCGTAGTAGTTGCCGTACAGCGTGCTCTGGAGCAGGGTCGTGTCCGCCGTAGTGGACGCGGCGTGGTACACGATCAGCCCCGCGCCGCCCGAGTTGCTTCGCAGGATCGCGTTGGTGATGGTCGCGGCCGCCGTGGCGTCCACGCGGATCCCGGTCGAGCCGTTCTCCACGGTGATGGAGTCCGTGGTGAGCGTGCCCTGCCGCACGTAGACGCCCGTCGCGCAGCCCGAGATCGTGCTCTGCCGCAGCGTGTGCGTCGCCGCGTCGTCCTGACGGAAGCCGTAGGTCGCCTCGCTGATGCGCACGTGCTCGAAGATCGAGCTCCCCGTCCCGAGCAGCAAGAGGCCGTGCCACGCGTTCGTCCCGCTCCCCGACGAGTCGAGCACGATGGGCGAGGACGGCGTGCCCACCGCCACCAGCTGGCCGACGACCCGAAGCTCCACCTCCCCCGTGTTCTCGCCCGCGCCCA
>BOKP01000004.1 GCA_016861045.1 Actinomycetes bacterium | reverse complement strand
TCGAGGTCTGTCCGGTCGACTGCATCCACCCGACCCCCGACGAGCCCGACTACGAGCAGCACGAGCAGCTCTACATCGATCCGGACGAGTGCATCGACTGCGATGCGTGCGTCGAGGCGTGCCCGGTGGACGCGATCTACGCCCAGGAGCAGGTGCCGCCCGAGTGGGAGCGCTTCACGGCCCTCAACGCCGCCTACTTCAAGGGCGAGCTCGGCTGATCCGCGGCACGTGGCCACTCGCCCTCGCGCCGCGCCGTAGGCTTCAGGGCGTGAGCACGTTCGTCGCCATCGCCCCCGCCCGGCGCCCGCCGTGGCCGTAGCGGCCGGGATCGACGCCGGCGGAGCGGGCGAGCCCGAGGTCTTCGTCGCCTACTGCGCCTTTCGGGCCCGCGGCCCCGAGCGCGACTCCGCTTCCGTCGACCCCACCGCGCTCGCCGCCGAGGCCGGCGAAGCGCTCGCGCGCGTGACCCTGCGCGGCGCCTACGACCTGACCGGCTTCCGGGCCGAGGCCGACCTGCTGCTCTGGCTGGTCGCCGACGACGCGGTCGCGCTTCAGGACGCGATCGCCGGATTCCGGCGCTCCGGGCTCGGGGCGATGCTCGGGCTCTGGTGGAGCGCGATCGGCGTCCACCGCCCGGCCGAGTTCAACAAGGCGCACCTGCCGGCCTTCGTCGAAGGTCGGGAGCCGCTCGGATTCATCTGCGTCTACCCCTACGTCCGCACCCACGATTGGTACCTGCTGCCGGCCGAGGAGCGCGCCGCCCTGCTCGCCGAGCACGGGCGGATGGGTCGCGACTACCCGGCGATCCAGGCGAACACCGTCAGCTCGTTCGGCCTCGGCGACTACGAGTGGCTGCTCGCCTTCGAGTGCGATCGGCTGAGCCCGATCACCGATCTGATGCGGCACCTGCGGAGCGCCGGGGCGCGCGCCTACACGCGACACGAGCTGCCGTTCCTGACCGGTCGGCGGCGGCCGCTCGGGGAGATCGCCGAGCTCGTCAGCTCGAGCCCTGCCGCCCTCGCTCTGCCGCCCGCTCCCTGACCCGGGCCTTCTCCTCGAGGCTCAGAGCCCCGGGGTGCCCATCGCCGGGCCAGGGGGTCAGTAGCAGCAGAAACCGCGAGTCCTCGCGGGCGTCGACGCGGTGGCGCTCGGTCGGCTCGAACTCGATGAAGGTGCCGACGCCGCCGCCGGCGCGCTCACCGGAGTCGAGCGCGGTGACCTCGATCGCACCGGCGACGACGACGAGCCAGGCGCGCTCGTGAACCTCGTGGTCGTCGAGGCTCTCGCCCGCCGGCAGGTCGATCACGATCGCGCGCGCGTCGTCGTTCGACTCGACGATCTCCGGCTTGCGCGGCTGCGTATCGAGCTCGTTCAGCGACCAGGACTTCACGGCCTCTCTCCCGCCTCGAACCCTATCGGGCCACCGGCGACGCCGGCCCGCGGTCAGCCCGCCAGCGACCGCAGCGCCGGGGCGCGATCGGGCTCGGCGCCGGCGCCGCGGCGGCCGAGGTCGGCCGCGTGGGCGGCGAAGCGCAGGTTCTGGTCGATCGCGAACAGGAGCCGCGCCAGCCGCTCCGCCTCGGGTCCCGATCCCTCCCCCTCCCCCTGCTCGCGGAGGACGAGCCCGCGCATCATCAGCATCGAGTTGGCGAGCGACTCGAAGGCCGACGTGACGCAGCCGAGCACCGCCGGAACCGACCCGCCGGCACCGTCGCTGCCGGCGACACGCTCGAGCTCCTGGGCCGCCTCGGCGAGCCCGAGGCAGCGATCCTGCAGGATCGCCTCCGAGCGGGTGCGGGGCTCGGGGCGGCGGTCGGAGCCGAGCGCTTGCCGGCGCTCGGCCCGCTGTCTGATCCGCTCGAAGTCCATGCGGTGATCGTGCCCCTTCGCCGCGGCGGCGGCAATGGGCGGATCTGTGTAGATCGGAAACCCGAAGATGGTCAGCAGGACCCATTGCCCGCCACCGTCGCCGGGCCGAGCATTCCCCGCATGTCCGCGAACACGCCACCCGACGACGCCGAGAACCCGATCCCGACCCCGGCGACGCGACCGGCGCGGATCACGCTCACCCGCGAGGGAGAGCGCGAGCTGCGGGCCCGGCGCGACGCCCTGCGCCACCACATCGAGGTCGAGCTCCCGCTCCGGCTCCGCGGCGCCCGCGAGTTCGGCGACGCGACCGGGAACGACGACTACCTGCAGATCATCGAGGAGGAGGCGGTGTCGAGGGCCCGCCTGCAGGCGCTCGAGCAGGTCCTCGCCACGGCCGAGGTCATCGAGGAGGGCGGAGCCGGGGCCGACGTCGCAGCGATCGGCTCGGTGGTGAGGATCCGGATCGGGGGCAGGACCGCCGAGCGGCGCATCGTCGGCGACTACGAGGCGACCGGCGGCGACGCCGTCTCCGCCTCCTCGCCGATCGGCAGCGCGATCCTCGGCCGGAGCGCCGGCGCGACCGTCGTCGTCGAGCTGCCCAACGGCGCGACCCGCGAGGTCGAGATCCTCACCGTGCGGACGGCGGGCGGGCCCGGGCGGCTCGCCGCCTGAGGGAGGCCGCGCTCGTCTCAGGCCTCGACGAGGCCGCGGCGGATCGCGTAGCGGGTCAGCTCGACCCGGTTGCGGAGCCCGAGCTTCTCGAGCACGTTGGCGCGATGGCGGTCGACGGTGCGGCCGCTGATGATCAGCATCTCGCCGATCTCGTCGCTCGTGTAGCCCTCGGCGATCAGCTTGACCACGTCGGCCTCGCGCGGGGTCAAGGGATCCTCGGGCTCCCCGCCGGATGCCGCGAGGTCGCGGACGATCGCGCGGGCGGCACGCGGCTGGATGAACGTGCCGCCGCGGAGCGCCTGCCGGCAGGCGTCGATCAGCTCGCGGTTGGCCGCCGACTTCAGCACGTAGCCGGAGGCACCGGCCTCGAGCGCCGCGAAGAAGTAGCGCTCGTTGTCGTGCATCGAGAGCATCAGCGCGCGCGTGCCGGGGCGCTGGCGCGCGAGCTCGCGAGCGACGTTGATCCCGGTCATCCGCGGCATCGAGACGTCGAGGACGGCGAGGTCGAACTCGCCCGCGAGCAGCGTCCGCAGCGCCTCGACGCCGTCGCTGGCGACGGCCGTCACCTCGAGGTCGGGGGCGCTGTCGATCACCAGCGCGAGGCCGTCGCGGACCATCTCATGGTCGTCAGCAAGCATGATCCGGGCCTTCAGCGGGACCGTCATCTCAACCTCCCGTCCCGGTGAGGGGCAGCTCGAGCCGGACCCGCGTCCCGCGACCGTCCGGGCCCGGTCCGATCTCGAGCGCGGCGCCGGCGAGGCGGGCGCGCTCGCGCATGCCGCCGATCCCGATCCCCGCCTCGACGCCGTCCGGGATCCCGCGGCCGTCGTCGCCGACCTCGAGAACGAGGACGCCGTCGTGCTCGACGACCGTCAGCCAAGCGCGCGTGGCGGTTGCGTGGCGGGCGGCGTTGGCGAGCGCCTCCTGGGCGACTCGGTAGACGACGAGCTCGCCCTCGCCGCTCAATCCCAGCTCGCGCGGCAGCTCGCGGGCGACGATCAGCCCATGGTCGGCCTCGACGCTCGCGGCCAGCGCCACGAGGGCGTCGATCAGGCCGAGGTCGTCGAGCATCTCGGGCCTGAGCTCGTGGGCGATCCGGCGCAGCTCGTCGAGGTAGAAGTGGGTCCGCCGGGCGATCTCGGCGTAGGTCTCGCCGTCGTCCGCGGGCGGCTCGGCGGCGGCGCGCTCGGCCATCAGCGCGATCGCGACGAGGCCCTGGCCGACCTCGTCGTGGAGCTCGCGGGCGACCCGCTTGCGCTCGCCCTCCTGGGCGGCGAGCGCGACCCGCGCCGTGTGCGGGCACTCGCCGGCGAGCCGGTCGGCGGCGGCGCGGAGCGACCGCGCCACGCGGGCGCGCAACGAGCCGCCGGCCGGCGGCTCGGCGGCGCTGGCGATAAGGGGGCGCGCCGGCGCGCGCTCGGGAGGCGAGTGCAGCACGCCGCCGACGTTAGATACCGGATTCCGAGAAGTCCAATATATGCGACGCTACCCTGTGAGACGCACAACTTATGGATGTCGGGCTCCGCCACCTGCGCTACTTCCTCGCCGTCGCCGACGAGCTCCACTTCGGTCACGCCGCCGAGCGCGTTCGCGTCGCCCAGCCCGCGATCAGCCAGCAGATCCAGCGCCTCGAGCGGTCGATCGGGACCCGGCTGTTCGAGCGCAACCGTCGCGAGGTGCGGCTGACGGCGGCGGGGGAGGCGCTCCGCCCCTACGCGCTGCGGGCCCTCGCCGACGTCGAGGACGGGATCCGCGCGGCGCAGCGGGCCGCGGCGGGCGAGACCGGGCACCTCACCGTCGGCTTCCTCGAGGCCGCGGCGAGCACGATCGTCCCCGAGGCCGTGCGGGAGTTCCAGGCCGCCTACCCCGACGTCGAGCTGACCCTGCGCGAGCTCGGCGTCGGCGCCCAGGTCGGGGGGCTCGAGTCGGGCCGGCTCGACGTCGGCCTGCTCCGCCCGCCGTTCGAGGGGGCCGGGCTCGTCTTCGAGAAGCTCGTCGACGAGGAGCTGGTCGCGGCCGTGCCGAGCGGGCACCGGCTCGCCGGCCGCGACTCGCTCGCGGCGCGGACGATCGCCGGCGAGCCGCTGGTGCTGCTCGCCCGTGAGGTCGTCCCGGGACTTCACGACCAGGTCCTCGCGCTGTGCCGGGAGGCCGACGGCGCCGGCAGGGTCGCCCAGGAGGCGACCAGCATCCAGGCGGTGCTCGGGCTCGTCGCCGCCGGCCTCGGCATCGCCGTTCTGCCGGCATCGGTGCGGAGCCTGAGCCGGGCCGGCGTCGGGTTCGTCGCGATCCGCTCCCGTCACCGCTCGCCCCTCTACATCGCCCGCCGCCGCGATGACGATTCGCTGCTCGTAGCCCGCTTCGCCGCCGCCGCCCGCGAGGCCGCCCATCCGGGCGGGTAGAGGCTGGCTGGCCGGCCAGTTACCCTTCCGGGCGCGAACGGAGCGCCCGAAGGGAGCGGAATGGCCACCGAGACCGAGACCGAGACCGACCACGACGCGATCGACCTCGACGCGCTCAACGTCGGCGACGCCGAGAACTGGCAGCGGGGGGCGCCGCACGAGATCTTCCGGCGGCTCCGCCGCGAGTGCCCGGTCCACTGGTCGGAGATCACCGAGTATCCCGACGAGGCCGGCTTCTGGTCGGTGGTCACGGCCGCCGACGTGCACGCGGTGAGCCGCGACCACAAGACGTTCTCCTCCGAGCGCGGCGGCTGCATCGCGCTGACGCACGCGATCCCGCTCGAGCTGATGCGGTCGATGTTCATCGCGATGGACCCGCCCAAGCACGATCGCCTCAAGGCGCTCTTCCAGCGCGGGTTCACGCCGAAGCGGATCGCGATGCACGAGGACGAGATCCGGGCGATCGCGATCCGGGTCCTCGACCGGCTCGAAGGGCGCGAGACCTGCGACATCGTCGACGACATCGCCCAGCCGGTCGTCTCGCGGGTGATCGGCAACTTCATGGGGATCGCGGAGGAGGACGACAAGGCGTGGGCGACGCTGATGAACACCACGCTCGGGGTCGGCGACGAGGAACTGGCGCCGGGCGGGCTCGAGCAGGTCCTCGCCGAGGACCTGCCGGAGATCTTCCGGCGCGCCCAGGCGATGATCGACGACCGCCGCGCGAACCCGACCGACGACCTGACCAGCGTCCTCGTCGAGGCCGAGATCGACGGCGAGATGCTCTCCGACGACGAGATCATCATGGGCTTCTTCCTGCTCGTCGCCGCCGGCAATGACTCGACGAAGGCGACGTTCACGAGCGCGATCAACGCGCTCCTCGACCATCCCGACCAGATGCGCGAGCTCGTCGAGGACCCGTCGCTGATCCCGATGGCGATCGAGGAGTGCCTGCGGATGTACCCCGCGTTCGCGAACTTCCGCCGCACCGCGACCACCGACACCGAGATCGCCGGGCAGCCGATCGCCGAGGGCGACAAGGTGCTGATGTGGTACGTGTCGAGCAACCGCGACGAGGCGGTCTACGACGACCCCGACCGCTTCGACATCCACCGCGACCCCGAGCACCAGGCGTTCGGCGGCGGCGGCCGCCACGCCTGCCTCGGGATGGCGCTGGCGCGGCTCGAGCTCAAGGTCCTGCTCGAGGAGGTCCTGCAGCGCTACCCGCACATGAGCCGGGCCGGCGAGCCCCGCCCCGCCGTCTCGCCGTTCCTGAACCAGCTCAAGACCCTGCCGGTGCGATTGAACGGTTGACGCCGCGCGAGTAATAGGATGGCGTCCGATCCAGAGGAGGGGCGGACGTGGGACGAGGCGGTGAGCAGGAGCCGAGATCGTCGGCCGGGGGACCGGCCCGGCCCGACCTGCTGCGCGGGCTGACCGAGCCGCGCTACTCGCGGCGCCGCTTCGTCCGCGGCGCCGCCGGCATCCTCGCCGCCGGCTCGCTGGCCGGGGCGCTCTCGGCCTGCGGGATCGCCGGCACCCGCGACACCGGCTGGGAGGACGGCTTCGACTGGAAGGCGTGGTGGGGCGAGCAGGAGCAGCAGGGAACCTTCGACTTCGCCAACTGGCCCCTCTACATCGACCGCACCAAGGACGGCTCGCCGACCCTGAACGCGTTCAGCGAGAAGTACGGGATCACCGTCAACTACCGCCCGGTGATCCAGGACAACGCGACGTTCTTCGCCCAGATCAGCCCGGTGCTGCAGTCCGGGCAGTCGATCGGCTACGACATGGTCGTGATCAGCAACGGGTGGGAGTTGACGCAGATGATCAAGAACCACTGGCTGATCCCGCTCGACCACTCGCGGATGCCGAGCTTCGAGCGCTACGCCGCGCAGTCGATCCGCAGCCCCAACTACGACCCCGGCAACGAGTTCACCGTGACCTGGCAGTCGGGGATCACGGGCATCGCCTACGACACCGACAACATCGATCGCGAGATCAACAGCATCAAGGACCTCTGGGACCCGGCGTTCGCGGGCAAGGTCGGGATGATGGCCGACGACACCGAGCTCGGCAGCTTCGGGATGCTCGCGCTCGGGATCGAGCCGAAGAGCTCGACCCCGGCCGACTGGAGGCGCGCCGCCGACCTGCTGCGCGAGCAGCGCGAGGCGGGCATCGTCCGCCAGTACTACGACCAGAGCTACATCAAGGCCCTCGAGCAGGGCGACACCTGGATCAGCATGGCCTGGTCCGGCGACGTCTTCCAGGCCCAGCTCTCGGGCAGCGAGAACCTCGAGTTCGTGGTTCCCGACGAGGGCGTGATGTTCTGGCAGGACAACTGCATGATCCCCTACCACGCCGCCCACCCGGTCGACGCGATGATGTGGATCGACTACTTCTACCGGCCTCCGGTGCAGGCGCTGATCACCGACTGGGTCAACTACATCTCCCCGGTCCCCGACGCCAAGCCGATCATCGCCGGCGAGCTCGACGACCCCACCGTCGCCAACAGCCCGCTGGTCTTCCCGACCCCGGAGATGGAGAGCAAGTTCGTCGCCTACTACGACCCGACCGGGGTCGAGGACCAGCTCGAGTGGACCTCGATCTTCGACCCGATCATCCAGTCGTGAGCCCCAGGCGCCGCACCGGCCTGGTCCCCTACCTGCTGTCACTGCCGGCCGCGGTCTGGCTCGGCGCCTTCTTCGTCCTGCCGCTCCTGACGATCCTCGGCGTCTCGCTGATGACCGGCAACTCGATCGACGGCTGGACGCTGACCTGGAACTTCTCGATCTTCGGCGACGCGATCTCGACGTACTCGACCCAGTTCGGGCGCTCGTTCCTCTACGGCGGCATCTCGACCGCGGTCGCGCTGGTGACGATGTACCCGGTCGCCTACTGGATCGCCTTCCACGGCGGTCGCTTCAAGTCGGTGCTGCTGTTCCTGCTGCTGCTGCCGTTCTTCGTCAGCTTCGTGATCCGGATCCTCGCCTGGCAGTTCATCCTCGCCGACGACGGGATCATCCTCAGCGCGCTCAAGGACATCGGCCTCGTCCCGGCCGACACGCACGTGCTCTCGACGCCGTTCGCGGTCGTCGCCGGGCTCACCTACGACGCGCTGCCGTTCATGCTGCTGCCCCTCTACGTCGCGCTGCAGCGGATCGACCCCGCCCACGTCGAGGCCGCCGCCGACCTCTACGCCACCGGCGCCGCCCGCTTCCGCACGGTGATCCTGCCGCTCTCGGCGCCCGGCATCTACGCCGGCATCGTCCTCGTCGCGATCACCAACATCGGCGACTACCTCAGCGCCTCGATCCTCGGCGGTCCGTCGACCACGATGATCGGCAACATCATCCAGACCCAGTACGTCAACAACGCCGACTACCCGATCGCCTCGGCGCTGGCGCTCATCCTGATGGTGACGCTGATGCTGGCGATGGCCGTCTACGCCCGGGTCTTCGGGACGCGGACGCTGCAGGAGCACATCGGATGAGCGCGGCCTCGGCTCCGGTCGGCCGGCGGCGCTCGCGCGGCCTCGCCGGCCCCCTCTGGCAGCGGGCGGTGCTGCCGTCCTACGTCTTCGTCGTCCTCGCGGTGACGCTCGTGCCGATCATCGTGATGATCGTCTACAGCCTCAACCAGGCCCCCAATCAGCGGCTGAGCTTCTCCTGGCACGGCTTCACGACCGAGTGGTACCGGCGCCTGTTCGAGATCCCCGACCTGACCTCGGCGCTCGTCACCTCGCTCGAGATCGCGGCGCTCAGCACCGTGATCGCGGTCGCGATCGGGACGCCGGCGGCGCTGGCGCTGACCCGCTACCGGTTCCGCGGCCGCGGCGTCGGCGACCTCGTGATCCTCGCCGACATCGCGGCGCCGTCGGTGGTCGTCGGCGCGTCGCTGCTGGGCCTGTTCGTCTATCTCGGCGTCAGCCGCGGCTTCGGGACGATCCTGATCGCCCACGTCGCCTTCAACGTCGCCTTCGTCGTGATCGTCCTGCAGGCGCGGCTGCGCGACATCGACCCGTCGCTGGCGGAGGCCGCCCGCGACCTCGGCTCGAGCCCGTTCCAGGCCTTCTGGCTGGTCACGGTCCCGGTCATCTACCCGGCGATCCTCTCCGCGGCGCTGCTCGCGGCGGCGCTCTCGATCGACGACTTCATCATCACCAGCTTCGTCGCCGGTCAGACCCTCACCTTCCCGCTCTGGGTCTACGGATCGGTCAAGGTCGGGATCCCGCCGCAGGTGTTCGCGATGGGGACGCTGATCTTCGCCGCCGGCGTGCTGATCGCGCTCGCCGGGGTGGTCTCGGCGCGGCGGTCGGAGCCGCGGACCTGACCGCCGCCGCTTCGGCCAGGGCGCGACCCCGGCATCCTGCCGAAGCGGCCGGGTGTGCGCTCGCCACACAGCCGCGACGCCCCTCGCGCTAGCTTTCCCGCTTCGATGACGCTCCGGAACTTCAAGCTCGTCGCCATCCTCGAGGCGACCTCCTTCCTGCTCCTGCTGGCCGCCAGCTACTTCAAGCGCGCCAGCGACCAGCCGCTCGGGGTCGAGATCCTCGGCCCGATCCACGGGCTCCTCTTCATCGCCTACCTGGCGATGGTGATGGCGCTGCGGGAGCACGCCGGGTGGACCGGCAGGCAGACGGCCTGGATCGTGATCGGCGCCGTGCTCCCGTTCGGCGGCTACGTGGTCGATCGCTGGGTCGACAGCAACAACGCCGAGCTCCTGCGGGCCGAGGCCGGCGGTCGCGGCTGACGATGCCCGACCTCTCGCGCGCACGACCCCGGCCCGGCCGTCCGTCCCGAGCCGTCCGTCCGGATGGGATTCCTGTCGCGCTGGCGTGAGGCGCTCGCCTCGGAGCGGCCGGACGGCATCGCCGAGGTCGCGGTCGGCGATCCGCGGTTCGACGACTGGGAGGTGGTGCGCGAGCTCGGCGAGCTCGACACGGCCCGGGCCTGGCGGCAGGTGCTCGTCGACGGCGGAATCGAGGCCGTGATCTGCGCCGACCACGAGCCCGACGCCTTCGGCCGCGGCGACATCTACCTGCAGGTGCCGCCCGGTCGCTGGAGCGAGGCCGAGGAGCTGCTCGGCGAGCCCGACTGACCCCTCCGGGGCGTCGCGGCGACGCCGCGCCCGGCCGGCACCGCGGGGACGGCGAGCGACCCTCGGCCGGCCCCCCTCCGACTCCGCCCGACGGGTTCCGCGACCGTGAGCCCGACTGAACTGGCCGACCGAGCGGGCTTCGTCGCCTTCGCCGGCGGCCTCCGGCTGTAGGGTCGCCGCAGCCATGGGCGACGGTCCCGACCAGCTCTCGTCGGCGGACATGTCATCGCTGCTCGACGAGCGCGGCCCGATCCACGTCCACGTCGGCGGCACGGCCCGGTTCGCCGGCCGCCCGCCCCGCTTCGGCGAGTTCCGCGAGCACGTCCGCGAGCGGCTCGAGCTGATCCCGCGCTTCCGCCGCCGCGTCCGCTGGCTGCCCGGGCGGATCCTCCGAGCCGAGTGGGAGGACGACCCCGACTTCGACCTCGACCGCCACGTCCGCCACGTCGCCCTGCCCGCCCCCGGCGGCGACGCGGAGCTGCGCGACCTCGTCGGCCGGGTGATGTCGGAGCCGCTCGATCAGAGCCGGCCGCTCTGGCAGATCTACCTGGTCGAGCGCTGCGGCGCCGGGGCAGAGCGCGGCTTCGCCGCGATCTCGAAGACCCATCACGCGCTCGTCGACGGGATCTCCGCGATCGACGTCGGCGCCGTCATCCTCGATCCCGACCCGGGAGGAACCGACCTCGGGCTCAGCGGCCGCGACTGGAGGCCGCGGGCGCAGCGCCGCGCCGACGAGGTGCTCGCCGACCGGATCCTCGACGCGCGCCGGCTCCTGCTCGGGATCCCGCGCGAGGCGGCGCGCCGGGCGCTCGATCCCTCGACCCCGCAGGCCGCGCTCAGGACCGCGCAGGGCTTCCTCGACCTCGCCCGAAGCACCGACCCGGTGCCGGCGACGATCATCAACGAGGAGATCGGCCGCGACCGGCGCGTCGCCTTCGCGGCGACGACGCTGGCGGCGATGAAAGCGGCGGCGGCGGCCCACGGCGCGACCGTCAACGACGCCGTCCTCGCGGTCTCGACCGGGGCCCTGCGCCGGCTCTTCGAGTCGCGGCGGGTGGAGATCCCCGACCGGTTCTCGGCGCTCGTGCCGATGAGCATCCGCAAGCCCGGCGAGGAGCTCGAGCTCGGCAACCGGATCACGACGCTGATCGTTCCGCTGCCGCTCGCCGAGGCCGACGCCGACGAGCGGCTGCGGGTGATCCATGCGACGACGGCGCGGCTGAAGGAGTCAGAGGCGGCGCGGGCCGCGTCACTGGTGATCGAGGCGTCGGGATGGGTGCCGCCGACGGTGAGCCGCGTCCTCGGCTCGATCGGCGCCGCCGGCCGGCCGGTCGGCCGGATCGTCCCCCAGCGGCTCCCCTGGAACCTGGTCGTCTCGAACGTGCCGGGGCCGCCGATGCCCGTCTACCTCCTCGGCCGCCGGCTCGAGGCGATCAACCCGTTCGTGCCGCTCTCGCCGCAGCGCCGCGCGCTCTCGATCGGGGTGATCAGCTACGACGGCGGCCTCTTCTTCGGCCTCGTCGGCGACCGTGACCGGATCGCCGACCTCGACGCCTTCGCCGGCTTCGTCCAGTCCGAGCTCGCCGCCCTGACGGATTAGTCACAGGCTCGCGCGGCTTCGGCACGCTCGGCGCGCCACGCGCGACCCGGCCGCCGCCACCCTCGCCGCATGCCCCGCGAGACTGCAGTAACCGGCTCCCCGGGCCGGTTGGCGCAACCTCGTGACTGGAGGGCGGTTGCGGAGCTGGTCCGGCGGCAGCACGGTGTGGTCGCCCTCTCGCAGCTCGTCCGCTGCGGCTTCACGGCGGCGGGGGTGGCATCGCTGGTTCAGGGGGCCAGGCTGCACCGCGTACACCGCGAGGTCTATTCGCCCAGCCCGGCCGAGCTCGGCGGACTGGGGCTGCGGATGGCCGCGGTCCTCGCCGGCGGCCCCGGCTCGCTCTTGGCGTCGCGCTCGGCGGCGGGGCACTTCGAGCTGATCACGGTCGCGAGCAGCCGCATCGACGTGATGTCGCCCCGGCAGATCAGGCGACCGGGGATCCGGGCGCACCGGATGGCTTCGCTGGAGCCGCAGGACCGCGTCACCCATCTCGGGATTCCCTGCACCTCGGTGGCTCGCACGTTGCTCGACGTCGCCGCGGTCGGCCGACCCGGCGAGCTCGCTGATGCCCTTGACCAATCGGTGGCGATCGGCATCTTCGACCTCTACGCGATCGAGGACGTGATCGCCCGCAACGGAGGCCGGCGAGGGGTCCGTCGGCTGCGCTCGGCGACCGCCTCGCTGAGGGTCGAAGGGCACTTCCGCAGCGAGTTCGAGCGCCGCTTCCTGCCGATCGTTCGCGCCGCCGGGCTCCCCGAGCCGCTGGTCAATCACACGATCACGCTCGACGGCGGGACGATCGAGGTCGACTTCTGCTGGCCGGACGTGGGGCTCGTGGTCGAGACCGACGGCTATCGCTTCCACAGCGACATCAGGTCCTTCCGGAAGGACCGCCGCCGGGACCGGCGGCTGCTCGCCGCCGGGTTCCGGTGCCTGCGGTTCGTCTGGTCCGACCTCGATCGACCGGACGCGATCGGGCGTGAGCTCGTCGCCATCCACAGCCTCGCCGCGAGACTGCAGAAACCGGCTCCCCGGGCCGGTTAGCGCAACCTCGGCGGGTCGGCCGGCGCGTCCCCGGCTACCTCGACGCCTCCGCGAGCAAGTCGGCCTGGGCGGGGTCGGAGGAGCACGGGAACATGACCAGCTCGCCGCAGCCGGCCTGCTCGAAGGCGGACAGGTAGCCCCTGACCTGGTCGGGGTCGGTGGCGGCGCTCGAGGCGATCATCCGTGCGGTCTCGGGGCCGAGGAACGCGTAGTAGTCGGTCAGGTAGCGCTGCGCTTCCCGCTCGGCGTTCTGGCCGAGCGCGAAGTAGGCGAGGCCGGCGAGGCGCGGCTCGCCCTCGTTGCCGGCCCCGGCCCAGGCCTGCCGGACCTTCGTCGCCATCTCGGCGTACTGGTCGGGCGGGGCGCCGCCGGCGATCCAGCCGACGCCGTGGTGGCCGGGGCCGCCGAAGCGGGCGGCGCGCTCGAAGGAGGCGTCGGCGTGGCCGCCGATCAGAAGCCGCGGGGCCCCGGCCTCGCGCGGGCCGATCCGCTCGTCGTCGAAGGTCGCCTCGAGCTCGCCGAGCATCTGCTCGAGCTTCGCGGCCCGGTCCCGCTGCTCGACCCCGGAGACGGCGTAGTCGTCGCCGCGGGCCCCGAGGCCGATGCCGAGCGTCAGCCGGCCGCCGGACAGCTCGTTGACGCTGAGCGCCTGCTTCGCCGTCTGCACCGCGTTGAGGCGCAGCGGCCCGAGCATCACAGTCGTCATCAGCTCGATCCGCTCGGTGACCGCCGCGGCCGCAGCGAGCGCGACCAGCGGCTCCCAGTTGTGGTAGAGGACCCGGTCGATCGTTCCGAGGCTGCTGAGCCCCTGCGCCTCGGCCCGGCGGGCGAACCCGGTCATCTCCTCGCCGCTCGTGCCCGGGACCGAGTTCGGCAGCCCGATTCCAACCTTCATCGCAAGCCTCCTGCGCATCGTGATCGATCCGGGAGAACTATCCAGATCCGGGTCCGCCGAAACGGAGAGGGAGGGATTCGAACCCTCGAGAGAGCTTGCGCCCCCTACTCGCTTAGCAGGCGAGTGCCTTCAGCCGCTCGGCCACCTCTCCGGGGGTGGCGGCTTCCCGCTTGCTCAAGCCGATTCCTCGGCCCCGGGCGGGGATCCGCCAGCGGCGCTTTCGTCCAGACCGGGCCCCGTCGTCCCTTTCGTTGGGCTCAACCCCCCTTTCGCGGGGCCCTTCTCCGGCGCTCCGGCGAACCGCATCAGACGCCAGATTAGCGCCTGGTCGGTGGTCTGCCGTTGGACGACCTGGGCGTAGATCGAGAGCGTGAGGCGCGCGTCCGCGCGGCCGAGCTGCGCCATCACCCGGCGGAGGTTGCGCCCGGCGAGGGCCGGGCGCGCGAACGAGCGCCGCAGGTGTGGGGGGTCACCCGGGCCGGGGTGAGTGGTGGGCTGGGACCGATCGGCTAGGCTCGCGCCGCGATGGGCCCGGCCGACGAGGAGCTCCATGAGCGCTACGAGGCGATCTTCGAGGGCATCGAGGCGCCGTTCGCCTTCGTCGACCTCGACGCGCTCGCCGCCAACGCCGACGCGATGCTCGCCCGCGGCGCCGGCAAGCCGATCCGCGTCGCCTCGAAGTCGGTCCGCTGCCGCGAGGTGCTGGAGCGGATCGATGCCCTCGACGAGCGCTTCTGTGGCCTGCTCTGCTTCACCCTGCCGGAGGCGCTGATGCTGGCCGCGGCCGGCCGGCGCGACATCGTCGTCGCCTATCCCACCGTCGACCGCCGCGCGATCTCGCGGCTCGGCGAGCTCGCCGCCGATCCCGAGGCGACACCGGTCCTAATGGTCGACGAGACCGCCCAGCTCGACCTGATCGAGGGCGCCGCCACCGGGCCGGCGCCGATCCCGGTCGCGATCGACATCGACGCCGGCTACCGGGCGCTGCGCGGAGCCTTCACGGCGGGGACGAAGCGCTCGCCGATTCGCACCGCTCCCGCCGCCCGCCGCTTCGCCGAGGAGATCGCCTCCCGCCCCGGCCTCGAGCTGGTCGGGCTGATGGCCTACGAGGGCCAGGTCGCCGGCGTCGGCGATGCGACCCCGGGACACCCGCTCCGCAACGTCGCGATCCGCCACATGCAGCGGGCCTCGATGGCGGAGATCGCCGAGCGCCGGGCCGCGATCGCCGCCGCGGTCGGCGCCGTGGCGCCGCTCCGGTTCGTCAACGGCGGCGGCACCGGCAGCCTCGAGCTCACCGCCCGCGAGGACGCCGTCACCGAGCTCGCCGCCGGCTCCGGGTTCTACGCGCCGGCCCTGTTCGACGCCTACGGCCGCTTCTCGCTGCGGCCGGCCGCCGGCTTCGCGCTGCCGATCGTGCGCCGGCCGGCGCCGGGCTGCGTGACCGCGCTCGGCGGCGGCTACGTCGCCTCCGGCCCGGCGGGAGAGGACCGGCTGCCGCAGCCGTGGCTTCCGCCCGGTCTCCACCTCGACCGGCAGGAGGGCGCCGGCGAGGTGCAGACGCCGCTGCTCGGCGAGGCCGCGGTCCGGATCCGGGTCGGCGATCGGGTCTACATGCGCCACGCCAAGGCGGGCGAGCTCTGCGAGCGCTTCGACCGCCTCCACCTCGTGTCCGGCGAGGAGATCGTCGCCGAGGTGCCGACCTACCGCGGCGAGGGCCACGCCTTCCTGTAGCCGGGAGGCGTCAGCGGCGCCGGCGCCCGCCTCCGGCCCCGGCCGGCCCGAGAACCCGCTCGAGGTAGGGGTTGGCGAACGCCCCCTCCGGGTCGAGCCGGGCCCGGACCGCGCGGAAGTCGTCGAAGCGCGGGTAGAGCCCGGCGAGCTCGGCGGCCGTCAGCGAGTGGCGCTTGCCCCAGTGGGGCCGGCCGCCGTAGTCGGCCATCGACGCCGCGACCGCGTCGAAGTAGGGCTGCCAGTCGCCGAGGTGGTCGTGGTGCACCGCGATGTAGGCGCTGTCGCGACCGTGCGCCGGGCTCAGCATCGCGTCGTCGCCGGCGACGAAGCGGACCTCGATCGGAAAGCAGACCCGGTACTCGGGCCGGGCGGCGATCTCGAGCACGCGCTCGACCGCTTCGCGGGCGTGCCCGCGCGGGATCGCGTACTCCATCTCGGTGAAGCGGATGCGGCGCTCGGACGCGTAGACGCGGAAGCTGCGGTCGAGCTTCCGGGTGCGCCCGGTGCCGGCGGCGGCGAGCCGCGACAGGGTCGGGATCGCCGCCGGGACGTGGCGGGCGATCCGCGCCATCGCCCCCGCGACCCAGTTCTCGACGACGACCTCCCGCGCGAAGGCCGCCGCCGGGCTCGGCGGCGCCGCCGGCGCCTGCGTCCGGGTGGACTCGCGGCAAAGGGCGGTCTCGGTGTGCGGGAAGGCGTAGAGCTCGAAGTGGTCGCGCCCGTCGACGAGCTCGTCGAGCGCGGCGAGCGCCTCCGCGAGCGGGCGCGGCCGGTCGGTGCGATCGATCCGGAAATTCGTCACGGTCCGGAGCGTCACCGAGTAGATCGCGCCGAGCGCGCCGAGCGCGACCCGCGCCGCCCGCAGGCCGTCGCCGTCGGTGCCGGCGTCGAGCGCGACCAGCGATCCGTCGGCGGCGACGAGCTCGACCGCCTCGACCTGGGAGGAGAGGTTGGGGAAGCGGGCGCCGGTCCCGTGGGTGGCGGTCGAGATCGCGCCGGCGATCGTCTGGCGGTCGATGTCGCCGAGGCTCTCCAGGGCCAGCCCGCGGCGGTCGAGCCGCCGGTTGAGAGCGCCGAGCGTGATCCCGGCCTCGACCTTGACGAGGCCGGCGGCGTCCTGGTCGAGGACGCGGTCGAGCAGGCCGGCGTCGATCATCGCCCCGTCGGTCAGCGCGGCGCCGCTGAACGAGTGGCCCGATCCCGCCACCTTGACCGACCGGCCCCGCGCGGTCGCGGCGAGGACGGCCGCGATCAGCCCTTCGCGCGTCCGCGGCCGCTGGATCAGAAGCGGCCGGCAGCGCTGCTCCCCCGACCAGTTCCGCCACCGCCTGCGCAGCTCGTCCGCCATCGCCCCAACGTTATCGACGCCGCCGTGGCAGGCCCGGGGCAGATCAGTCACGCTTTCGGGCGCACATCCGACTGGAGCGGTGGCAGAGTCTGGCTGAATGCAGCCGCCTTGAAAGCGGCCGACCGAGAGGTCCGGGGGTTCGAATCCCTCCCGCTCCGCTCAACGGGCGACGACCGGCGCGGCCGCCGCGGCCGTCCATGGCACGCGTCCGGCCGCCGCCGAGCCCCCGGGCAGCCGGACCGGCGCTGCCGGCCCGGCCACCCCCGCCCGTGGCGGGCGGCGACCCGATCCGGCTTGGCCTCTCGCGACGGCCCGGATATGCTCGCTCCGGGTAAGGGGAGGTCCATGGGGGATCCCCGAGTCACGAGGGAGAGACGATGGAATCACGTACGAGGTTCCTGGGGCCGGCCGGGGGCGCGCTTCTGATCGCGGTCCTGGTCGCGCTTTGGATGCCGTTCAGCGGGCAGGCGGCCCCCGCCGGCGACGGGCCGTCGCCGGGTGCGACCGCCGGGGCGGTCGACCGGGTGCCGTCGATGACCGGGCCCAAGGCCAAGTTCATCATCTCGCGGGCCCTGAAGCGGAACTACAAGCGGGCCTGGGTGTTCGGCGAGAAGAAGCGGATCAAGGACTGCAAGCGGCTGAGCCGGGTCCGCGTCTCCTGCGAGGTCAGCTGGATCTACAACCACAAGTGGTTCCACGGCCGGGCCGCCGCCTACTACCGCAGAAACGGCGACATCTGGTTCAAGTACCGGATCGACGTGGATCGGATCTGAGGCCGGGGCGCCCGGCGAGGGCAGCTCGCCGCCGCGCGCCTGGGCCCGGACCCCGAGAGGGGGTCCGGGCCCCGCGCGGGAAAGGCGGGATCGGACCGGAAGCGCCCGTCAGCGCTTCGCGTAGGCGCCGAACTCGCCGAAGTCGACCATCTCGCAGGGCTCGTCGCCGATCACCTCGGCGTCATGGCCGGGCGGGATCGCGACGACCTCGTTCGGACCGATCTCGAACTCATTGCCGTCGTCCATCCGGATCCGCATCCGCCCCGACAGAACGTACCCGAGGTGCGACACCTGGCAGGAGCCGGTGCCGGCGATCGGCTTGACGTTGCCGGACCAGGTCCATCCCGGCTCGAAGGTCCCCCGGCCGACGCTCTGGCCGGCGACCTCGACGACCAGGGCCCGTCCGTTGCCCTCGAACTCGCGCACCTCGTCCGGCGAGTCGAAGCTCTTCGTCTCCACAGCGGCCATGACGGCCTCCTCCCGTAGCGGTTGCCCGCCCGCGGCCCAGTGTCCTCCCCGCGGGCCCGGAATGCAAGCCCCCGCCGCGACCCGGCGCCGGGCTCAGGCCTCGCGCTCGATCGCGACCTCGCAGCGGTCGACCGAGGCGCGGCTTCCCGGGGTGTCGCCGGGGTCCATCGCGTCGAAGACGCGGTCGGCGTCGAGCATGTCCTGCTCGCTGTCGAAGAAGGCGACGAAGACCGACGTGCCCTGGTCCTCGTCGAAGAGCATCTTCATCCCGCTCGCCCGGACCCCCGGGGGCGGGCCGTCGGACGCCTCGACCTCGGCCCGCACCTTCTCGACGGTCTCCCGGGTCACCCCGGTGAACCTGACCACTCGCGCGTACATGGAGCACCTCCCGATCGCTTGCCCATGTTGTCGGACCAACCCTACCCCCGACGCCGCTCCGCCGCGAGCCCGATTACGACGGGTCGCGACGCTATACAGGGGCGGATGCCGGCGGTCGACACGAGTGAGGCCCGGGCCGCGGCCACCGGCGGCGGGCGGGTTCCGGCGCTCGACGGGTTCCGCGGCTACGCGATCCTCGGCGTCGTCGCCATTCACCTGCTCGGCGTCTCCGGCGTGCTCGCGGCGACGGCGGGAACGGGGACCGGGGTCGCCCTCTGGGCGGCCTTCAGCAACAGCATCGACGCCTTCTTCATCATCAGCGGCTTCGTCCTCTTCCTGCCCGCCGTCCGTCGCGGCGGCGAGCTCGGCGGCAAGGCCCGGTTCTGGATCGGGCGGGCGGCACGGCTGTTCCCCGCCTACTGGCTGGTCCTCGCGATCGGCGCCCTGCTGCCGCTGCTCGGTCCGCGCTGGGCCGGCGGAGTGACCCCGTCCGCCGCCGACATCGCCACCCACCTCGCGATCCTGCAGATGCCGATGGCGCTGCTCGACGGCACCTTCCGGATCGGCTTCGGCACGAACGGGCCGCTCTGGGCGCTGTCGATCATCGCCGGCTTCTACCTGGTCCTGCCCTTCATCGCCGGGCGCTACTACCGCCACCCGCTGCTTGGGCTCGCCGCCGCGGCGGCGGTCACGATCGCCTGGAAGCAGGCGGTCGATTGGGCGCCGTGGATCTTCGAGAGCCTCTCGACCCGGCCGCCGCAGGCGGTCGCCGGGGTCGCCGTCGACCAGTTCCCGGGGTGGGCCTTCTCGTTCGGGCTCGGGATGACGTCGGCGTGGGCCTACGAGCGCCTCACCGCCACGGTGGCGCCGGGGCGGCTCGGTCGGTACGCCGGGCTCGCGCTCCTGGTCGCGGTCCCGATCTACCCGTTCGCGGCCTACCTGTACGCGCGTGTGGCGCTGACCAGCGGCGGCAACATCGGCCCGATCGCCCGCCAGGACACCTTCGCCTCGATGCTGCAGACGACGATGCGGGGAGCCATCATCCTCGCCGTCGCCTGCGCCCCGCTCTGGCTGCAGCGCCCCTTCGCCAACCGGATCACCGACCGCCTCGCCGAGCTCAGCTACGGCGTCTACCTGGTCCACTGGCTCCTCGTCATGTACCTCTTCACCTTCGCCGGCCTGCCGACCGACGGCACAGCCCTCGCCTTCCTGGCCTGGGTCGCGGCGGTCGTCCCGGCATCGCTCCTGTTCGCGGCGGCCTCGCGCCGCTGGCTCGAGCTTCCGGTCCAGAGCTGGGTCCGGCGCCGGCTCAACGCGCCGCCGCGGCCGGACCGGCCGATCAGCGCCGAGGCCTCGGCGCCCCCGTAGCGGGCGGACGCGGCTCAGACTCCTCGGCCCACCCGCCGATCAGTGCCTCGATGGAACCGAGCCGAGCACCGAGCCGGGGGTGGCGGCCACTCGTGACGCTGCTCGTCGCGGTCGCCGTGGCGCTGCTCGCCGGCCCCGCGACGGGCGCGGCCGCCAAGCGGGGCCTGCCGAAGGGGAAGGCCTACCTGCCGGGCAAGGGCAAGATCTTCGCCGGCACCTCCGACACCGGGCAGACCTCGGACTTCCGCGAGTACCGCCGCCGCGCCGGCGCCCACCCGGCCGTGATGCAGTCGTTCGAGTCGTGGGGGTACGTGCCGCGGGAGGCCCTGCGGCGCTGGGCGGACACCAACGCGCGCGGGATGATCAGCCTGTCGACGGCGGGGTGCTGGAAGTGCCCGGACGAGATCAGCCCCCGCAGCATCGCCCGCGGCAAAGGCGACCGCTACATCGTCGCCCTCGGCCGCGCCCTCGCCAAGCGCCGCGAGCCGACCTACCTGCGGCTGCTCCCGGAGATGAACGGCCACTGGAACCGCTACAGCGCCTTCGAGGCGAGCGGTGAGCCACGCGACCGCGCCCACTCCACCAACAGCTTCAAGCAGGCCTGGCGCCGCTTCGTCCTGATCGTCCGCGGCGGCGGGCGCCGCGCGATCGACGGGCGCCTGCGCCGGCTCGGGCTGCCGCCGGTCCGGGCCCGGACCGGACGGAAGCTGCCGCGGCCGAAGGTCGCGATCGCCTGGGTCCCGCAGTCGACCGGCTCGCCGAACGTCCCCGGCAACCAGCCCGCCGACTACTTCCCCGGCTGGAAGTACGTCGACTGGGTCGGCGCCGACGTCTACGGCAAGTACCCGAACATCGCCGGCGTCGCCTCGCTCTACCGCCGCTACTCGCGACGCCCGTTCATGATCGGCGAGTGGTCTCCCTGGGACGTCGACCGCCCGCGCTTCGTCAAGGACCTGTTCGGATGGGTCGAAGCGCACCGCCGGGCGCGGATGACGGTCTACTACCAGGGCTTCGGCGAGGGCGCCGACAACCCCTACGAGCTCGGCGACTACCCGCGCAGCACACGGGCGATGCGGCACGTCCTCAACGCCCGTCGCTACCTGAAGTTCGCGCCCGAGAACGAGCGCGGCCGCCGCGGGCTCTGACCCGCGGCGACCGCCCGCGCGGATCGGGCTGTCAGCCCTTCCCGAGGCTCCAGACGAGGCTGCGCTCGCCCGCGACCTCGGCCCGCAGCTTCGCCTTGCCGCGGAGCTTCACCTTCTTGGTGAAGACCCCGCCGTCGGTCGCGTCGAAGCGGGCGATCGTCTTCCAGCGCTTGCCCTGCTGGCGCTGGACCGCGAGCTCGCCGGTCGCCGGCGAGCGGCCCCAGAGGACCACCTTGCGCTTCGACCGCCGGTCGGCGACGAACGGGAAGGCGAAGGCCTGCGCCGCCGGCTTCGCCTCGCCGTCGCGGAAGTAGAGGCCGAACGCCGACTCGGGGTCGAAGCTCGGGCGGTCGCGGATCAGGTTGTAGATCGCCATCTGGACGCCCTGCTGCCACCAGATGTAGAGCGACTGCTCGATCCAGCGCGCGTGCTTCTTCAGCGGCACGCCGGCGTTCACCGGCGGCTTGCTCCGATACCAGTACTCGCTGACCCAGAGCGGGACGCGGCCCGAGGTGACGATCGTGTTCCCGCGCTCGGCGGCACGGACGATCCGCTTCACCTTGCCCATGTCCCCCGAGGTCGCGTCATCGGGATGGAACGCCTTCTGGGTCGGCGGGCCGGTGACCGTGATCGGATGATGGGAGACGATGTCGACGATGTACTTGTCGCCGCCCGGGCACCGCTTCGGCTTCAGCTTCTTGCGCCCCTTCAGGCAGAAGAGGTCGCGCATGAACTTGAGCGGCCGCGTCCGCTCGCGCCGCTCGCCGGTGACGCCGCCGAACGGCGCCAGCGCGGGGCCGACGATCAGGTTGTCGGTGTGGACCGCCTTGACGTTCTCGGCGAACGCGTTGCTCAGCTTCCGGTAGAGCTCGGGGCCGGTGTTCTTGCCGCCCGAGTACTGCGGCGAGATCCAGAAGTCGAGGTTGCCCTCGTTCCAGGTCTCGTAGTAGCTGACGCGGGGCAGCACGCCTCCGAGGGGATCGGGATAGCTGCCGGAGTAGCGCGTCGCGAGGGCGTCGCCGAACCTGCCGAACTCGGCCGGATCCGGCTTCCAGGAGCCGGCCTGGGTTCCGGAGGGCCTGTCGTTCCCCTCGGCCCATCGCGGCGCGGTGTTCGTCAGGAACATCACCTGCATGCCGCGCGCCGAAGCCTCGCGGACGACGCGGTCGAGCGCCGTCCAGTTGTAGCCGGGGTCGGCCGGGTCCGACGGGTTCGCGGGACGCGGTGTGCCGGCGATGAAGCTCCAGTTGACGCCGACCCGGAGCAGCGAGATGTTCCCCTCCTGGGCCCGGTCGAACCACTGGTCGCGGACCGACGTCCGCGAGTCCATGAACACGCCGTCGGCGATGCCGGTGCTGATCGTGCGGGCGGCCGAGGCCTGAGCGGGCACGATCGCGGCCAGCGCCAGCACCCCGGCGAGGGCGGACGGGAGGACGGCGCGCCGGCGGTTCGAGCCGCCGCGCGCCAAGCCGGCGACGAGGCGGGCGGCCGCGAGCAGGCCGACGAGAACGGAAACGATGAGCAGTGAGTTCATGCCATTACCTACGTTCGAGCCGGCGGCAGGCTGACAGACAACCGTTCCCCCTCCTGGGACGGATTCCGCACGGGCGACGTATGCTGCGCCGCCCGTGCCCCTCCATGCCATGAACGCGGCGCCGCGACGGACGCGCGATCGCCCGTGAAGCGCGGTCCGAGCCGCTACATCTCCCGCACCGCCTACCTCGACCCGGGGAAGGCCGGTAGCTACGAGCGGGACCGCTTCTCCGGGGCGCTGGGACGCTACCGCTGGCGTCGCGAGATGGACGGGGTCGGCGCGGTCGTCGACATGCTGCCGGCCGGGGTCTCGGTCCTCGACTGCCCCTGCGGCGTCGGCCGCTGGTGGCCGGTGCTGGAGCGCCGCGCGGAGCGGATCCACGCCGTCGACCTCTCGCCGGCGATGCTCGGCGAGGCCGAGCGGCGGATCGGTTCGGTCGCCGTCCCGGTCGAGGTCTCCAAGGGCGACGCCGAACGGCTCGAGCTCGCCGACGCGAGCGTCGACGCCGTCTTCTCGCACGCGCTGACCAAGCACCTGCCGATCCCGCTGCAACAGCGGGTGCTCAACGAGTTCGCCCGGGTGAGCCGTGCGTGGGTGGTCTGCTCGTTCAGCCTCCTCAACCACCTGACCTACGAGCTCTGGCGCCGGCGCGACCTGGTCGACTCGAACGCGCTGCTCCCCGAGCAGCTCGACGACATCGCCGCCGCCGCCGGGCTGACCGAGGTCGCCCGGCGCCGCTGCACGACGCCGATCGGGGTCGAGCACTCGGTCCTCTTCCGCAAGGCCGCGGCCTGAGGCCCGCTCAGTCCGCGGCGGCGCGGTCCGCCAGCAGGCGATCGAAGACCGCGCGGTGGCGGGCGGCTACCCGCTCGAGCGAGTAGCGCTGCTCGGCCGCGCGGCGGCCGCGGGCGGCGAGGCGCTCCCGTCGCTCGGGGTCCGCGGCGAGGGCGGCGATCGCGGCCGCTAGCGCATCGGGGTCGCCGGGGCGGACGAGGACGTCTTCGGGATCGTCGAGGACCTCGGGGATGATCCCGGAGACGGTGCCGATCGCCGGCAGCCCGGAGGCAAGCGCCTGCAGGAGCGCGTGCGCGTCGTGCTCCTCGTGGTCGGGAAGGACGCGGGCGGGAAGGACGTAGAGGTCGAGGCCGCGCATGAACCCGGCGACCTCGTCGCTGGGCACCGCGTCGCGGACCCGCAGCCACGGGGACGCCCGCGCGCGGGCGGCGAGGGCCTCGCGGAGGTCTCCGGCGCCGAGCAGCTCGAGCTCGACCCCGGCTCCGGACGCACGCGCCGCGGCAACGGCGTCGACGAGGTCGAGGACGCCCTTGTGCTCGGCCAGCCGCCCGCAGTAGCCGACCACGATCGGCGGCTCGCGGCGAACGCGCCCATCGCTGGGTCGGAAGACGTCGAGGTCGACGCCGACGCGGGTTGCGACGCTGATGTCGGCCGCGGCGACGCCGTGGGCGCGCCGGTAGAGGCGCGCGGTCATCTCGCTTGCGGCGATGAAGTGGTCGGCCCGCGCGATGCCGCCCCGCGCGATGGCGTCCTTCACCCGTCCCCGCGCCGCCGGATAGCGGCGGTAGGTGTTCTTCTTGACGCCGGAGACGAGCAGCGCCCGCGGGGCGAACGCGGCGGCCGCGGCGGCGACCTGCCAGAAGACCGCCGACCAGGGATCGTAGGTCGCGTAGACCACCTGTGGACGGTGCTCGCGCATCCCCAGGGACGGGCTCGCCATCAGGTACTGGTGCCCGAAGAGGCTCAACCGCCGGTACGTGCGGGTCAGCCGGTCGGACTCCGTCAGGTGGTCGGGGAAGACGAGGACCTCGGCCCGGCGCGGGGTGACGAAACGCACGTCGAGCAGCCGGGCGAACGCCTCCACCTGGCGCCGCAGCCCGGCCTCGGCGTAGTCGTGGGAGACGATCAGGACCCGCGGGAGGGCCCCGGCGATCGCCTCGTCCAACCTCAGTCCCTCGCCGCCACGGGGACCGCGGCGGCGAGCCACGTCATCAGGACGATCGCCAGCCACACGTTCCGGTCCCAGAGGACGTTCTGGAAGATGCTCGCAGCCAGATAGCCGATCATCGCCGCCGCGAATCCCGCGACCATCGCCCACCGCGGCGGATCGTCGGCCATCCGCCGCCAGACCGCGACGACGTAGGTGCGCAGCGCCAGGAAGACGAGCATCAGGCCGGCGACGATCCCGAGCACCCCGGCGGCGGAGGCGAACTGGAGGAGGAATATGTGGGCGTCGGTGACGTCGCCATAGCCGACTCCGGTGATCGGGTGCCCGGTGAACCGCTCCCAGGCGGCGGTGTTGAACTCCTCGCGCTGCTCGGCGCTCGACTCGTCGCCACCGAAGGCGCGCTCGAGCGCGTTGTCCTGGCCGACGACGCCGAGCACGGCGATGACGAGCGCGACGGCGGCGAGGCCGACGGCCACCCGAACCACGGTGCGATCGCGGGTCGCGACGAGCGTCAGGAATCCGACGAGAAGGCCGGCGAGCAACCCCGAGCGCGAACCGCTCGCGACGATCGCCGCGAACAGGACCCCGGCCGCGGCGAGGCCGGCGACCGCGCGGACCCCGCCGAACGAGGGATCGCGCTCGCGCTCGGAGGCGATCAACGCCAGGGCGACGCCGAGCAGGACGACCGAGATGATCGCCAGGTGGGTCGGGTGGGGCGTCAAGCCCGACGGGCGCAGGAACATGTGCAGGTTGGGGATGAACAGCGCCACCAGGCCGCTGGCGACGCCGCCGGCCACCCAGAGCCAGCCGAAGCTGCGGACCTGCTCGAGGCCCGGTCGCCAGCAGGAGACGAGGATCAACGCCCCGACCGAGGCGGCGAGGAAGCGGATGAGGATGTCGCCGCTGGCGGCGACATCGGAGCCGGAGACGAAGGTACCGACCACGCCGCCGACGGCGGCCAGGGCGACGGCGAGCGCCGGAAACCAGAGCTTGCGGACGGCCGCGATGCTCACGCGGGGCAGGAAGAGCAGCACCGACGCGACCAGGAAGAGGTCGGCCACGGTCAGGACCCCGACCGCCTTCCAGGCGCTCATCGGCAGCGTGATCGCGGCGCCGGCGAGCGCGAGGCCGCGCAGGCGGGCGAGCCGGACGTCGTCATCGGGCCCGGCCCCCCCGAGCGAGTCGGAGAGCCAGAGATCGAGGGTCATGGCCTGCTCCTCGACCCGCCCGACGAGGTCGGTTCCTGGCGTCGGCGGCGGCTGCCACGGGACCGGCGGGGAGGCGCCGACCGCTGCTCGGCCGGGCGCGACGCCCGCGTCGGGCACGGCCCCCTGCTCCGTCCCGCCCGCCCCGGTCCTCTCGATCTCCGTGGTCATCCGATGGCATCCTCGTACACCCGCTCCAGGTCCGCCATCGCCGCCGAGCGCGAGAAGCGCTGCTCGGCGAGGCGACGCCCCGCGGCGCCCATCCGGCGGGCTTCCTCGGGGCTGCCGAGGAGTTGCCGGAGCGCCGTTGCGAAGCCCTCCGCGGTTCGGGGCGCGACGACGCCGGCCCCGGCCGCGCGCACCTCGGCCGCGATCGCCACGTGCTCGGTGATCGCGACCGGCAGCTCCGCTTCCATCGCCTCGACGACGGCGATCCCGAAGCTCTCGTCGGCGGATGGCAACGCGAAGACGTCGAACTGATCGACCAGCTCGGCCTTCTCGCGCCCGATCACCATGCCCGGGAAGCTGACCCGCCCGGACAGCCCGAGCCGCTCGATCTCGCCCCGCATGCGGACCCCGATGCCCTCGTCGTCGGGGCCGGCGACCACGAGCCGGGCCTCGGGGTATTCGGCGGCGATCCGGGCGAAGGCAGCGAGCAGGATCGGCGCCCCCTTCTTCTCGCTGAGGCGGCCGAGGAAGCCGACCGTGGGAGCGCGACCGCCGCGACGGTCGCAGGGCTCGGAGACGGTCGCATCATCGACGACGGGGGGCGGCACGATCCGCATCCGCGCATCCGGGAAGACCCTCGCGCCCTGCTCGGCCTCGATCTCGGTCATCGCGATCGCCGCGGCGGCCCGGGCGATCAGCGGCCGCTGCACGAGAAGCTCCCAGGGCCCCTTCTTCCAGCGCTTCTGCAGCCAGTGGTAGCTCGTGGCGGCGCCGTGGAGCTGCTGGACGAACGGAACCCCTCGCCGCAGCGCGACGGCCCCCGCGACCGCCGCCGGCGGCGAGTAGATCCCGTGCAGATGGACGACGTCGACCTCGTTCGTGAGCTGCCATGCGCGGCGCAGGAACGAGGGCGAGAGCGCCGGCCCGCGCGTCGGCACCGGCACCACCTCCCAGCGCGGCGCGGGGCTGAGACGGCGGCGCTCGCTCTCCGGCAGCCGCCTGGACCCGTCGCGATCGGTCGTCAGCACGATCACCCGGTGACCGCGCTCGGCCTGGGCGGCGGCGACGTCGCGCACGTTCCGTGGCGGCCCGCCGTAGCGCTCGGCGATCCAGTCGATCACGTGCAGGATCGAGATCGGGCGCGAGGCCATGTCAGCCGCCACCCTCGGCCCGCTCGAACAGGAAGTCGGCCTGAAGGCAGGCTCCGGAGCGGGCGCGCCTGAGGTTGAAGACGCCCGCCAACGCGAAGCCGGCGTCGTGGAGGAGGGCGGTGACATCACCGGCGAGCCTCTGGCCCTCGTAGAGCTCGGCGAACGACACCTCGACGACGACCTGCTCGAACCCGGCGAGGATGCCGGATGCCCCTTCGAGCACCTCGTACTCGTGCCCCTGAACGTCGATCTTGAGCAGGCCCGGCGCGTCCAGCTCGGCGCGGTCGAGCAGCTCGTCGAGACGCACGGTGCGGACCAGGGTCGATCCGGACTCCTCGGTGCCGGGGAAGGCAGCTATCTGGCGGGCGCCGATCGGCTGCAGCGAGGAGGAGTCGTCGTGCCGCGAGACGTGCATCTCGACCCGCTCCTCGGTCCGGTTCGAGGCGGCGACGTCGTGGACGCGAACCCGCCCGTCACCGTCCAGCACCGACCTCAGCGCCTCCCGCGGCCCCGGCAGCGGCTCGATGCAGACGATCTTCGCCGCCGGGAAGCGCTCGCGGGCGAACGTCGCGAACTGGCCCTTGTGGGCGCCGACGTCGACCACGACCCGCAGATCGGGCCGGTAGGGAAGCCGCTCGTGCTCGATCGCCGCGGCGACGCCGTGCCGCAACGCCCGCCGGTAGCCCGGCGAGCTTGCGATGCGGACCAGCTTGCGAGCCCTGCGGAGCAGCTCGGAGCCGGCTGAGCGCTCCCGATCGCCGGCGGACGGGCTCACCGCGAACCGGCGACGATCGACCCGCGCCCCCGTGCGTGGATGCCACTCACCTTTACCTCCTCGTACCCCGCCTGCCGGGGAGCCGCCTGTCATCGGCGACGATACCTTGCCCACGCGGGAGCGAGGCCGGCCAAACCGGCGCGCAACGTCGCAGCCGCGTCGGCGCCGTGAAGCTCGCCGCGCCTCGCCGCGATCAGCGACAGCAGCAACAGGCTTGCCAGCTGTGAGGTCGCGAGGGCGACCGCAACGCCGGTCAGACCGACGGTCGGGACCAGGATCGCGAGCCCTCCGACGAGCCAGACGATCGCCACGATCTCGGCCGTCGTGCCGGCGCCGGGCTGCCCCCGGCCGCGCATGCACTCGGCCCCGACCCGGCGAACCGCTGTGAAGAACGCCCCGCCGAGGAGGATGTAGGCAAGCTCGACCGACCGGCGGAACTCCTCGCCGAAGAAGAGCGGGATCAGAACCGAGGCGGTGAGCAGGAGGAACGCGACGATCGCGCCGGCGACGGCGGCGATGATCCACAGGTAGCGCCAGGCCACACGACGCGCCGCGCCCGGCTCGCCCTGGCGGGCGACGGCGGGAAAGGCGACGAGCCCGACCGCCTTGGCGATGAAGTAGGGCAGGTTGGTGATCGCCAGCGCGACGACGTAGAGGCCAAGCGCGCGCGAGGGCAGGAACAGGACGAGGGCGATCTGCTCGGGACGGATGATGTCGGTCGCGGAGTTGGCGCTGAGGATGCCCCGCAGCCCGAAGGAGAGGAGGCCGGGCGCGCGCGGCGCCGGCTCGTCACCGTCGGAGACGGCGGCGCGGCGGGTGAACGCGAGCGTGAACGTGATCGCCCCGACCGATGTCGCCGCCGCGACCCAGCTCAGGGTCACAGCCACGAGCCCGGCCGAGGTCAGGAAGAGCACGATCACGGCGATCATGAACAGCGTCGTCGGCAGGACCCGGAGGACGTTGAAGCGACGCAGGTCGGAGCGGGACTGGAGGACGGCGAGCCCGTACTCGTGGGCCAGGAGCCCGGGCACGGCGGCGATCGTGAGCAGGGCCGCGTCCCGGACCGCAGCTCCGCGGTCGTCGAAGACGAGGAGGACGACGAGGACCTGGAGCGCGATCAGGACGGCGGCCTGGGCCGCCGCGAACCCGAGCGCGCGCCGCATCGTCTCGTCGCGGCGGGCGCCGCGCGACAGGAAGTAGGTCAGCGCCGCCGGAATGCCCAGCCCGCCGAGCTGGACCAGGACCACCGGCCAGAGCATCAGCGCCGCGAGGTCGCCGCGGCCGGCGGGCCCGAGCAGCCGAGCCAGGAACGGGCCCGTGATCACGAGCATGAGCTGGACGAGCAGCCCGGCCCCGACCGTGAGCGCCAGGTTGCGGCGTGAAGGGTTGGCCCAGGTCGCCTTCACCCCTGCGATCAGACCGGCGACCGGTGTGCTCATTGGCCGACCGGCACTCCTCGGCGGCGTCGACGAATGCCTACTGGCTGCCTTCCGCGGGCGGGGAGCCGTCGGTCCGGGCCGACGTCCCGCCACCCTCGGCCTCGTCAGGTGCGGAGATCCTGCTCAGCGCGTCGAGGTAAGACGCGTCGGAGATCAACCACTCGCCGCCCTCGTTGGTCATCGGCAATGCGAGGGGTCCGTTCATGCGCCAGTCGGGCGATTCGCTGATGACCGCGTAGACGGTCACGTCGTCCTCGCTCGTCGGCTCGACGTAGTCGACGGCGATCGGCGCCTGCGACGCCGACGGCGCGATGAACGCGACCACGGTCGCGGCGAAGTCCTTCGGCAGCTCGTCCCGCACCTGGGCGGTGTAGCTGTCGACGACCGCCTCCGGGTCGCGGGTCTGAACGGCGCGCCACCATCGCAGCACGGCGGCCTCCGGCGAGCCGGGCGGATACTCGGAGATCGCGTCCGGGGTGACGACGGCGTCACCGAGCCCGGGCGTATCGGAGGTCGAGTCGCCGGTGTCGAAGGGCTGACCCTCGAGGCCGCAGCCGGCCAGGGCCAGGGCCGCCAGCGCGGAGGCGAGCGCCACGGGGACGCCCCTGGGGCTCATTCGCTGACCTCTCCTTCGGCTCACTCGCATGAACGGACGCCGGTCTCCGGGCCGGCACCCGGATCGGCTCCGGCGCACCGGCCGACCGGCGACGGACGCGGCAGTATAGAGCGGCGCCGGGCGCCGGCCGCCGGCCCCGTCAGCAATGGGCGGGACGTTTCGTATAGATGGATATGCGCTCCAGAACAGCCGCCTCCCTCGTGATCGCGCTCGCCGCACTCGGCGCGTTGGCGCTCCTCGGCGCCACCGCCGCGAGCGCCAGCCCCGGACTCGATCAGTACGTCGAGCAGATCCCCGGCGCCGGCGGAAACCATGCGACGCGCGACGGCGACGGGAACGACGAGGGTGGAGGTGGCGGCGGGGACGACAGCGGCGGCGGCGGCGGTTCCACGTCCGGGCCGACGGTGGACAGCTCCCAGCTCGATGCGCTGCGCTCGCAGGGCGAGGCCGGCGAGGAGGCGGCCGCGGCTCTCGAGGCGACCTCCAACGTCCGCGACGGAAACGGCGGCGACTCGACCGGCGCCGGTCCCGCCGGCCACCAGGACCTGCCGCTCGACAGCTCCGACGCCGAGGGCGAGGCTCCGGTCGAGGCGATCCTGAGCTCGATGCTCGGCGGCGGGGGCGGCGGCATCGTGCTGCCGATCATCATGCTCGCGGTGCTGGTCGGCGGGCTCGTGATGGCAGCCCGGGCACACCGGGGCTCGATCGGCTCCTGAGGTAGCCGTGGCGCTTCCGACCCGAGCCACGAGATCGGCGGGCGTCGACACCGACGCGGTCGCGACCGCTGTCAGGCGCCACGGGCCGGCGTTCGCCGGCTGGCTGCTGCCGTTCCTGCTCGTCCTCTACCTCGCGCTCAAGGAGGGTGGCTACGACGCCACGATCCGCAGCGAGGTCGGCATCGCGGTCTGGTGGATCGTCCTCGTCGGCGCCGCGGCCGGCGTCCTGCCGTCGGCGCGGATCACCCGCGTCGGCTGGGTCGGGCTCGGCCTGTTCGGCGCCTTCGCCGTCTGGACCGGCCTCGGCATCGGCTGGTCGGAGAGCGCCGAGCGCAGCGTCGCCGAGCTCGGACGCGTCGCGATGCTGCTCGGGATCTTCGCCCTCGCGCTCTCGGTCCAGGGGCGGGAGGCGGCGCGACGGACCGCCGCCGCGATCGCAGCCGCGACCGGCGTCGTCGCGGCGCTGGCGCTGATCTCGCGGATGGAGCCGACCTGGCTTCCCGCCGAGGACTACCTGGCCTTCCTGCCCGGCGCCGCCAACCGGCTCGCCTACCCGCTCGGCTACTGGAACGGGCTCGGCCAGCTGATCGCGATCGGCATGCCGCTGGTCGTCTGGATGGCGGCCGACGGCCGTCTCGCGGCGACGCGGTCGGTCGCGACAGCGGCGATCCCGGCGATGTCGCTGACGATCTTCCTGACCCTCTCGCGCGGCGGCATCGGCGCCGCGGTGCTCGCGCTGCTCGCGCTCGTCGCCCTGCACCCGCGGCGCGTGCGGCTGATCCTGCCGCTCGCGCTCGGCGCCGGCGGCTCGGCGCTCGTGATCGCGGCGGCGACGCAGCGGACCGCGTTCCGCGACGGGCTCACCAACTCCGCCGCGAGCTCGCAGGGAGCGGAGATGCTGGCGATGACGCTGGTCGTCTGCGGCGGCGTCGCCCTGCTCGCGGCCGCAGTCGCCCTCGCCGACAGGCACGGGATCGGGCCGCGCCCGCCGCGGCCCTCGCGCGCCGCGACCGGCGTCGCCGCGGCGGTGCTCGCGATCGTCGTCCTCTTCGCCGCGCTGGCGGCCGGCGCGCCCGGTGAGATCTCCGATCGCTGGGAGCAGTTCAAGGAGCCGGGGACCACCGGCGGCGTCGAGCGGCTCAGCTCGCTCACCGGCAGCAGCCGCTACCAGTTCTGGCAGAGCGCCCTCGACGCGAACGCGACCGAGCCCTGGCGCGGCATCGGCCCCGGAACCTACGAGTTCTGGTTCGCGCGGGACATCGACCAGGAGGCCGCGCAGGGCCTGTTCGTCCGCGATGCCCACTCCCTCTACCTGGAGACGCTCGCCGAGCTCGGCATCATCGGCTTCGCGCTGATCGCCGGCTTCATCGGCTTCGTGCTCGTCACCGGTGCGGTGCGCGCCTTCCGGCTCGACAAGTCGGAGCCGATGGCGGCGCTGCTGGCGGCGGCGACCGCCGGCGCCGTCGCGTTCGCCGTGGCGGCGGGGCTCGACTGGGCCTGGGAGCTGACGATCCTCCCCGTCTGCTTCCTGCTGCTGGCGGCGGTGATCCTCGGCCGCGACGCTGGGCCCGAGGCCGACCGCGATCCCGAGCCGGAGTCCGGGCGGATGCGGTTCGTACCGCGCGGCATCCTCGGCGCGCTCGCGGTCGCGGGGCTGATCGCCGTCGCGATCCCCTACGCGGGCCTGACCTCGGTCGACGAGAGCCAGGCCGACGTCCGCGCGCGCTCGCTCGACAGCGCGCTCGCCGATGCCCGCACCGCGAGCGACGTCCAGCCCTACGCTGCCTCGCCCTACCTGCAGCAGGCGCTCGTGTTCGAGCTCGGCGGCGACTACGACGAGGCCGCCCAGGCGGCGACTCGGGCCACCGAGGAGGAGCCGACGAACTGGCGCAACTGGTTCGTCCTCTCCCGGATCGAGGCCGAGCGCGGCGACCCGAAGGCCGCGGTCGCCGCCTTCGGCGAGGCTCGCTCGCTGAACCCGAAGTCCCTCCTGTTCGCGCAGCCATGAGCCGGTTCGAGCACCACGAGCTCGATCTCGGGCCGGACGCCCGGCCGGGGGAGGCGGAGGCGTTGCTGGCGCTCGCTGACCGGCTCGAGCGGGGGCGGCCGGTCCCGAGCGCCGGATTCCGCGGCGAGCTGCGCCGGCAGCTTCTCGCCCGCGTCCCCTCGCGGCCGGCCCGGCCGCATCGCCTCGGCGCCCTGATCGGCGCCTACACGGGCTCGGGGGCCCTGCTGCTCGCGGTCGCGGTGCTCGGCGTGGCCGGCGTCGGGCCGCTGGCCGCTGGGTAGTCTGTCGCCCATGGACGAACCGGTCGAGCAGTTCGCTCGGCTCTACGACGAGCACGTGTGGACGGTCTACGGGTTCTTCGGCTACCGGCTGGGGTCGCGAGAGGACGCGGAGGACCTGACCCAGCTCACTTTCGAGCGGGCGCTGAAGGCGTGGGGGCGCTTCGACCCCGAGCGTGCCGGCGCCGGCACCTGGCTTCTGGCGATCGCCCGCAACCTCCTCATCGACCACCACCGGGCCGACCGCTCCGAGCGGCTCGAGCCGCTCGGCGACGGCCTCCATCCCGAGCACGAGCCCGCCGGCGGCATGCCCGAGACCGTCCTCGGTCTCGATCCCGGCCTCGAGGCGGCGCTCGACCGCCTCGACGATCGCGAGCGCGAGCTCTTGGCGCTGCGCTTCGGCGGCGACCTCAACGGTCCCGAGATCGCCGGGCTGACCGGGCTCACGCTCGCCAACGTCCAGCAGATCCTCTCGCGGACCCTGCGCCGCCTCCGCCACGACCTCGAGGCCGGGGCGAACGAGCCTGAGACGGCCGTGCTGCCCGCCGAGCCGGGCGCCGGCCGGCGGCCCTGAGCGCGCATCGGCCGCCTCCGCCCTCTCGATTGCGCCGATCCCGTTCCGGGTTGACAAGGTCCGCGCAACGTGCGAGGTTTCACACCCGCTCGGGGTGGGCGCCGGCGAGGAGCTGGATCGGCGCCCCCCGGAGGGGGCGGCAAGGAATAGCTGCTGGTCGACCAGGGGAGCATGTCGGAGACAACTGTCAAAGCTTCGGGGGGGGGCGTTACAAGAGGCAGAGCAGAGCCACGGTGGGCTCGTCGAACCGCTTCCCACGGCCGAGGGTGCCCTCGTCACCCGGACCGTCGTTCCGCGATCGGCCGGGCACCGGGCCGACATGCTGCGCCACATCGCCGTCCTCAGCGACGTCACGGCGCTGTGCCTCGCGCTCGTCATCGCCAGCGCCCTCTCGGTCGCGATCGGGCGCTCGCTGCCGGATCCCGGCGACCTGCTCCTGTTCGTCGCGCTGATCCCGGTCTGGATGCTGCTCGCCGGCTTCTACGGGCTCTACCGGGTTCCGAACCGGACCAGCGAGTGGTCGTTCGCCGACGACCTCAGCGCCGCGTTCGTCGTCTGCTCGATCTGGGGCTGGTTCTGGCTCGTCGCCCGCTCCATCGTCGACGTCGGCTCGGTGCTTCCCTCGCTCGCGGTCTGGGCGGCGTCGATCCTGCTCATCCCCGTCCTCAGGTCGGGGGTCCGCCACCACCTGCGGTCCGCCCCTTGGTACCGGCAGTCCGTGCTCCTGGTTGGGACGCCGGTCGGGGTCAGCCGCGTCGCCAAGCGGATCGAGCGCCAGCCCGACTGGTGCTTCGACGTCGTCGAGACGATCCAGATCGGCGGCCGCTTCGACCCCGGCGGGCGGGCCGACATCATCGCCGACAAGGCGCGCGCGCTCGAGGTCGGCCGGGTCATCGTCGCCGACGCCCCGGTCGACATGGTCGAGCGCACGGGCCTGATCCGCGACCTGCTCGAGGCCGGGGTCCACGTCGATCTCGTGTCGAGCGAGGCCGACGTCTTCCGCCCGACCGCGTTCATCGACCACCTCGAGGGCCTGCCGACGATGGCGTTCGCGCCGGTTCGCCTCAGCCCGGCCGCGAACCGGATCAAGCGCGCGGTCGACGTCGCCGTCGCCGTCGCCGCCCTCGTCGCCCTCTCGCCCCTGTTCGCCTACGTCGCGCTCCGGATCAAGCGCGACTCGCCGGGGCCGGTGCTCTTCCGCCAGGACCGCCGCGGACGCTACGGCACCCGGTTCAAGCTCCTCAAGCTCCGGACGATGGCGGTCGATGCCGAGGAGCGGCTCGACGAGGTCGCGGAGCTCAAGCTCCACCCCGAGAGCGCCGCCTTCAAGGCGATCGAGGACCCGCGCGTGACCCGCTACGGCGCCTCGCTTCGGCGCCGCTCCCTCGACGAGCTGCCGCAGCTCTGGAACGTCCTGGTCGGCGACATGAGCCTGGTCGGGCCGCGCCCGTTGCCGCTCGACGAGGCCACCCAGGTCCCACCCCGCTACCGCGCGCGGGAGAACGTCCGCCCCGGCCTGACCGGGCCCTGGCAGGTGCTCGGCCGCAGCGACATCCCGTTCGAGGACATGGTCAAGCTCGACTACATGTACGTCTGCACCTGGTCGCCGCGCGGCGACATGAAGCTGCTCCTGCGGACGATCGGCGTCGTCCTCGGCGCCCGCGGCGCCTACTGAGCGGCGGCGCGGCAGCCGCGGTTCACGGCTCCCAGCGATCAGGCCGTGCTCCCCGACCGCCGATAACCTCGCCAGGCCGATGAGCACCTCGATCGTTACCGGCGGCGCCGGATTCCTCGGATCGCACCTCTGCGAGCGCCTGCTCGCCAAGGGGCAGCGGGTGATCTGCCTCGACAACCTCGAGACCGGCTCGCTGCTCAACATCAGCCACATCCGCGACCCCGACTTCGTCTTCAGCAACGTCGACATCACCGAGCAGGTCGAGATCGACGAGCCGATCGACTTCGTCTACCACCTCGCCTCGCCCGCCTCGCCGATCGACTACGCGCGGCTGCCGCTGCACACCCTCAAGGTCGGCTCATACGGCACCCACCACATGCTCGGCGTCGCCAAGTTCAAGCGCGCGCGCTTCCTGCTCGCCTCGACCTCGGAGGTCTACGGCGACCCCCAGACCCATCCCCAGCCCGAGTCCTACTGGGGTCACGTGAACCCGATCGGGCCGCGCGGCGTCTACGACGAGGCGAAGCGCTACGCCGAGGCGCTGACGATGGCCTACCACCGCCAGCAGGGCGTCGACACGGCGATCGTGAGGATCTTCAACTCGGTGCTGGCCGACGAGCAGGTCCTCTACGACGACGGTCGCGAGCTCCGGCGGGAGACCGCGGGCGAGCTCTCGGCACGGCTCGCCAACCGGGCGCTGGTCGCCGGCTTCACCCCGGTCGCGGTCGCCGCGGGGCCAGGCGGTCGGACCGGATTGGCCGAGCCGGCGCTCGAGTTCCCGCTCGACGGCTTCAGCGTGCCCTCCTTCGATCGTGGCGGAGCCGTCGGACCGGCGCCGGCGGCTACGTTCATCGGCCACCCGACCGAGCAGCGCTGCTACGAGGTCCGAACCCGCTTCGGGCGCTCGATTCGCGTCACCGGCGATCACTCGGTATTCGTCGAGGGCGCCGGCGGCGAGCCCGAGGCGAAGCCGGTGTGCGAGCTCAGCACCGGCGATCGGATCGCGATCGGCCGCCGGATCGCCGTCCCCGAGCGCGACCGGCGTGAGGTCAGCATGATCGAGGCCTGGCGCTGGGCCGAGGAGGACGTCTGGGACCTCTACGCGGAAGGCGACGGCCTCGGCGCCGCGGTATGGGAGCACCGCCAGGAGGTGCTGGCGCTGCTCGCGACGCGCCGCGAGGCGGAAGCGAACGGAACGCGTGCCTCTCGCGACTGGCCCGCCGTGATCCGGATGCGGGATTCCGACCGGGTGCCGCTGCCGGTGCTCTGGTGGATCCGCAGCGCGGTGCCGAAGTCCGCGCGGGTCCGCGAGAAGCTGGGTCGCTCTTCGCTTCCGGTCGACATCGAGATCAGCGACCGCCTGCTCTGGCTGCTCGGCGCCTGGGTCGCCGAGGGCTCATGGGCCGAGGGCGATGACGTCGCCTTCATCTCGCTCTCCGGCGACGAACATGTCATCGACCGCGCCGCGGCGATCGTCGACGAGGAGCTCGGCATCCGCGCCGTCAAGCAGCACTGCGGGGAGGGGGGCGCGCCCTGCGCCCGCTTCCACTCGAAGCCGTTGCTGAAGCTGATGCGGTTCATCGGTTTCGGCCCCCCGCTTCGCGGCATCCCGGGCTGGATCCTCGGGTTGCCCCTGGAGCGCCTGAAGTGGTTTCTCGAGGGGTACCGTGAGGGTGACGGTGCTCGCGGGAGGCCGGCCGAGGGCAGGCGCCACGAGTTCAGCGCCGTCAACGACCGCCTCAAGAACGACCTGATCGTCGCCTTCGCCCGCTTCGGCCTCTGCCCGTCGGTCGACCTCGACGAGAGCGCGATCGGGCACGGGGCCGGCGATCGGGAATGCCAGTTGTGGCGGCTCACGCTCCGCAACGTGAGCCCCTGGAGCCCGCTCGAGTGGGATCACGGGGTTGAGCAGCGGCTCAACGCGCGCACCCACGGCGACCTCGTCTGGGCCGCGGTCAGCGCGATCGAAGAGGTCCCGGCAACCCCGCTCGTCTTCGACTTCTCGGTTCCCGGGCGGGAGAACTTCTGGGCCGGCACCGGGGTGATGGCCCACAACACGTTCGGTCCCCGGATGCGGCCCCACGACGGCCGCGCCGTGCCGACCTTCCTGCGCCAGGCGCTGCAGGGCAAGCCGCTGACCGTGTTCGGCGACGGCTCGCAGACCCGGAGCTTCTGCTATGTCGACGACCTGATCGACGGCCTGATCGCGCTGATGGAGTCCGACTACCACCTGCCCGTCAACGTCGGCAACCCCGACGAGCACACCCTGCTCGAGCTCGCCGAACGGGTCATCGAGGCGACCGGCTCCGACTCCGAGATCGTCTTCGAGGCGCTGCCGGTCGACGATCCCCAGGTCCGCCGTCCCGACATCTCGCTCGCCCGCGAGCTGCTCGGCTGGGATCCCGGGGTCGCGCTGATCGACGGCCTGCGCCGGACGGTCGACCAGGCCGGCCGCGACCGGCTGATCGGGAGGATCGGCTGACGCGGGCGCGCCTTTGGGGTCGGCGTTTGCGACGCTAGGGCCAGCGATGCCGCCGCTCCGCATAGCCCACCTGACAGCGACCTTTCCCCCCTACCCGGGCGGCGCCGGCAACACCTGCTACCGGTTCGCGAAGGGCCAGGCCGAGCGCGGCCACCACGTCGAGGTCTTCACCGCGGCCGCCGACGGCACCCCGCCCGACCCCGGCGCCGCGATCGTCCACCGGATCGACCCGGCGATGGCGATCGGCAACGCGCCGCTGATCCCGAAGCTCGCCCGGCTCGAGGGCTTCGACGTGGTCCACCTCCACTACCCGTTCATCTTCGGCTCCGAGCTGACCCTGCTCGGGCGCCTGCGGCGGCGGGCGCGGGGGGCGGCGCTGGTCGTCCACTACAAGAACCGCCTGCTCGGCAACGGGCCGCGGGGCGTGATGTTCGAGACCTACGAGCGCACGGTCGCGCCGGCGCTGATCCACGCCGCCGACCGGATCCTCGTCCTCAGCCCCGACCACGCCCGCTCGGTGCCCTACCTCGCCCGGGCGCTGGCGCGCACGCCGGAGCGGGTGATCGAGATGCCGAACGGGGTCGACACCGTCACGTTCTCCCCCGGCGCCGACGACACCGGCCTGCGCGATCGCCTCGGGATCCCGGCCGGTGCGGTGGTGGCCGCGTTCGTGGCGACGCTCGACCGCGCCCATCACTTCAAGCGCGTCGACCTCGCGATCGAGGCGCTCGCGCGGACCCGCAACCGGGACCTGCACCTGCTCGTCGCCGGCGGCGGCGAGCTCCTCGACGGCTTCCGCTCCCAGGCGGCCGCCGCCGGGGTCGGCGGCCGCGTCCACTTCCTCGGCCGCGTGCCGCACGGCGAGCTGCCGGCGGTGCTCCGCGCCGCCGACCTGTTCGTGCTGACGACCGAGCCGCCGGAGTCGTTCGGGATCGTCCTGATCGAGGCGATGGCGTGCGGGCTGCCCGCGATCGCGACCGACTATCCCGGCGTCCGCGCCGTCGTCGACGACGCCGTCGGCATCCTGATCCCGCCCGGCGACTCGGCCGCGGCCGCGGAGGCGCTCGACCGGCTCGACGATGCCGGCGTCGACGGGCGCGAGCGGCTCGGCGCCGCCGGCCGCGCCAAGGCGGAGCGCCTGTGGGCGTGGCCGGCCCTGCTCGACCGGATGGACGCGGCCTACGCGGAGGCGATCGAGGCGCGGCGCGAGAAGCTCGGAGAGGCGGCGTGAGCGCGACGGCGCCCGCGCGACGGCTGCTGCTCGTCTCCTACTTCTACCCGCCGGTCCGCGATACCGGGGCCCGCCGCCCGGCGGCGCTGGCGAAGTGGCTCGGGCGGCTCGGGTGGGAGGTGACGGTGCTGACGAGCGCCGCCTTCGGCGGGAGGCCGGAGCCCGGGGACGGGAGCCCGAGGGTGATCCGGGCGTTCGACCTGCAGACGTGGCGGGCCAGGCTCGCCGGGCACCGGCGGGGCGAATCGCTGTTCGACTCCGACTCCTACTCTGGACGCCCGCACCCGCTCGCCAGGCTGGTCGTCCCCGACCCGCTGGCGCTGGCCTGGGCGCCGTTCGCGCGCCGCGCCGCCCTCGCCGCTCATCGCGAGCGCCCGTTCGACCGCGTGCTGACGACCTCGCCGCCCGAGTCCGTGCACGCGATCGGCCGGGCGCTGCAGCGCCGCGGCGTCGGCTGGATCGCCGACATTCGCGACGCCTGGACGTTCGAGCCACACCGGCCGCCGTTTCCGACCGCGCTCCAGAGGCGCCTCGACGAGCGCCTCGAGCGGCGCCTGCTCGGCGCCGCCGACCGCGTCGTCTGCGTCTCCGAGCCGGCCGCCGCCGACCTCCGCGATCGCGGCATCGCCGACCCGGCGGTGATCGCCAACGCCTGGGACCCCGGTGACGATCCCGGGCCCGGCGCGCTGGCGGCCACGGAGGGGCGGCTCGACCGCGGCCGCACCTCGCTGCTCTACACCGGCCGGTTCGGAAGCTACGGCCGCGACCCGCGGCCGCTGGTCGAGGCGATCGCGAGCCTCGCCCGGGACGCGCCCGAGCCGGCGAGCCGCCTCGAGCTGGCGATCGCCGGGCCGCTGCGGCCGGACGAGCGCGCCCTGCTCGGTCGGCGTGACCTCGCGCCGGTCGCGATCACCCTCCTCGGCTCGCTCGGGCGCGAGGAGACGCTGGCGCTCCAGCGCCGGGCCGACGCGCTGCTCCTGCTCGCCCAGCCCGCCCGCTCGCAGCTCGTCAACTTCAAGCTCTTCGAGTACCTCGCCGCCGGCGTGCCGATCCTCGCCCTCGCCGCCGGCACCGAGGCCGGCCGGCTCGCCGCCGCCGCCGGCGTCGAGCCGGTCGTCGCGGCCGACGACCCCGCCGCGATCGCGGCCGCGCTCGGGCGGCTGCTCGGCGAGGGCCTCCGCGGACCCGATCCCCGGGCCGCGAGCCGCTTCGCCTATCCCGCCGCGGCGGAGTCGATGGCAGCGGTCCTGGCCGGCGCGGCCGGCGGGAATCGCTCGGCCGGCGCGGGCGTCCGGGCCGGGAGCGAGCGATGAGGTCCGCGACGGCCCGGGCCGCGTTCGGATCGCTCGCCTTCGCCGTCCTCGCTCCCGGCGTCGTCGCCGGGCTCGTCCCGTACCTGCTGACCGGCTGGAACGCGCCGGCCGTCACCTCGCCGTGGGCGGAGTTGCGGCTCGTCGGTGCGATCCCGATCGCCGCCGGGGTGGCGGCGCTGGCGTCCGGCTTCGCCCGCTTCGTCACCGAGGGCACCGGGACGCCGGCGCCTGTCGCCCCGACCGAGCAGGTGGTCGTCGGCGGCATCTACCGCTGGGTCCGAAACCCGATGTACCTGGCGCTCGCGGCGATCATCCTCGGCCAGGCGCTCCTCTTCCTCAGCCCGATCCTCGTCGCCTACGCGGCCCTGGTCATGGCCGTGGCGTTCGCCTTCGCCCGCCTCTACGAGGAGCCGGTCCTGCGCCGCCGGTTCGGGCCCGGCTACGAGCGCTACCTGGAATCGGTGCCCGGCTGGTGGCCGCGGCGCCCGCGCTGAGCGCCCCGAACACCGCCTCCTCGCGCGGGGTCGGTCGACCGAACCCCTCGGAGCGACCCACTCGACCGCCCGACCGGTGATCGCGGCGACAAGCTCGAGGTCGGGGCCGCGGTGGAGGGCGCCGGCGGCGACCTCGCCGCCGGCACGCCGCAACTATCCTTCCGAGCCCGTGAGCGCCGCCCCCGAGCCCTCCGAGCACCGGTTCATCGCGCCCGTCGTCGGGCCCGGCGACGAGCACCGGTACACCGACTCGGGGATCGAGATCGGGCGCCGCTACGGGGCGGAGGACGTCGCGCCGGGGCTCGAGGCGCGGCTCGGCGAGCCGGGCTCGTTCCCGTTCACGCGCGGGATCCACGAGGGCATGTACCGCGACCGGCTCTGGACGATGCGCCAGTACGCCGGCTTCTCCAGCCCCGAGGACACCAACGAGCGCTACCGCTACCTGATCGAGCACGGCTCGACCGGCCTCTCGATGGCCTTCGACCTGCCGACCCAGCTCGGCCGCGACTCCGACGACCCGCTCTGCGACGGCGAGGTCGGCCGGACCGGGGTCCCGATCGACACGATCGAGGACATGCGGATCTGCTTCGAGCGGATCCCGCTCGAGACGGTCTCGACCTCGATGACGATCAACGCGCCCGCGGCGGTCCTGCTGCTGCTCTACGAGCTCGTCGGCGAGGAGCAGGGCGTCGCCTCCGAGCAACTCCGCGGGACGGTCCAGAACGACGTCCTCAAGGAATACATGGCGCGCGGGAACTACATCTACCCGCCGGAGCCGACGATGCGGCTGACGACCGACATCTTCGAGTACTGCTCGGCGAACGTCCCGAAGTGGAACACGATCTCGATCAGCGGCTACCACATCCGCGAGAAGGGCTGCTCGGCTGTGCAGGAGGTCGCCTTCACGCTCGCCAACGCGATCGCCTACGTCGAGGCGGCGCTCGACCGCGGCCTCGAGATCGACGCCTTCGCGCCACGCCTGGCGTTCTTCTTCAACTGCCACAACAACGTCTTCCAGGAGGTCGCGAAGTTCCGCGCGGTGCGGCGGATGTGGGCGGAGATCGTCCGCGAGCGGTTCGGCTCCGACAGCCCGCGCTCGCAGATGATCCGCTTCCACACCCAGACCGGTGGCGTCACCCTGCAGGCGCAGCAGCCCGAGGTCAACATCATCCGCGTCGCGCTGCAGGGCTTCGCGGCGGTCGCCGGCGGCACGCAGTCGCTGCACACCAACGGCTTCGACGAGGCGCTGGCGCTGCCGACCGAGCGCTCCGCCCGGATCGCGCTGCGGACCCAGCAGGTGATCGCCTACGAGTCCGGCGCGACCGACACGGTCGACCCGTTCGCCGGCTCCTACTTCATCGAGTCGCTGACCGACGAGATCGAGGAGCGGGCGCGGGAGCTGATGGCGCGGGTCGAGGGCATGGGCGGCTCGGTCGCCTCGCTCGACTACATGCAGCGCGAGATCGAGGAGTCGGCGGCGAGCTACCACGCGCGCTACGAGAGCGGCCAGGACATCGTCGTCGGCGTCAACCGGTTCGTCACCGACACGATCGACGACGTCGACATCCTCAAGGTCGATCCCGAGGCCGAGAAGCGCCAAGTCGCCCGGCTCGCGCGCCACAAGGAGAGCCGTGAGCAGGCGGCCGTGGACGCCCGCCTCGACGAGCTCGCCCGGGTCGCGGCGGGCGAGGGCAACCTGCTGCCGCCGATGAAGGAGGCGCTCCGCGCCGGGGCCTCGATCGGCGAGGTCTGCGGGACGCTGCGCGAGGTCTTCGGCGAGTACCGGGGCGGGGCGTTCTTCTGAGGGGCCACGGGCCGTGGTGATCACCGAGCGGTTCGCCTGGGCGCATCTCCCGAAGACCGCGGGCGACGCCACGGCGAAGATGTTCGCGGCCGTGCCGGGCCTGGTCCGCTACCAGGCGCCGCTCGACTCGAACGAGAAGCACGACGGCTTCTGGGTCCACGCCGAGGCGATCGAGGGCAAGCTGCGGGTGATGAACATCCGCCGCCTGCCCTCCTGGATCCTGAGCATCGCCCACCACAAGGCGATCTCCGGAATCCATCCCGACTACGAGCCGCTGCCGATGGCGTCCGTCGAGGAGATGGCCGACGACACCGACCCCGACGAGGTCCTCAGGTGGACGACCGGTCCCGAGCACCCGGTCGAGCGCTGGCTGCGGGCCGAGCACCTCGCCACGGACGTCGAGCGGCTGCTGCGGGACGTCGGGGTCGAGACGGACGCCGCCCGCGCGGCGATCGCGTCGGTTCCCTGGATCGGGAACTCCTACGAGCACGACGTCTCGCGCGTCTTCACCGCCGGGCAGATCGGCCGGATGTACGAGCGCAATCCCGAATGGAGGAAGGCGGAGCTCGAGGCCTACGGCGGGATCCCGGCCGCGCCCGGCTGACTCCCCGGCCGCGGCTACCCGAAGCCGAGGAGTCGCTGCACGGCGGCCATCGCGGAGGGGTCGAGCGATCGCTCCCAGTCGCTGCTCCAGTCGACCGCCGCGCCGCGAACGCGCCCCTCGTGGTCGTCCACCCGCGCGACTGCGGCGGCCAGCCCCGCGGCCACGCCCTCGATGCTCGGCTCGGCGGCGATCAGGTTCGCCGAGATCGCGGCGAGCCGCTCGGCCGTCTTGGTGGCGAACGTGTTCGTGACCGTGAGAAGGCCGGCCGAGGCCATCTCGATCGGCACCAGGCTCGGATGGGGCGTGAGCATCAGCGACAGGCCGACGTCGTAGCCGCCGAGGATCTCCCCGTAGCGGGCCTGGTCCTGGCGCGGCAGGACGTCGAGCTCGTTCCCGTTCGCGATCGCGACCCGGGCGCGGCCGGAGACCGAGCCGATCCCGAAGAACTCCCAGTCCTCGCCGAAGGTCCCGGCCTCGATCGCGCGGGAGATCGCGATCATCCCGAGCTCGAACATGTTCCGCTTGGCGTGCGGCTCCGAGCGCGCGTAGAAGAGCAGGCGCCGGCTCTCGCGCTCGGCCAGGTCGGCGGCCGACGGCGCCCGGACGGCGGTGATCGCGTTCTCGAACGAGACCGAGCTCCGGTCTCCGTCGGCAGGGTCACCGGAATAGACGCCGATCCGGTTCGCGGCGAAGTAGGCGCGCAGGAACTCGGTCGAGAACAGGGCCGCGTGCGGGAACGAGTAGGTCTCGGCGGCGATCGCCGCCCACGAGCCCATCACGAACGTGAACGGCTCGTACTCCTGGATCAGGTAGAGGAACCGATCGCCCTCCGTGAGCGCGACGGCGTCGCGGGCGTGATAGGCGGTCCACCAGGTGGTGGCGACGAACCGGTCCCGCGGGCCGATCGCGACCTCGCCCTGCTCGCGGGCGAACGCGACCTCGATCCGCGACATCGCGCCGGCCAGCCCGCTGTAGGCCTCGACCTGCCGGCGCCAGTCCGCCGGCAGCTCCGGCGTCGGATCGACGGTCACGATCCGCACGCGGTGGCCGGCCTCGGCGAGCTTGCGGGCGAGGTTGAACTTCGCGATGTAGCCCCCGAACAGGTGCCGGAGGTCGATCGTCGGGATCAGCAGGTTGATCCGCTCGGGCTCGGACTCCGAGACCCTGAACCCGAGCGGCGCGAGCAGGCGCTCGATGTGCGCGGTCTCGGGATCGGGAAAGGCCTCGCCCCCGGCCTCCTCCTCCGGCGCCGGCAGGCTGGCGTCGAACGGCGAGCCGATCGGACGCTCCCAGTCACGGCTGTGGTGACGCATCAGGTGCCGCCAGAGCAGGCTCTCGGCGAGCATCCGCTCGGCGCCGAGCGTCTCGTCGCGGGCGATTCCGCGGAGGCCGCGAAGCCGCAGCCAGAGGATTCCCGCCCGCGAGCGGTCGGCCCACCGGAACCGCCTCAGGGCGGACCGCTTGCGGCGGGACGCCTCGGGGACGCGCTCGAGGAGGGCGCGCGCCAGCACCTCGAGGCGGACGTAGCTGCGGAAGTAGGCGGCGTGGGCGTCGGCGAAGCGGCCACGCCAGTAGCGGATCCCGATCCGCTCCCGCAGCCCGCCCGCTCCGGCGATCCCGGCGTTGGCCCTGGCGTGGCCGAGCGCCGCGCCCCGGTGCTGGACGTAGTCGTAGAGCGGCCGATCGACGTAGGCGACCCCGCCCATCGTCATCGCGACCAGGCCGAGCCAGTGGTCGTGGTACTGGTGCTCGCCGGGCACGTCGGGGAACGGCAGCGCCCGCTCGACGACCTCGCGGCGCATCAGCGAGGCGGCTCCGGTGATCGTGTTGGCGATCAGCAGCGAGAGCAGGTTCGTGTGGTTGTTGCGCCTGCTCGTCCAGTAGGTCTCGGCCAGCACGTTGCCGCCGGCATCGACGACCCGCTGGTCGCTGTAGACCAGCATCGCGCCGCCGATCTCCGCCCGGAGCGTGGCCAGCTTGTCGGGGTGCCAGCGGTCGTCCTGGTCGCAGAGCGCGACCAGGCCGGCGTCGGCGGGAACCAGCCCGAGCGCCCGCTCGAAGCTCCGGTAGAAGCCGAGCCGGCGCTCGCCGCGCGCGAGCACGAACCGCTCGTCGCCGGCGAGCTCGGCCGCGATCTCGCGGAAGCGGTCGGCCCGCGAGCGGTCGTCGCCGACGACGCAGACCCAGTTCTCGTCGGACTGCTCGCGCAACGAGCGCACCTGGGCCCGGAACAGGTCCATGTCGGGGTTGTAGGTCGCCATGACGATCGCGATCCGGGCCTCGAGGGGATCGGCGGCAGCGGCCTGGTCGATGCTCGCGAGCGGCGGCGGGCCGGCACCGATCCGGGCGATCTCGGCGACCGCCTCCGCTCCGCTCCCCAGCGCGGCCCGGACCGCGAGGGCCGTCTCGCTCCCGAGCTCGCGGGCCGGCAGCGGCACCGTCGCCCAGAAGCCGCTGCGGTAGCAGCGGACCTCCGGGTCCTCGAGCGAGTCGCGGTCCTCGGGCGGCACCGGCGGCTCGCCGCCGCCGAGGTTGGGATGCAGGCGCCGGAAGACGTCGAGGCGGGGCAGGCCGAAGTCGGTCACCGCGCGCGGCGCGCCGTCGACCAGGATCTCGAGGCCGGTGACCTCCTCATGGGGGTGGAAGCAGGCCCCGAAGACGAAGATCGCGTCCGCCCGTCCCGCCGGCAGCGTCGATGGCAGCGGACGGCTCTCGAGCCACAGACCGGCCTTCGCGTCGGCGCTCATCGCTTCCCGTCCTCGAGGAGGAACAGGTCGATGTCGCGCAGCCCCGGGAATCGCGCCGACTCGACCGTGCGCGCGGACCCCGGCAGCGCGAAGAGCTCGCTCCCCGGGTCGCCGGCGGGGCCGATCTCGATCGCGGCCAGCGCGCCGCCGCTCGTGACCATCCGCTCGTCGAGCCCGACGACGAAGACCCGGCTTCCCCGTCCCTCCCGCAGCGCCCGGTCGATCAGCCGGCCGGCCGGCGGCGGCTCCGACTCGAACGGGAGAAACGGCGGCGGACCGACCGGCATCAGCGGACGGAAGGTGTCGAAGCCGCCCCCGAGGTAGGCGTCCAGGGGAGTGAGGGGAACCGGGGTCGAGCGGACGTCATGGACATCGACGATCACGTCGCCCGGCTCCGCCCGCGCGTCGATCCAGCGCGCGGCCGCCTCGAAGTCGGGCTTCGCGTTGGCGGAGCCGAGGTTCGCCGCCGAGCCGGCCACGAACGCGACCATCACGGCCGCGAGCGCCACGCCCCCCCAGAGCGGTCCGGCGGCGCTGACGAGGGCTCCGATCGCGAGCGCCATCCCCGCCGACGCGCTCCCGAGGTTGCGCGAGCCGAAGATCTCCGGTCCGCCCGCGAGCGCGAGCGCGAGCTCGAGCGCCGGGGCGGAGAGGCCGAGACAGATCAGCAGCGCGGTCCCGTGCTCGATCGCCGGCGGCCCGACCGGAGCCGGCCGGCGCGCCCCGGCGGCGATCGCGGCGACGGCGGCGACCGCCACGCCGGCGGCGCCGAGCGCCACGACCCAGGTCCCCGGGAAGTCCGCGGGCGGCAGGTAGGGGCCGCCGAAAGCCCAGGCCGCGAGCGCCGTCAGCTTCGCGTCGAAGCCGGAAGCGACGAAGGCCTCGACGAGGGGGAGCGTCGAAGACGACGTGTCGCCGAGCACCCCCGGCAGCCAGGGCAGGTAGAGGATCAGCGCGAGCAGGTTGGCCACCAGCGCGGCGGCCCGCGCCCGCGGAGCCGCCCAGAGGACCCAGAGCAGCTGCGCCGCGAGCGGGAACGCGGCGGTGTAGTGCGAGTACATCGCCAGCGCGCCGAAGACCGCGTAGGCGACCCACCAGCGGCGGCCGGGCGAGCGGAGCGCGCGCAAGAGCGTCAGCGTCGATGCGAGCAGGAAGGCGATGGCCAGCGCGTAGCCGCGGGCCTCGGTCGAGAAGTAGACCATGAACGGGCTCAGGGCCACGATCGCCGCCGCGACGAGGCCCGCCGTCCGGCCGACCGCCCGCGTCCCGACGAGGTAGGTGAGCGGGATCGACGCCATCCCGGCGACCAGCGAGGGCAGTCGGATCAGCTCCGGGGCCGAGCCGAGCCTGGCGAACGCCCAGGAGGCGATGAAGGAGAGCGGCGGGGAGACCTCGGCATCGCTCGACACGATGTCGAGCATGTCGCCGAGGCTCCGGCCCCTGACGATGTAGAGCGTCGAGAGCTCGTCCGCGTAGACGCCGTCCCAGAGCTTGGCGAGCCGGAGCGCGAGCCCGACGAGCATCAGGCCGGCGAGGACCGGCACCGCGACTCGCGGCGTCAGCCACGCGAAGCGCTCGGCGCGGGTCGAGTCGTATCGGCCCGCATCCGGGGCGGCGCGGGCCGTCTCGGTGGAGCCCACGCGGCTAGAGCTCCTCGGCGACCCGCGGCGCCTCCCGGTTGAAGAAGTGCGTGGACCAGGCGCAGACGCCGACGAACACGATCGCCGCCGGCAGCAGCCCGAGCCAGCCGCCGGCCGCCTCGACGGCGCCGAGCGCGCCCGGATCGATGATCCACTGGTGCGCCTGGACCATGATCGGGACCAGGGGATTGATGAACATCAGGTCGCGGAGCAGTCCCTCGGGGACGAAGCTGATCGGGATCAGGACCATGCTGCCGTAGAAGAGGGCCATCGACAGCACGCCCCAGATGATCGCCACGTCGCGGCGGCGGACGTAGAGGGCCGAAAGCAGCGTCGCGACCGCGGATGCCAGGATCAGCATCAGGCCGAGCAGGACCGGGAACAGAAGCCAGGTCCACATCGGCCCGACGCCGAAGAAGAGGAAGAAGACGACGACCGCGATCAGGTTCATCCCGAGGTTGAGCAGCGCCGTGAGCACCGCGGCCAGCGGGATCACGAGCCGCGGGAACTGCGTCTTGCGGACGATCGACTCGCGCCCCACGACCGCGGTCGTCGCGGTCATCGTCGCCTCCTGGAAGAACCCGAAGAAGACGATGTTGAACAGCAGGAACATCGGGTAGCTCGGGATCTGGGAGCCGATCCGGATGATCCTCGTGAAGACGACGAGCAGCACGGCGAACGTGAGGAGCGGCCGCAGCAGCGACCAGGCGTAGCCGAGGACGGTGCCGAAGAACGTCTTCTTGAAGTCGGTCATCGCCATCAGCAGCAGGAGCTCGAGGAAGCGCCGGCGCCCGCCGCCGAACGCGGACGGGCCCCTGACCTCCTGCAGACCGGCACCGACGCCGTCCGCCGGCTCCGGCCCGGTCGTCGGGCTCGGCGGCTCGGCGTCGGCGAGGCCGGCGGCGGCCGTCGCCTTCACTCCACCGTCTCCGAGCTCATCACCGGCTCGACCTTGATCAGCCCGGCGATCGGGTCGACGTCGTAGACGACGAAGTCGAGGAGGTCGAACACCTGCAGGGTCAGATCGCCCGGCTCGCGATCCCGGGCGACCCAGCACCTGAGGAAGTAATGGCCCTTGGCGAGCCGGTTCTCGAGCTCGACGCTGATCCGCAGCCGCTGGCCTTCCTCCAGCACCTCGGGAGCTCCGTCGCCGGACTCCCGCGGCGAGTAGTTGAAGCCGAGGAGGTGGACGCCGCGGACGTCGTAGAGGTGGTAGCCGACGACGAGGTTCTCGAGCCGCTCCCGCGCCTCGATGATCGTCTTCAGGCGGATCGGATCGCGGCCGCCGACGTTCTCCTGACGCTCGCCGTCGCGGTCCTCGAGCCAGGCGTCGACGACCTTGGCGTGAACGTCGGGCGATCCCGGCTCGAGGCCCTGGGGGAGCGGTCCCGTCTCCTTCGTGAAGTTGAGCTGGAGGTAGCGGCGACCCACCTCCTCGGGGTCCCCCACGAACCTGCTGCGCCCGTCGTGCAGGAGCATCGCCCGGTCGCAGTAGCTCTGGACCGCCGTCATGTCGTGGGTGACGAGCACGATCGTCTTGCCCGCGTTCCGCATCCCGTAGAACGTGTCGGTGCACTTCTGCTGGAAGCTCGCATCTCCGACCGCGAGCACCTCGTCGATCAGCAGCACGTCGGCGTCCGCCTGCACCATGACCGCGAACGCGAGCCGGACCGTCATCCCCGACGAGTAGTTCTTCAGCTTCAGGTCCTCGAAGTCGCGAAGCTCGGCGAAGTCCATGACGGCGTCGATCCGGCGCCTCGCCTCGCGCCGGCTCAGCCCCATCATCACCCCGTTGAGGATGATGTTGTCGCTGGCCGCGAGCTCGGGATCGAAGCCGACGCCGAGCTCGATGAACGGCGCGAGCCGGCCCGCGACGCGGATCCTCCCCGCGTCGGCGGCGTAGATGCTCGCCATGATCTTCAGCAGGGTGCTCTTGCCGGAGCCGTTGCGGCCGACGATCCCGAAGAACTCGCCCTCGTGGATGTCGAGCGAGATGCCGCTGAGGGTGTTCAGCTCGCGGTACTCGCTGCGCCCGAACGGATGGGCGGCGCGCTCCTTGAACGTCGTGACCCGGTGCCTGGGGATCCGGAACGTCTTGCGGACGTCACGAAGCTCGATCGCCACCGGGGAGTCGACAGTGAACCGGCGCTCGACGGCATCCGGCAGCGCCACGGACTCGGTCTCCTCTGTCGTCTGCTGACGGCGCATCAGGTGGCGGGACGCGCATCTTTCGCCTCCGTGAGGGCGATTCTAGACGCTGGAGGTGGCCCGGACCGCCGCCCGGGAGCGGCCCTGGATCCATCGCTTCAGGCGCCACTGCGCGAACGAGCCGATGTCGAACTCCGGCACCGTGACGTCCTGCCTCGCACCCGTCGGCGAGCGCCGGCCGACCTCCCGCAGGCGGACGAGCCAAAGCCAGGCGATCCCCTTCAGCAGGTGCCACTCGGTCCCGAGCGTCTCGTTTCGCCCCCAGATCTCGCGGACGGGCCTGACCGCGAGCTCGAGCGCCCCGAGCGGCGAGCGGTCGGCGGCGATCAGGCGGCGCAGGGCCCGTGCGTCGCGGGCGCTCATCCGATCCGAGCAGCGGCCGAGCAGCACCTCGGCCTGCAGGGCCACGTGGATGAAGCTGCGGAAGTAGATGCACTTCCAGCGGATCAGCATCCGCCGTGGATGCCGCAGGGAGGACAACGGGCCCGGCCCCCGCTCCTCGCCGGCCCCCTCGACCGACACCCGCCCCACGACCGCGGTCTCGTGCTGCACGTAGTCGTAGAGGGGGCGGTCGATGTAGCCGACCGAGCCGGCGGCCAGCGCGACCGCGGAGATCCAGTGGTCGTGGAACTGCCAGCCGGGGCTGCGGGGAAAGGGCAGGATCCGGTCGAGCAGGTCCCTGCGCATGATCGCGGAGGCGCCGACGATCGTGTTCGCCGTCGCGATCGAGTAGAGGCTGTCCTCGTTCCTGCTGCGCCCCACCCAGAGCGTGTCGCGAATCACCGTTCCGTCCCGCAGCGTCAGGCGCTGGTCGCTGTAGACGAGCTGATGCCCGCCGATCGCGGCCGCGAGCGCGTCGAGCTTCTCCGGGTACCAGCGGTCGTCCTGGTCGCTGAGCGCGATCAGCTCGCACTCCTCGGAGGCCATCGAGAGCGCGCGCTCGAAGTTGCGGAAGAAGCCGATCCGCTCGCCGGCCCGCGAGAGCACGAACCGCTCGTCGTCGCCGACGATGCGCCGGATCTCCTCCCAGGCGGGCTCGGAGGAGTGATCGTCGCTGACGTAGCACACCCAGTCCCGGTTCGTCTGCGCCCTGATCGAGTCGATCTGGACGGCGAGCAGCTCCGGATCCGGCTCGTAGGTCGCCATGCAGATCCCGATCCGGGCCGGTCGCTCCGCGTCCCCGCCGGGCCGGGGCGGCGCCGGCACGATCGGGATCTCGGCGAACGGCGCCGCGACCGTCGAGCCGTCCCCGAGCTCGGCCACCACCGCGATCTCCATCGGGCCGGGCTCGAGCGGACCCACCGGGACGACCGACCAGAAGCCGCTGCGGTAGGAGCGGTCCTCGGGATCGGAGCCGGCGGCCGATCGGTGCAGCTCGAGGAACAGGTCGTGGCGCGGCAGCGACCGGTTTCGAACCTCGGTCAGGCCGCCCCCGGCGCGGATCCAGAGCCTCCGGACCTCGCCGCGGCGGTGGAAGCAGGACCCGACGCAGAAGATCGCGTTCGACCTGCCGGCCCGGAGCCCGGACGGCAGCGGGCCCTCGCACCGGGCGAAGAGATCGGCGTCGAACGGAGCGGGATCGCTGTCGTTCACGCGCTCCATCCGGGTGGTGCAGTCTAGGTGCTCATCGCATACCATGCCGCTCTCCGAGGGTTGCCGACCGTGGAGCACGAGCCCACGTGGGTCGCTTCCCAATCGCGACCGACCAATGCCCGACGCAAAGCGATGATCCTGTTCGGCACCGCAGTCACGGACTCGGAGATGTACGACCGGTGCGCACGGCCGGGCATCGACCGGGTGCGCGAGCCCGACTCGCTCGTCGTGCCCCATCAGAGCATCGGGACGCTGTTCAAGAACTACAACCTGCTGCTCGACGTGGCCGCCGAGCACGACGACCTCGAGGCCCTCGTCCTGCTCCACCAGGACGCGGAGATCGACGACGACGACTTCTGCCGGACGATCCGCGCGAGCCTCGAGGACCCCGACGTGGCGATCGTCGGCTGCGCCGGCGCGATCGGGGTCCGCAGCATCGCCTGGTGGGACGGCGCGGTGACGTGGGCGTCGTTCACCCACCGCTACCCCGAGATCGGCGGCGGTCAGTTCGACTCGATGTCATGGGACCCCGAGACCACCCCCTCGTTCTGCCACACGGGCGAGGTCGACTCGCTCGACGGCTTCATCCTCGTCCTCTCCCCGTGGGCGGTCCGCAACCTGCGCTTCGACGAGACGCTCGGCAAGCTGCACGGCTACGACTTCGACATCTGCTGCCAGGCCCGCGAGGCCGGCAAGAAGATCGTCACCGCCGACTTCCGGATGATCCACCACCACCGGCTCGAGCTGGTCAGCGACCCGGACGCTTGGATCGAGTCCTACATCCGCCTCGCCGAGAAGTGGGAGGGCCGGCTCCCCCACCTCGACCCCCCGGTCGGCGATCCGCTGCAGCGGGCAAGGCGGGCGGAGGCCGAGCTCGGAGCCGCCCGGGCCGTCGCGGTCGAGCAGGAGCTGCGCTACAAGGCGCTGGAGCGGGTCTACGACGACTTCGTCGACAGCAAGGCATGGCGCCTCGCCAACCGCTACCGGGCGGTGCGGGACCGCCTCGCGGCGCTGGTCGGCCGCGGGCCCGCGGCCAAGGCCGAGTAGCCGTCCCGTCTAGGCGGGGTCGGTGGCGCTCGCGCCCGAATCGAGCTCGGCGGCGATCCGGGCGCGCATGTCGGGCTGGTCGCGGCGGCGGAAGCGCGCCAGCTTCTCGGCGATGCGGAGCCGGGTCGATCGCTCGACCTCGCGCAGGAGGTCCTCCTGGCGCCGGCAGCGCGCCTGTTGCTCGGTGTGCTTCTCCTTGAGGACCGCGAGGTGCGTTCGCGCCACGTGGCTCTCGGCCAGCGTGCAGACGCGGTTCCACTCGAGGCGCGCGATCACCGGATTGCGATCCAGCGGCGCGGTCAGCGACCGCAGCGCCCCGGCGTAGGGCGCGTCCCGCCGCCAGCAGACGCCGAAGCCGAAGAACATCGGCAGCAGCGCGAACTCGAGCCCGGGCCGCTCCTCGAGGAAGTCCTCGATCGCGGTCAGCACCCCGTTGCGCTCGCCGCCCTCCCGCTCCTGCACGTGGACGTACGGGAGCCCGCCGTAGGTGAGCCCCGGCTCACCGGGCGCGATCCCAACCCCGGAGGCGATCGTCGAGCGGTACTCCTCGGGGATGCGATCGGGGGCGTAATAGGCGTCGCGGCGCGCGTGGGGCCAGCAGACGTCGTGGAAGAGGAGCAGCGGCATGGCAGCCTCGCCGGCACGCTCCTCGATCAGCTTCAGCTCCTCGCTGACCGTGAAGTAGTTGTGGTCGCCGTCGATGATGAAGGCGTCGGGCAGATCCATCCGGGGGATCGCGTCGAGGCTCGTCGCCTGCTCGAGCCGCAGCTCCGCGCGCTCCTCCGCGAGGTCGAGCAGCGCCTGCTGCGGCGTCGGGTCGACGGCGATCACGGTCGCGCCCGCGGGCCCCGCCCACTCGAGCAGGACGGCGGTCAGGTCGCCGGCGTAGGCACCGATCTCGGCCAGGCTGCGAACCCCGGCCGCATCGAGGACCGGGAACATGATCTCGGACATGTTGGCCATCGAGGCACCCCACTGGCCCGGGTCGTCCCCGCGCAGCGGCACGGCTGTCTCGAATCGCTCCAAGGCCGGGGAGTCTAGAGCGATCCAGGGGGCGGGGGTGGCTTAGAGTTCGCGCCCGCACGACGGGAGGAGACCCCAAGCTTGAGCGGATCCGCGACCAATGTCGCGCGCCACGAGCCGATCGACCCGGGCAAGATGCGCAGGGCCGCATCGGGGGTCCCGGTCGTCCCCGCGTTCGACGGCTTTCGCGGGATCGCGATCCTCGCGATCGTGATCTTCCACACGCTGCAGAACGCCCGGATCGGGATGGGGCCCGAGGACGGCGCGATCGGCAGCTTCGTCTGGGCGATCGATCCCGGCCAGAGCTCGCTCAACGCGCTGTTCATCGTCAGCGGGTTCGTGATGTTCCTGCCGGTGGCGGCGCGCGGCGGCGAGCTCGGGTCGGTCAGCGCCTTCGCGGTCCGGCGGGCCGCGCGGCTGTTTCCCGCCTACTTCCTGGTCCTCGCCCTCAGCCTGCTGCTGATCGCGACGGTGCCGTTCGAGCCCCCGCTCGCGTTCCCGGGCCTCGGCAACATCTTCCTGACCCTCACGACCTTCGAGGTCCCGGCCGAGCTGGTCAACTTCCAGTACTTCCTCGGGTTCGGGATGAACCGGGCGATCTGGACGCTCTCCTCGGACGTCATCTTCTACATCCTGCTGGTCTTCTTCGCGGCGCGCTGGTTCCGGCACCCGCTGATCGGGCTGGCGATCAGCGCCGCGATCGCGGTCGCCTGGAGGCTGTTGATGACGAACCTCGACTCGATCGCCTCACTGCTGTCGATCGACATCTCGGCCGCCCGGATCGACGAGCTCTACCTCGCCGGGGAGATCCAGTTCCCCTACTGGGCGTTCTCGTTCGGGGTCGGCATGACGGTCGCCCTGCTGTTCTCGCGGCGGCAGGCGATCGCGGCCGCCTTCGGCCCCGGGCGGGCCCGCGCGGCCCAGCTCGCGGCGGTCGCCGGATTCGCCGCGATCGCCGCGCTGGTCGCGGTCGTGCAGCCGGCGTCGGTCCACTACTCGCCGCTGGTGGGGCTCCTCTACACGGCGCTGATCGGGCTCTTCGCCGCCGCGACGATCTTCTCCGGCGAGCGCTGGCAGATGCCCTTCATCAACGCCCCGGTGCGCTGGCTCGGCGACGTCAGCTACGGCATCTACCTGATCCACCTCGTGATCATCACCTGCCTCGCGCGGCTGGTCTCGATGCCGTCGGGAACCGCCGGGGCGGCGGCGGTCTGGCTGCTCGCCGTCGTCCCCGCCTCGATCCTCTGGGGCTACATGTCGGCCCGCGTCATCGAGCGGCCGATCCGGGCCCGGGCGGCGCGCTGGGCGCGCCGGGCCACGCGCGACACGACCGGGCCCTGATGGTCGGGCGCCCGGCCCGATCGGCGGCCTGGCGCGGAATTCGGTCTACGATCCAGCCGGGCGCATGGAAGTACCGCCAAGCCACCTGCGGTTCCCGCTCTTCGACTCCCTGCGCGGGATCGCGGCGCTCTCGATCCTCGTCTTCCACGTCGCCCTGTTCACGGTGTTCATCGGTGGTCCCGTCGACTCGGTCGCGGGCGCGGTCCTCGCCCACCTGAACATCGGGGTTCCGTTCTTCTTCCTCCTGTCGGCCTTCCTCCTCTACCGCCCGTTCGTCGCCGCCCGCGTCGCGGGACGGGATCGCCCGACCTTCTCGGGCTACGCCGAGCGCCGGTTCCTGCGGATCGCGCCGGCGTACTGGGCGGCCCTGACGGTCACCGCGATCGTGCCCGGAATGGCGGGGGCCTTCAGCGGCAACTGGTGGGCGTACTACGGGCTGCTCCAGAACTACCCGATCTTCACGCCGGAGGGCGCCTGCGCCGCCGACTCCTACCGCTGCGCCATCCCCCCGGCCTGGAGCCTCGCCGTCGAGGTGCTCTTCTACGCCATGCTGCCGCTCATCGTCGTCGCCCTGGCCTGGGTCGGGCGCCACCGGCGCACCCGGAGCTGGCTGGTGCCCGAGCTCGCCGCGATCTCGACCCTGGCTCTCGTCTCCTTGCCGGCCTCGGTCGTCTGGCCGATCGGCGGCATCGGCCAGGTCCTCAACTTCTCCCCGATCGGGACCGGCCTGTGGTTCGCCCTCGGCCTCGGCCTCGCCTCGGTCTCGGTCTGGGTCGAGCAGCGCGGCGGCGAGCCGGCGTGGGTGCGGACGGTGAGGACCAGGCCGTGGGCGCCCTTGAGCGCGGCCCTCGGCCTGTACCTGGCCGTCAGCCTCTTCGTCCTCGTCCCCTACCCGCTCGCGACCTACCCGCTCCGCGACGTCGACATCTACCCGTTCGAGTTCGCCAGCTTCGGCCTCATCGCCCTCCTCGTCCTGCTGCCGGCGACGTTCGGCGCCGGGGGCGGCGGCGCCTACCGCCGCTTCCTCCGCCACCGGGTCACGACCTGGCTCGGCCTCGTCTCCTACGGGATGTTCCTCTGGCACTTCCCGGCGCTGGTCCTGATGTTCGACCTCGGCGCCGCCGACTGGTGGCCGGGGATGAGCTTCACGGTGCTCCTGGTGACGACGCTCGCGGTCACCGTCGCCTGCGCCGCGGTCAGCTACTACGCCCTCGAGCGACCGCTGATGCGGTGGGGCCGGCGCCGGCAGGCGCGGCGCCGGGCCGAGCGGGGCTCTCCAACCCCCGGCGCCGAGGCGGGAGTCCTCGCGGCCGCCTCTGCGCCGGCGGCGATCGAGCGCGATCGTTCCTGACCGGCCGATGCCCTACCCGGCCCCGGCGGTCCGGCCGACGTCGATCGTGATGACGTCGACCGGCCCGAGGCCCGGGAAGCGCTCCTCGGCGACCACCTTCGATCCCGGCGGCAGCCCGACGGGCTCCGACCCCGGCCCGGCGACGATCGCGGTCGCCTCGTCGCCGGAGCGAGCCAGCGACCCGTCGCCGGCGACGACGATCAGCGATCCGCCGCGTGCCTGCCGCACCGCCTTCCGCAGCAGCGTGGCCGCGTCGGGGACCGGCGTCTGCGGCAGAAACGGCGGCTCGCCCTCCGGCAGCCCGATCCGGTACTCGGGCCGGTCCTGCCCGAGGTAGGCGTCGAGCGGCGTCAGCGGCACCGGGGTCGCCCCGGCCGCGAGCGAGAGGTCGACGACGACGTCGCCCGGCCCCGCTTCGGCCTCGATGCGGGCGGCGGCGGACTTGAAATCGGGGAGCCGGTTCTCGGTCGCGAGCGTCTGCCCGGCGCCGAACGCCAGGCATGCGGCCACGAGCACCGTGCAGGCCGAGCCCCAGAGCCGGCCGGCGGAGGCGAGCACGGCGCCGGCCAGCAGCGAGAGGCCGGCTGACGCCGTGACCAGGCCACGGGCGCTGAGCAGGTCGTTGCCGGTGACGAGCAGGAACAGCAGCGCAAGGGCGATGTTCGATGCCGCGAGCGCGACCGCGAGCGCCATGCCGGGCGAGACCGGCGGCGGCCGCGGCGAGCCCGACGCGCGGGCACGGAGGTGCCTGAGCAGCCCGACCGTCGCCGCCGCCGCGAAACCGGCGGCAGCCAGCAGGGCGGGGACCGGCCCGAGGAAATCGGAGAGGGTCTTGTACGGGTACCCAATCGCCCAGCTCCCGATCGAGCGCAGCTTCACGGCCAGCCCCTCGCCCTGGATGGAGTAGAGGAGGTCCGTCGTCGGCGAGCCGACGTCGGCGGCGAGGCCCGCGATCCAGGGCAGGTAGAGGACGCCGGCGCCGAGGTTGGCGAGCAGCGCCGGCCGGCGCGCCGCCGGGTGCGCCCACAGCAGCCAGAGGAGCTGGGCGGCGAGGACGAAAGCCGCCGTGTAGTGCGTGTACATCGCAAGCAGCGAAAGCGCCCCGTAGGCGACCCACCAGCGCCCGCTTCCGCTCCGCACGGCCGCGAGCATCGCCAGGGTCGAACCGAGCAGGAGCGCGATCGTGACCGCGTACCCGCGGCCGTCGGCCGAGTAGAAGATCATGAACGGGCTCAGCGCCATCGCCCCCGCGGCGATCAGCCCGGCCGGGCGGTTGATCGCCCGTGCGCCGACCAGGTAGGTGAGCGGGATCGAGATCGTTCCCGCGACCAGCGACGGCAGCCGCACGAGCTCGGGGGCGGAGCCGATCTTGCTCGCCAGCCAGGCGAGGATGAAGTAGAGCGGCGGCGAGATCTCGGCGTCGCCGGAGACGTAGTCCATCATCTCCGCGAGCGAGCGGCCCTCGACGATGTAGAGGGTCGAGAGCTCGTCGCCGAAGACCGCCTGCCGGTAGCGGGCGAGGCGGAGCGCCAGCCCGAGCGCGGTCAGGGCCGCGACGGCGAGGGCCACCCAGCGGGCGCCGGCAAGGGTCTGCTTCAAGTCGCTGCTCCCCGTCCTACGCGCGGCCGCCCACTCCTCGGCACCGGAACCTACCAGCCACCCCGGGTCCTGCGGCCCGGAGCCGTGAAACCTGGCACGATGAGCGGCTGCTGGCCCCGGAACCGAACAGCGCGTCGAAGGTGGTCGTCGTGATGCCGGCGCGGCAGGCGGCTGCGACGCTGCGCGAGACCGTCGCCGCGATCCCGCTCGACCACGTCGACGAGATCATCCTCGTCGACGACTCCTCCACCGACAGCACGCTGCGACTCGCCCGCGAGCTGCCGCTCGAGGTGATGTGGCACCCCCATCAGGTCGGCTACGGCGGCAACCAGAAGACCTGCTACATGCAGGCCCTGCACCGCGGCGCCGACGTCGTCGTGATGCTCCACCCCGACGGGCAGTACGAGCCGGAGCTGATCCCCGAGCTGACCGCGCCGATCCTCGCCGGCGAGGCCGACCTCGTCCTCGGCTCGCGGCTGGCGACCCCCGGGGCCGCGCTGGCGGCGGGCATGCCGCGCTGGAAGTTCGCCGCGAACCGCTTCCTGACCGGCATCCAGAACCGGATCATGGGCACGCACCTGAGCGAGGCCCACACCGGCTACCGCGCCTACTCGCGGGAGCTCCTGCTCGGCGTGCCCTTCCTCCGCAACTCGCTCGACTTCAGCTTCGACTCGGAGATGCTCTACCAGGCGGCCGAGCTCGGCTTCCGGATCACCGAGGTGCCGGCCAACTGCCGCTATTTCGAGGAGGCTTCGTCGGTCGGCTTTCGCACCGGCGTCGTCTACGGGATGAAGACCGTCTGGCAGGGGTTGCGGCTGGCGATGCATCGGGCCGGGATCGTGCGCTCGCGCAAGTACCGGCCGTAGCCCGCTCAGCGGGGGACGAGCTCGACGACCAGCAGGCCGCCCTCGCTCCGCGCGACGACCTTCGCGTCGAAGCGCTCGCCGAGCCGCCCGAGCGCGTACTTCTGAAGCAGGGCGAGCCCGCCGGGCGCGACGAACCGCAGCGCCTCCGGGCTGAGCGGATCGAGCTCGGCGGCGGTTCGCGGCATCTGGTCCGGGTTCCGTTGAAGCCTCACGAAGGTGCTCAGCGCGTTCTCGTCGGTGAGCATCAGCTCGCCCGGCTCGATCTCCGCCAGGGCCTGGTCGAGCCGCTCGAGGCTCTGGGCCGGGACGAAGCTGCTCTCCAGCGGGTTGGTGAGCGGAAGCAGGTTCCGGAGCCCCGTCTGCGCGAGCGCCTCGATCCCGCGGTCGGGCTCCGTGACCACCAGGGCCCGGGTCCTGCCCGCCCAGTAGCGGGCGAGCAGGAGCTCCGCCTGGTCCGCGCCCGGGGCCAGCTCCGGCATGTGTCGAAGGCGCGCGAGCGCGGCCCGGGTCGACTGCCCGCCGGGCACGAGATGGGCCAGCGCCGACTGCGACAGCCTGAGATCGACCGAGGACCAGGAGGTCGAGACCATCAGCGCCGACGCGCCGAGGGCGAGCGCCAGCAGCGCCCGCACGGGCCTGGCGTCGACCCCGACCGTCCGTCCGAGCAGGCCGAGCCAGATCATCACGACCATGAACGCGGGGAGGCTGACGTACGGGACGATGTGATCGGCCGAGCGGTTGACCAGGTAGCTGAACAGGGCGATCCCGTAGGCCGTCGAGCCGGCCAGCAGGACGACCGCGGTCCGCTCCCCGAGAGCGACCTCGGGCCGGCGCAGGACGAGCAGCGCGACGCCGATCGCGGAGACGGCGTAGAGGGCTCCCACCGCCAGGCCCGGCGACCAGGCCGAGAAGTCGTAGGTCAGCTCCCCGATCCGTCCGCCCAGGAACTCGCGCAGGGTGGCGAGATAGACGGCCCAGTCGGGAAGGCTGCCCGCGATCGCGAGCGTCGCCACGGCGAGGATCAGGTGCGCGGCGATGCATGCGGCGACCGCCGCGACGGCGCGCCGGGCTGCCTGCCGGAGGCGCCCGCCCGCGGGCTCCAGGACGGCCCCGGCGGCGACCACAGCGGCGAAGGTGAAGGCCGTGTAGCCGAACGCCTCGAGCGCCCAGACCGACGAGAGCCCGACGATCGCGAGGGCCGCCACGCGGGCCGGCGCCGCGAATCGCTCGAACCGGAGCTCGGCGGCCGCCGCCGCCAGGATCGCCATCGGCATCCCGAAGCGGATCGCCCCGTGCTGAAGCAGGCCTCCGACCGGGTAGACGAGGCCGAAGACGAGGACGACGGTCGCGACCGCGAAGCCCGTGATCGCGAGGGCCCTGCCGGCCCCGGACGCCCGGACCACGAGGTAGCCGGCGGCGAAGACCAGGGCGCTCATCAGGCCCTCGAGAAGGCCGAGCGTGCCGTTGCCGACGCCGACGAGGTCGAACCAGCCGGCGATGAAGGCGATCGACACCACGCCGTATTGGGAGAAGGTGTCGACGAGGAGGGTGCCGCCGGCCAGCAGGTCGCTCGCCGGCGCGACGAAGAAGTTCTGGTGCATGTCGATCGTCAGGGTGAGGAAGCTCTCCGCGGCGACGTCGGGCCGCAGGACAACGAGGTTCGGCACGGCCAAGAGCAGGAGCCCGACCATCGCCAGATCGATCAGCCGCCCGAGCCGGGTCGGCGCGGGCGGCACGCGGCGCCCGACCGCGCCCAGCCCCGCGGCCGCGGCCGCGACCGCGGCCGCGAGCACGAGGAGCGAGACCGAGCTCCAGATCGCGAAGGAGGCGATCACGGCGAGCATCAGCGCCGCGGTCGCCGCCCAGACGGCGCCGGCCCGGGCGCCGGCCCGTTCGAGCGGCCCGACGCCGGCGGCGGCGGCCCTTGCGACGAGCACCCCGACGCCGACCCACCACAGGGCCGTCACCACGAGCAGCGTCGGCATCCCGCCGCCCCAGGGCAGAGCCGTCGAGACGCGCACGAGCACGAGGCCCGCGGCCAGCGTCGCGCAGGCCAGCGCGGCGGCCCCGGCGGCGGCGGAGCGGGACCTGCCCGCGATGCGATCGGCCAGGGGCGGGACCCCCCACACCGCCAAGGGCAGGACGAGCACGAGCGTGACCAGGAAGACGAACGTCTCGGCCGTCTGGTGATGGTCCTCGAACGGCTCGGGAAGCTCGATCGGGGGCAGCAGGACGTAGGCGGCCGAGGCCAGCGCCAGCGCCGCGGCCAGCACCGCCGCCGCGGTCAGCGCCGCCGCGTCGGCGAGCGTCGCGGGGCCGCGGGCGTCCCGTCGGGGGTCCGGCCCGGACCGGGGCACCGCGGCCGTGGCGTGCGTCTCCACGCCGACATTGTTATCCGCAACGCGCGCAGGCTGCGCCGATCTCGGCGTCGCTGCCGCTCGCGGGCGGACCTGAGACGATGCCGCCGATGAAGGTCACCGGCGAGCGCGTCGCGAGCCCCGAGGCCGGCTTCAACCCGACCTGGCAGCGCCACGTCGCCGCCTACAAGCTCGGCGAGCCGTACCTGGGCGACGGCCGGGTCCTCGATCTCGGCTGCGGCGTCGGCCACAGCTTCCACCTGCTGGCGCCGCGCGAGACCGTCGGCGTCGACATCGACGCCGGCGCCCTCGCGGGGCAGGACCGCGAGACGGTCGTCGCCGACATGCGCGAGCTCCCGTTCGCCGACCGCGCGTTCCCCTCGGCGCTCTCGGTCCAGTCGCTCGAGCACGTGCCGGACCCCGATCGCGTCCTCGCCGAGGTCTGCCGCGTCCTGACCGACGACGGCGTCGCCGTCTTCGTCACGCCGAACCGGCTGACGCTGGGGCGGCCCGACGAGATCATCGATCCCTACCACTACGTCGAGTTCGACTCCGACGAGCTGCGGGCCCTCTGCGAGCGGCGGTTCGAGCGGGTCGAGATCCTCGGGATCTTCGGCTCCGAGCGTTACATGGAGATCTTCGACTCCGAGCGGGCGACCCTCGACCGGCTCCTCCGCCTCGACCCGCTGCGCCTGCGCCGGCTCGTGCCGCTGCGGGCGAAGCGGCGCCTCTACGACATCATGCTCAACCGCCACCGCGGCGACGACGATCCCCGCGCCGCCGCGATCGACGCCGACGACTTCGAGCTGCGCGGCGACGACCTCGCGGACGCGCTCGACGTCTGCGCGGTCTGCCGCGGCCCGCGGCGATGAGGCCCGCCGAGGCGTGCGCCTGGTGCGGGGCGCCGTTCGACGGCGGCTCCCAGCGCCTCGACCGCCGCACGGGCTGCCGCCGCTGCGGCGCCGCGACGACCGACCCGCGCCCGGACGACGCCGAGCTCGAGGCCGCCTACGGCGACTGGTACAGGCCCGCGGGCGGCGGCCGCTTCAACTTCGCCGGCGACGCGATCCTCGGGCGGACGCGCGGCCTGCTCGCACGCCGCCTCGACGAGATCGCGCCGCCGGGCCCGATCCTCGACGTCGGCGCCGGCGAGGGGACGCTCCTCGACGCGCTCGCCGCCCGCGGGCGGGAGGTCACCGGGCTCGAGCGCGGGGCGAAGCGCGGGGATTTCGTCGATGGGTCGATCGAGGCGGTCCGGCGCGGGGACGGATGGGCCGCGGTGGTCTTCTGGCACTCGCTCGAGCACCTGCCGCGGCCGCGAGCCGCGATCCGCGAGGCGGCCCGCCTGCTGGCCCCGGGCGGCGTCCTGATCGTCGCCGTGCCGAACACCGGATCGATCCAGGCGCGCCTGTTCGGCGACCGCTGGCTCCACCTCGACATCCCCCGCCACCTCGTCCACCTCTCCACCGCGACCCTCACCACCGGGCTCGGGGACGACGGGTTCCGGGTCGAGGCCGTCTCCCACCTGCGCGCCGGCCAGGTCGTGATCGGCTGGCTGGCCGGCCTCGTCGCCTCCCTACCCGGCGGGCTCGACCTCTACCAGGCGCTGCGCCGCCCCGAGGCCCGGCTCGCGCCCCTCACCCCCGCCCGGCGCATCGCCTCCCTGGCGGCCGGCGCGATCCTGCTCCCGCTCGCCGCCGCCGGGGCGGCGGCCGAGATCCCGCTCCGCCGCGGCGGCACGGTCTACGTCGAGGCCCGCAGGATCTGAGCGCCCGCGGCCGGGGCCTGCTCGGATCCGGTTCGCACTAAGGTCCGGGCATCGCGCCGTTCGGAATCAGACCCAGGCGGCCCCGGGCGCCCCGCTGGATCGGCGGCGACCGCTTCTCGCTCGGCCGGACGACCTTCCAGGCGATGCCGGCGGACTTCTTCGAGCGCGGCGATCGGGGCGGCGGCGGGAGCGAGGGCGGGAGCGACTTCTTCGTCTTCAAGTTCCGGGCGGAGATCGACGGCTACGTGGAGCTGTTCCGCCGGCTCGAGCCCGAGCGGATCTTCGAGCTCGGAATGAACGACGGCGGCAGCACGATCCTCTTCGCCGAGCTGGCCCGGCCCCGGAAGCTCGTCTCGATCGACCTCGAGCCGCTGGCCCAGGTCCGCGAGCGCGTCGAGCGGCGCGCGGCGGCGATCGGGCTCGGCGACGCCGTCAGGGTCTTCGGCGGCGTCGACCAGGGCGACCGGGCGGAGCTGGCGCGGATCGCCGACGAGGAGTTCGGCGACGAGGCGCTCGACCTCGTGGTCGATGACTGCGCGCACCTGTACGAGCCGGCGCGACGGTCCTTCAACGAGCTCTTCCCGCGACTCCGGGCGGGCGGGGTCTACGTGATCGAGGATTGGCGCTGGGGGCACGTGCCGCTCGGCAGGGAGGAGACGGCGGAGTGGGTCCCCGAGATCCCCCTGAGCCGGCTGGTCGTCGAGATCGTCCTCGCGAGCGCGACGGTTCCCGGGCTCGCAGCGGACCTCAGCGCCGACGGCAGGGACGTGAGCATCACCCGTGGCGAAGCGCCGCTGAGCCCGGGCGCCTTCGACGTCTCGAGCCTGCTCGGCACGGCCCCGCCGCCCGTCTGAGCCCGAGCCGGATCGGACCTCTCCCTGGGGCTAGACTGCCGCTTCCCGTGCGTGCTTCGAACCCCGAGACCTTCGAGGAGAAGCTCAACCACCTCCGCGAGCTCCGCGAGGCGGCGGTCCACTCGGCCTCGGAGGCCGCCGTCGAGAAGCAGCACGCGAAGGGGAAGCTGACCGCGCGGGAGCGGATCGAGAAGCTGCTCGACCCAGGCAGCTTCGAGGAGCTCGACACCTTCGTCCGCCACCGGACCTCCGACTTCGACATGGAGAAGAACCGGCCCTGGGGCGACGCCGTGGTCACCGGCTACGGGCAGATCGACGGCCGCACCGTGTTCGTCTTCAGCCAGGACTTCACGGTGTTCGGCGGATCGCTCGGCGAGGTGATGGCCGAGAAGATGGTCAAGGTGATGGACATGGCGGCCAAGGTCGGCGCGCCGGTGATCGGCCTCAACGACTCCGGCGGCGCCCGGATCCAGGAGGGCGTCGTCTCGCTCGGAGGCTACGGCGACGTCTTCGTCCGCAACGTCCGGTGCTCGGGCGTGATCCCGCAGGTCAGCGTGATCATGGGGCCGTGCGCGGGCGGCGCCGTCTACTCGCCGGCGATGACCGACTTCATCTTCATGGTCAAGGAGACCTCGCACATGTTCATCACCGGTCCCGACGTGATCAGGACGGTGACCGGCGAGGAGGTCGAGTTCGAGGAGCTCGGCGGCGCGATGACCCACAACACGAAGTCGGGAGTCGCCCACTTCGCCGCCGAGGACGAGGAGAGCTGCCTCGAGGACGTCCGCTACCTGCTCGGGTTCCTGCCGTCGAACAACCTCGAGACGCCGCCGCGGGTCGAGCCGTTCGACGACCCCGAGCGCCGCGATCCCGGCCTCGACGCGATCGTCCCCGCCGACCCGCAGAAGCCGTACGACATGCGCGACGTGATCTCGCTGATCGTCGACGACGGCGAGTTCTTCGAGGTCCACGAGCACTTCGCGCGCAACATCATCTGCGGCTTCTCGCGCCTCGACGGCTTCCCGGTCGGGATCGTCGGCAACCAGCCGATGCACCTCGCCGGCGTCCTCGACATCGAGTCGTCGGAGAAGGCGGCCCGGTTCGTCCGCACCTGCGACGCCTTCAACGTCCCGCTCGTCACGTTCACCGACGTCCCGGGCTTTCTCCCCGGCACCTCGCAGGAGTGGAACGGGATCATCCGCCACGGCGCCAAGCTCCTCTACGCGTTCACCGAGGCGACCGTCCCGAAGCTGACCGTCGTCACCCGCAAGGCCTACGGCGGCGCCTACGACGTCATGAACTCCAAGCACATGCTCGCCGACTTCAACTTCGCCTGGCCGACGGCGGAGGTCGCGGTGATGGGGCCCGAGGGCGCCGTCAACATCATCTACCGCAAGGACCTGTCGCAGTCGCCGACCCCCGAGGAGCGCCGGCGAAAGCTGATGGACGACTACAAGGCGCGCTTCGCGAACCCCTACTCGGCGGCCGAGCGCGGCTACATCGACGACGTGATCGAGCCCCGTGACACCCGCCCGAAGCTGATTCGCGCCCTGCACACGCTGCAGACCAAGCGGGTCTCCCAGCCGCAGCGCAAGCACGGCAACATCCCCCTCTGACCGACACATCGCCCTCTGACCGATCGGGCGGGCCCGCGGCTACGGCGCCGGGCCGTCGGACGGCGCCGGCGCGCGCCGGCCACCGTAGATCCGGTCCATCGCCCGACGCAGCTCGCCGATCTCCAGCTCGCCCGCCGACACCGGGTTGGCGCGGTAGGTGAACCCCTGGCCCGGCGGGGTCAGGAGCCGGTAGATCACCCGCCCGTCGCGGTCATAGGCCCCTACGACGCCGGTGTTGCCCCACGAGACGAGCCACTCCTTCGAGGGCAGCCGGCGGGCCGAGCCGCAGCAGAACGCGCTCGTCACCCGCCGGTCGCCGATCGCCTCGACCAGGGTCGCGGTGCCGGCCCGCTCGTCGATCCGGAACCGCTTCGCCCTCGGGACCTCGTCGGGAAGCCCCGTGCGGTTGTCGAAGACGGTGATCGTCCCGTTCGGCTGCACGCGGACGTCGTGCTGGGCGCCGAGCGGGTCGCCGCCGCCGGGGTCGCCGCGAACCTCGAGGCTCTCCGGGGTCTCGGTGCCGCCGAGCTTCCAGATGATCGCGCCGGTCCGGCGATCGACCTTGTAGATCGAGTCCGTGTTGCGGAACGAGAGGTACATGTGGCGGCCGTCGACCTCGACCGCGTTCCAGTGCGAGACGTCGTACCAGAGCGCCCCGTCGGTGACGATCTCGCTCCACCAGCGACCGGTCTCGTCGAGGCCGATGTGCTCGCCCGAGTCCCAGCGGCGGACGACGTCGCCGGCCGGCGTCAGCTCCTCGATCGCGATGTCGAGCACGAGCGCGTCCGGCGCGCCCCCGAAGGCGCTTGCGTCGATTCCGCTGCGGAAGCTCATCGTCCCGATCACATAGTTGCCGTTGGGCAGCAGCTGGAGGTCGTGCAGGTCGGTGCTCTCGTCGCTTCCGACCGTCCGCACCAGCCGCCCGTCGAGCCTGCGGATCTCGAACTCCCCCGCAACGAGGCCCGCGGCGGTGTTGAGCGAGATCGTCCCGTCGGGCAGCAGCTTCCCGTCGGCGCCCGCGCCCTCGACCCGCAACCACCAGACCGGGGCGCCGTTGCGGTCGAAGATCGCGAGGTAGCCGTCGTTGGCCACGAAGAAGAGCCGCGGCCCTCCGTCGCGGATCCGCTCGAAGGCGAACTCGGGAAAGCCGGCAGGCAGGCAGCGGATCGAGTAGCGGCGGCGACGGCCGTCGCGGCGCACGAAGGAGACCGAGGCCGCCTGTCCGCCCGCGAGCCGCACCCGCAGCCGCAGGCTCCCGCGGCGGGCGCTCCGTCCCTCGGCCTCGGCCCGCCAGCCGTGGCCGGCGTGCACCCTGATGTCGAGCGCCCCGCCGCGACAGCGGGCCCCGTAGGTTCGCGTCTTCCAGGCGAAGCCGGGGCTGAGCTCGTCGGCCCCGAGCGCCCTGATGCCGGGCCCGCCGGAGGCGAGGGCCGGGGCCACGAGCACGGACCACCCGGCCATCAGCGCTGCTGTCCCCGCGAGCCTCCGTCTCACCCGGGCCCGGATGGTAGCCGCAGCGCCGGGACCGCCACCGGGTGAAGCCGCCTGCCGGTGGCGCTCGCCGGGGTAGGATCGCAGCGCTCAGGTCAGGAGGGCTTGATCGATGGTCGAAGTGGCTCGGGGCTCCACCGGTCCCGGCGGACACCGCGAGGAGGCGCTGCTCGACGAGGTCGCGGCGGCGATGGCACCGCCGCGCTCCCACGCCAGGTTCCCGCTCTTCGACTCCCTGCGCGCGGTGGCCGCGATCGCGATCCTCGTCGTCCACGTCGCGATCTTCACCGGCGGCTACAGCGACACCTGGCACGGGCGGCTGGTCGCGCATCTCGACATCGGCGTCGCGTTCTTCTTCCTGCTCTCGGCGTTCCTGCTCTACAGGCCGTTCGTCGCCGCCCGGCGCCGGCACGCCGACCGTCCCGCGTTCTCGGGCTACGCGCGGCGGCGCTTCCTCCGCATCGCTCCCGGCTACTGGGCCGTGCTGACGATCGCCGCGATCGTGCCCGGCATGGCCGGGGCGTTCAGCGGCAACTGGTGGGTCTACTACGGGCTGCTGCAGAACTACCCGGTCTTCACGCCGGAGGGAACCTGCGCGGTCGACCCCTATCGCTGCGCGATACCGCCCGCGTGGAGCCTCTCGCTGGAGGTCTTCTTCTACGCGCTGCTGCCGTTCTTCGTCATCGGCATGGCGTCGCTGGCGAAGCTGTGGCGGGGGCGCAGCTGGCTCGTTCCGGAGATCGCCGTGCTGGCGCTGATCTCGGTCGCCTCGCTCGCCATCCAGAGCCGGGTCCCGATCACCGACCTCGAGACGGTCCTGTTCTACTCGCCGGTCGGCCGCGGCTGGTGGTTCGCGCTCGGCCTCGGCCTCGCGGCCCTGTCGGTGTGGGCGCAGGAGCGCGACCGCGAGCCGCGGGCGGTGGCGCTCGTCACCGCCCATCCCTGGGTTCCATGGCTCGGCGCCCTCGCCGCCTATCTCTGGCTCGCGTGGGTGGTGATGGATCCCGCGCCGAGCTCGGCCTTCCCGCTCGGCGACCTCGGCCAGTACCGGATCCAGTACGTCGCGTTCGGGGTGATCGCGCTGCTCGTGGTCCTGCCGGCCACGTTCGGCTCCCACCGCCGCGATCCCGTGCGACGCCTTCTCGCCCACCCGATCCTGACCTGGCTCGGGTTGATCTCCTACGGGATCTTCCTCTGGCAGTTCCCGGTCCTGATCGCCCTGTTCGACGCCGGCGTCCCCGGCTGGTGGCCGGCGCGGCAGTTCCCGCTCGTCGCGGTGATGACCCTGGCGGGGACGATCGCCTGCGCGGCGATCAGCTTCTATGCGCTCGAGCGACCGCTGATGAGGTGGGGAAAGCGGCGGTTCGGCTCCGCCGCGCCCGAGCGGGCGACCCCCGAGGCGGCCCCGTAGACTGCCGCGCCGATGCCCAGGGAGAGCCCGGAGATGTCCGCGGACGGGGCCGGCGGCCGGCGGGATCGGGGCGAGGCCCGCCCGGCCCCTTGACGGTCTCGGGCACCTCGGCGGCGCCGGACGTCTCGATCGTCGTCCCGGTCTTCGACGAGCGCGACGCGCTGCCGGGGCTGATCGACGAGATCGACGCCGCCCTCGCCTCGCTCGGCCGGCGCAGCGAGCTGATCTTCGTCGACGACGGATCGACCGACGGCTCCGGCGACTACCTCCGCGACCGCGGCGCCGGCCGCGACGACCTGATCGTCGTCGACCTCGGGCGCAACGCCGGCAAGTCGGCGGCGCTCGCCGCCGGCTTCGAGCGCAGCCGCGGCGAGGTCGTCGTCACCCTCGACGGCGACGGCCAGGACGATCCGGCCGAGATCCCGGCGCTGCTCGCCAAGCTCGACGAGGGCTACGACCTCGTCTCGGGGTGGAAGCGGACGCGCCGGGACCCGATCCGGCGCCGATTCGCCTCGCGGGTGTTCAACCGCGCCACGGCGATGATCTCGGGGGTCGATCTCCACGACTTCAACAACGGGCTCAAGGCGTACCGGGGCGATCGCGTCCGCGCGCTCGACGTCTACGGGGAGATGCACCGCTTCATCCCCGTCCTCGGCGTCCAGCGGGGCTGGAAGGTCACCGAGGTGCCGGTCAACCACCGGCCGCGGGTCCACGGCCGGACGAAGTTCGGGCTCGAGCGCTACGCGCGGGGGATGCTCGATCTGCTCGCGGTCATCTTCATGGGCCGCTATGGCAACCGGCCGCTGCACCTGTTCGGGGGGATCGGGATCTGCTTCTTCCTCGTCGGCCTCGCGATCGGGATCTACCTGACGATCGAGAAGATCGCCGGCGAGGCGATCGGCGACCGCCCGCTGCTGCTGCTCGGGGTGCTCCTGATCGTCATCGGCATCCAGCTGTTCACGTTCGGGCTGCTCGCGCAGATGGTCGTCGCGATGCGCAACGAGCGCACGCCGCGCGATCGCCGGTGAGGGTGGCCGCCGCCGAGGCGAAGGTCGGCGCCGCGTTCGCTGGCGCGGGCGGCGAGCGGCTCGCCCGCCGGCTGCTGGCGATCGCCGTCCTCCTCGCCGGGGCGCTGCTGCTCTGGCTCAACCGCGGCACGAGCTTCTGGAACGACGAGCTGACCTGGTTCGGCAACCTCTCCAGCCTCCACGGCCTCGAGGCGGTGCTCACCCCCCACAACTCGCACCTGATCGGCACGACGCGGCTCCTCTATCTGGCCAGCATCGACCTGCTCGGGCCGGACTACGTCGTGATGCGGGTGCTCGGGGTGGCCAGCGTGCTGCTGGTCGGGACGCTCTTCTTCGTCTGGGCGAAGCGGCGGATCGGCCCCGGCTGGGCGCTCCTGCCCGCGGTGCTGCTGCTGTTCTACGGCTCGGCCTGGCAGCACGTCGTCGGCCCGATCGGGTTCACCGTGACCTTCAGCATCGCGCTCGGCCTCGGAGCCCTGATCGCGGTCGAGCGGGGCGACCGCCGCGGCGACCTGCTCGCCTGCGGCCTTCTCGCCTGCTCAGTCTTCACCTACACGGTCGGCCTCGCCTACCTGGTCGGGGTCGCGATCGCGGTCCTGCTCCGCCGCGGCCGCCTCCGCCGGGTCTGGATCTTCCTGATCCCGCTGCTGCTCTACGCCGCCTGGTGGCTTTGGGCGCAGCGGTTCGACCAGGGACGGACCGAGGTCGGCGGGCTGATCGACATCGTCACCTTCTACGCCCGCTCGATGGCCGTCAACGCGACCGGCATCACCGGCGTCGACGTCCCCTGGACCCGGATCATCGAGCCGCGCCCCGTCGAGGACGCGAGCCCGACCGTGATCGGCTGGCTCGCCGGGCTGGCGCTGGTCGCCGGGCTCGCCTGGCGCGTCCTCCGCGGCGGCCTGCCGCGTTCGTTCTGGGCCTCGCTCGGCGTCCTCGTCACCTTCTGGCTCGCCGCCGCGCTCGCCGACACCCGACCCGAGGGCACCCAGGTCTACGCGGTCCGCTACCTGTTCCCGGGCTCCTCGGCGCTGCTGCTGGTCCTCGTCGATGCGGCCCGCGGCCTGAGGATCCGCGCCGGCTGGGCCTACGCCCTGCTCGCCGCATTCGCCTTCAGCCTCGCGATGAACCTCGTCGTCCTCCGTGACGGCGCATCGTTCCTGCGGGCTCGCGGAGCCGAGAGCCGGCTGGCGCTGGCGATGATGGAGCTGCGGCTCGGGCTCGAGCCGGGCGCCGCCGGCGGCGGCGCCCCGGACTTCACCGCGGTTCGCCCCGGGGCTCCGATCCCGCTCGGAGCCGGGCTCGAGTACTTCAACTCGGTCCCCCGCTACGGCTCGCCGGCGATGGACCTCGCCGAGGTCCGCGCGCAGCCGCCACCGGTGCGCGCAACCGCCGACGCGACGCTCGTCGCCGCCGGCGGCGTCGCGATCCTCCCCGTCGACGAGCGCCCGCCGAACCGGGTGCCGTGCGGGCGCGTCGAAGCCGGGACGGGCTTCCCGCTGGCCGCCGGAATCACGGCGATGAAGCCGGCCGGCGCGCCGGCCGAGGTCTCCGTCTCCCGGTTCTCGGACCCCCCGGGGGTCGCGCTCGGCTCGCTCGAGCCGGGTCGGTGGTCGCTGGTCGCGGTCGGAGCCGATCGAGACCCGGACCCGTGGCGGGCGACGTTGAGCGGCCCCGGCGCCACGGTCTGCCCGCCGCCGGCGCGATAGGACCCGTCCCGGGACCCCGGCGGCCGCCAGCGGCGGGGCCGGCGGGGGGCGAGGATGAGGGGCTCGAGACCACGCACGGCTCCTCAGCGTGGCCTTCCGTGGGCGATCAGCCACGGGAAGGCGGTCGTGATCGTCGCGACCCCGAGGGCCGGCTCGAGCAGCGCCGCCAGGCTGCGGCGGTTGTAGTGGTTTACGTGCTCGGGGTGGTTTCCGAGCGCCCGCACGTGCTTGCCGCGTAGCAGGCTGCCGATCCGGAACCAGGGCTCGTGGGGAACGGAGACGACGACGTCGGAAGCCGCCACGCGGGCGAGCTCGCGAACCGCGGCGGCGGGCTCGTCGAGATGCTCGAGGACCTCGAGGCAGAGGACGAGGTCGAAGCTCGCGCCGGCGAACGGGAGATCGGTGACGCTGGCGACCCGCGCGTCGACCGCCGGCAGCCGCTCGCCGACCCGGCCGACGCTGTAGGCGGAGAGGTCGACGGCGCTGACCCGCCCGCCGAGCAGCGGGCCGAGGCGGACCAGCGTCTCGCCCTCGCCGCAGCCGGCGTCGAGCGTGCTCGCCGGCGCGAGCGGCGCGACGAGGGCGCCGAGGCGCGAGAAGAACCCGCCGATCATCGCCCGCACGACCGGATTGGCGGTCTCGAACTTGAGCTCGTTCGAGGGGCGTTCGGCTCGTGGCCCGGCCATCGAAGGAGGCGGCGGCCGGCTAGCCCCGCTCGCAGCCGACCGCGTCGCAGTGCTTGCGCCAGAAGTAGCGGCCGGCCCGGCGCAGGTCGGCGGCCATCCCCTTCGGCGACGGCATCCCGTGCCAGCCGTGGTAGCTGATCGCCCGCACGCTCGGGTTGCGCCGCTCCCACCGCAGCGAGGAGGCCGAGCTCGCGAAGGGGTCGTCGAGCGGCACGAACATCAGGATCGGCTGCAGCGCCCGCTTCTCGACGGCGGAGAAGCGATCCCAGCAGGCCCTCCTCGTGCACGAGAACAGATGCCCCCGCTCCGGGCCCCAGTATGGACGGAGGTCGATCAGCGGCGACTGCAGCACGGCCCCGTCGATCAGCCCGGTGGTGGCCAGCAGCCCGGCGTAACCGGCGCCGGCCGACTCGCCGTAGGCGTAGACGTGCCGGCGCGGGTAGCGGCGCACGGCCGCCCGCACGTCGCGCCACCCGGCGCGGATGTTTCCGAGCCGGTACTCGACCGACTCGACCTTGAAGCCCTGGGCGCGAAAGGACGCGACCTGGGTCGCCATCGAGGCGGCGTCGTACATGTAGTAGCCCCCGCCGTGGATCGTCAGCACCACCGGCTTGGCCGCGCCGGCCGGCGCCGCCGCGAGGAGCGTGGCCGCGAGCGCGGCGAGCAGCAGGCGCCGCATGCGGCGCCCGGGCGGCCCGGCCTCCGGGGCCGGTGCCACCCGCCTCACCCGGGCCTCGCCGCGGCCGGCCGGCTGCTCATCCGATCGCGTCCATCGCGCGGCGGAGCTGGCGCATGGTCACCGCCCCGCGGGGCACGGGGATCGCCCGGTAGCTGAAGCCGGCGTCGAGCCTGAGGTTGAAGAGGCGCGCTCCCTCGCCGTCGTAGCCGACGACCGTCGGGTTGGCCCCCCAGCCGATCAGCCAGTCGCCCGAGTCGAGGCGCCGGGCCGAGCCGCAGCAGAACGAGCTCGGCACGTCCGGGTCGGCGATCGACTGGACGAGCCGCGCGGTGCCGCGGTCGCGGTCGATGCGGTAGCGCACCGCGCGCGGGGCGTCGCCGAGGCCGGTCCGGTTGTCGTAGACGGTGACCGACCCGTCGGGCTGCAGACGGGCGTCGTGCTGGGCGCCGAGCGGGTGGTCGCCGTGCGGGTCGTTGCGGACGTCGAGGCTCGCCGGGGTCTCGGTGCCGCCGAGCTTCCAGACGACCTCGCCGGTGCGGCGGTCGATCTCGTAGACGGCGTCGAGGTGGCGGAAGGAGAGCAGCAGGCGGTTCCCGGTGAGCTCGGCCGAGTTCCAGTGGACGACGTCGTAGGGCTCGTCGTCGAGGATCGGCTGCTCCCACCAGCGACCGGTCTCCTCGAGGCCGATGTGATCGCGCGAGGCCCAGGTCCAGACGGCCTCGCCGGCGGGCGACACCTCCTGGATCTCGATCCCGATCACCTGCGAGTCGGCGCTGCCGCCGTAGGCGCTCGCATCGGCCTCGTACACGACCTGGGCCCCGATCAGGTAGTTGCCGTTGGGGAGGAGCTGGATCTCGTGGATGTCGGCGGCCGCCCCGTTTACGCCGCCGACCACCCGCAGCAGGCGCCCGCGGAGGGTCCGGATCTCGTAGTCACCGGTCTGGAGGGTGATCTCGTCGACCGGGTCGAAGGCGATCGTGCCGTCGGCGAGGATCTGGAAGTTGTCGGGCTCGCCGTCGGCGCGGTACCACCAGACCGGGACCCCGTTGCGATCGAAGACCGCCGCGTAGTGCGAGCCGAGCTGCATCGTGAACAGCTTCGGCCCGCCCGGCGCGAGGCGATGGAACGAGTACGCGGGGAAGCCCGCGGGCAGGCAGCGGAGGTTGAAGGCGCTCCGCTTCCCGCTTCGGGGCTTCCGGAACACGACCCGGACGCGGCGGGCCGAGCCGGCGCGCAGGGGCCGCGACCGGTTCCCGGCCCGGAACCGGGAGCCGTCGATCCGTGACCGCCAGCCGCGGGCGCCGTCGACCTCGAGCCGGCTCGCGCCGGGCTCGCAGCGAACCGCGTAGTCGTGGCGATCGAACCGGAACGCGGGGCGCATCTGGCCCTGCGGGGAGACCGCCAGGCCCGGACGCTCGCCCACCGCCGTCGCCGGCACGAGGGCGCCCCCGACAGCGGCGAGGAGCGCCACGCAGATCCACCTCTTCCCGGCTCGCACGGCCCACAGTCAACCGCAAGGCGCGGTCGCCCGCGCCACCGCCGGCGTCTCGGCCGGCGGCATCGGCGTCCCGCGGCTAGGGTTCGCATAACGCATGCCGGGCAACGGGAACAGGCGGCCGCCGCGTCCGCGGATCGAGATGCTCGCCCCCGCCGACCCGCGCGAGGCCGCGGCGATCGTCGCCGCCGTCGAGCGGTTCCTGGCCGACACCACGCCGGCACCCGTCGCGGCGCCGGCGCCGAGCCCCTGGCAGCGGGCCGCCCTCGTCGAGGGCGTCTCGGCCAAGCAGGCCTTCGGGCCGGAGAGGAGAGACGGATGGCAGTGGTGAAGATCATCGAGCTGGTCGGCAGCTCCAAGGTCTCGACCGACGACGCCGCCCGCCAGGCGCTGAAGAGCGCCCAGCGGAAGATCCGCAACATCCGCGCGGTCGACATCGTCAGCACCGGCCTCCGCGGCGAGGACCTCGACGAGTACCGCGCCCACGTCCGCGTCGCCTTCGTCGTCGAGAGCTCAGAGCTCGGCGACGATGTGGACTAGCCCATCTGTCCCGGTGAACATCCGACCGGGTCAACAGCCATAGGCCGGCACCCCGCGATGAAGGCGGGGTGAGCGAGCGCGTCGCAGCCGGCGGGCCCGGTCCGTCCGATCTCCGGTCCGTCCGATCTCCGGTCCGTCCCGGTCCGTCCGATCCCCCGGTCCGTCCGATCCCCGGTCCGTCCGATGCCCGGTCCGTCCGATGCCCGGTCCGTCCCGGTCCGTCCGATGCCCGGTCCGTCCCGGTCCGTCCGATGCCCGGTCCGTCCCGGTCCGTCCGATGCCCGGTCCGTCCCGGTCCGTCCGATCCGGTCGGGTCGCGGACCCGCGGCCGACACTCCTCCGCTGCACCTTCGGCTCGGAACGACACGTCCGCGGCTTGATCGGTGCGCCCGACGGCTCGATCCTCGACCGATGGGAGGTGTCGCAGCCGGAAACGAGCCCTGTCGGCGCGGTGAGATCCACGGTCCAGAGGCTGGAAACTTCGGTATTCCGAAGAAAGCGGGCCCGGCTGCAGTCGGTATCGCGGGGGTGGCGGCACGGCAGCGTGGCTTGGTCACGCGACGCCAGCTGGTCGCCGGCGGGCTCTCCGACGCGACGATTCACGACTGGGTTCGCCGCGGCCATCTCCACCGGGTCCATCGTGGCGTCCTCGCGGTCGGCCACAGGCGGTCCGACATGGAGACCGCCTGGCTGGCCGCGGCTCTGGCCGCCGGCGCGGGCGCGGCGATCAGCCGCCGCAGCTCGGGCGAGCTCCAGCACATCCTCGCTGTCGACGAGCTGCAATGGCATCGCTCTCCCATCCACCTGACGCGGCCGGGCAGGTCGGCTCGCCGCGACGGGCTCATCATCCACTCGGGCCCCCTGGCGAGGATCGATGTCGTCGAGGTCGCGGGCATCCCCGCGACGACCGCCGCGCGCACCCTGTTCGACATCGCGCCGGACCGGACGCCGCGCGAGCTGCGTCGGGCGTTCGAGGAGGCCGAATACCTGGAGATCCTCGACCGCGCCCGCCTCGAGGTGCTCTGCGCCGGGGGTCGCGGGCATCGCAACGTCGCTGCGCTGCGCGCTCTCCTCGGCGAGCCGGCCCTGTCGCTGCGGGACGTGCGGTCGCGGCTGGAAGCGCTCGTGATGGCGATCTGCCGCGAGCATCGCCTGCCACTGCCGGTCGCGAACGCTCCCGTCCGCGGTTACGAGGTGGATCTGCTGTGGGTACGAAAGCGATTCATCGTCGAGGCCGATGGGGGCCGGCACCGGGGACGGCAGCGTGACCGGGACAACGAGCGCGACGCCGAGCTCGCTCGGGCCGGCTACCTGACGCGGCGGTACTCGGCTGCGGCGCTGCGGCGGCCGCGAGCGGTCGCCGGCGAGATTCGCGAGATCCTCGCTGAGCGATCCGGCGGCGCAGTGGAGAGATCCGGCGGCGCGGTGGAGGAGATCCGGCGGCGGCGATGAGAGATCCGGCGGCGCGGTGGAGGAGATCCGGCGGCGGCGATGAGAGATCCGGCGGCGCGGTGGAGGAGATCCGGCGGCGGCGATGAGAGATCCGGCGGCGGGATGGTGGGCTCGCGCGCCGCCGTGGGGCGATCCGGCGGCGGCGGTCGCGGCGCATAAATACCAAAATCCCAATCAGGATTTGCTACTTTCAGGGGCGGGACGTAACGAGCGAACCCCGGGCGCCGGCCCGGGGGCCACCGGAAAGGGACCATGGAGCCGACCTCAGCGCCCGCCAGGACCAAGGAGGCCTCGAAGGCCGCCGCGTCGAAGGCCGCCAGGGCCAAGGCGGCGTCGAAGCCCGCCAGGACCAAGGGGGCCACGAAGGCCGCCGCGTCGAAGGCCGCGAAGCCGAAGGGGGCGTCGAAGGCCGCGAAGCCGAAGGGGGCGTCGAAGGCCGCCGGGCCGAAGGCGACCGAAGCGGACCTCGAGCAGAGCCACGACAAGGTCCAGAGGGGGAAGGGGCCGGTCGGGTCGCGGGAGAACCCCGAGGTCTACGAGGACGTTCCCGGCCATGTGATCCCGATCCTCGAGGACGAGTTCGACGACTTCGACACCGAGGCCGGGAGGTTCCTCGACGGCGAGACGTCGGAGGAGCAGTTCATCGGCTTCCGGCTCAAGCAGGGCGTCTACGGCCAGCGCCAGCCGGGCGTTCAGATGATCCGGGTGAAGCTGCCGATCGGCGGCGTCACCCCGGAGCAGATGGACGCGTTCGCGAGCGTGATCGAGAAGTACGTCCCGCTCGGCAAGGGCCACATCACGACGCGCCAGAACGTGCAGATGCACCACGTGCCGCTGCCCGACGCCGCCGAGCTGATCCGTGAGATCGCGGCGGCGGGCCTGTCGAGCCGCGAGGGCTGCGGCAACACGATCCGCAACGTCACGGGCGACCCCTGGGCCGGCGTCGCCGCCGACGAGACCTTCGACCCGACCCCCTACGCGATCGCCTACGTCCGCTACTTCGTCCGCCACCCGACGACGCAGCTGATGCCGCGCAAGGTCAAGACCGCGTTCTCCTGCTCGGATGCGGACCGGGCGATCACCGGCATCCACGACATCGGCTTCATCCCGCGGGTCCGCGACGGCGTCCGCGGTTTCGAGGTCCGGGTCGGCGGCGGCACCTCGATCATGCCGCGGATCGCGCCGACCCTGTACGGCTTCGTGGCCGCCGACGACGGCGAGTACCTGAAGGTGACCGAGGCCGTGCTGCGGATCTTCGACCGCCAGGACTGGCTGCGGCCGAACCGCGCCCGGGCGCGGATCAAGGTCCTGGTCGACAAGATCGGCATCGACGCCTTCCGGGCGATGGTCGACCGTGAGCTCGAAGGCTCCTGGGCCGGCGAGCGCGACTTCTCGATCGAGCGGCTGCTGCCGGAGATCGACGAGGAGGCGGAGGCGCCGGCGGCGCCGCTGAACGCCGGCTCCCCGAACGGAGATCGCAGCGACTTCGACCGCTTCCTTGCCGACGGCGTCGAGGCGCAGCGGCAGCCGGGCTTCTCGACCGTGCACGTGAAGATCACCCGCGGCGATCTGACGCCGGAGCAGTTCCGCGGGCTCGGCCGGATCATGCGCGAGTTCTGCGGCGGCAACGCGCGCACGACGATCGACCAGAACCTCGTGCTGCGCTGGGTCCGCGACGAGTCGCTCTACGACGTCTACGCGGCGCTGCGCGAGATCGGCCTCGCCGACGCCGGCGTCGGGACCCTCACCGACGTCATCTCATGCCCCGGCACCGACTCCTGCAAGCTCGGGATCACGGCCTCCATGGGCCTCAACCGGGCGCTGCAGGAGCGGGTCGAGGCGATGGGCATCACCGACCCGCTGACGCGCCGGATCCACCTCAAGATGAGCGGCTGCCCGAACGGATGCGGCCAGCACCACATCGGCACGATCGGCTTCTACGGCGCCTCGATCAAGGTCGGCGGGCACACGATGCCGGCCTACATCCCCCACATCGGCGGCGTCGCCGAGGCGGGCGAGGTCGTCTACGGCGCCCGCCTCAAGGTGCGGCTGCCGGCGAAGCGGGTCCCCGACGCGGTCGAGCGCTGGCTGCGCATGTACGAGGCCGAGCGCGACGAGGGCGAGGAGTTCACCGACTTCGCGGCCCGGGTCGGGACCGGCCGCTTCGAGGACGAGATCCGCGATCTCTCGATCCCGGCCGAGTTCAACCTCGAGAACATGCTCCAGTTCATCGACTGGAGCAGGCGCGAGCCCTACCAGGTGATCCGCGGCGAGGGCGAGTGCGCGGTCTAGGCGAAACCGGCGCGCTCCCCCGCCGCCCGTCCGGTACCGCCCGGGGCGTTGCCGGGGCGGACACGTCCCTTCGCCGCCCGCCCGGCTCCGCCGGCGCGGCTGCCGGCCGTCGCTGAGGTGAGCTTGCCGGCCTCCGCGAGCAGTACCCCGCTGCCGGCGATCGAGGCCGAGCGGGTGCCGCGCGAGGCGTCGCCGCGTGCCCGGGCATCGGCCCTGCGGACGGCAGCCGGCGATCCGATCGACCCGCGCGAGGTCAGCGCCCACCTCGAGGCGCTCGGGGCGGAGGAGGCGATCGCCTGGGCGCTGGCGACGTTCCGGCCGCGGCTCCGGTTCGCCTGCTCGTTCCAGAAGACGACCTCGGTCACGATCGACATCGTCCACCGGCTGACCGGAGGCGACGTCGGCGCCGGCTTCTTCTACCTCGACACCGACCTGCTGTTCGAGGAGACCTACGCGACGCGCGATGCCCTCGCCGCCCGCTACGGGGTCGAGTTCGAGCGCTTCGCCCCGATCCCGCTCGCCGAGCAGGAGCAGCTCTACGGCGATAGCCTCTGGGCTCGCCAGCCCGACGCCTGCTGCGGGATCCGCAAGGTCGAGCCGATGCGAGCGGCGCTGCGCGGGACCGACTGCTGGGTCTCGGGGATCCGTCGCGAGGACTCCCGGACCCGGGCCGGGGCCGCGAAGTTCGGCTGGGACAAGCGCTTCGGCCTCTGGAAGCTGAACCCGCTCGCCGACTGGACCGAGGCCGAGGTCTGGGACTACGTGAACGAGCGCGGGGTCCCCTACAACCCGCTTCACGACGCCGGCTACCCATCGATCGGGTGCGCCCCCTGCACCCGCCCGCCGGGAGCCGCCGACGACGCCCGCTCGGGTCGCTGGGCCGACGCCCACAAGACCGAGTGCGGCCTGCACGGCTGACGGGATCGCGGCTCACCTGTAGCTTTCCCGTCCGCCACGAAGCCACAGACCGATTCTTCGACCCCCAGAGGAGCGACCCCACCGATGAGTGACAAGTCCCTGACGCTGTCCGCCCGCCAGACCGCCGACTTCGAGCTGCTCGCCAACGGTGGCTTCGCCCCGCTCACGGGCTTCATGGGCTCCGAGGACTGGCGCGCGAGCGTCGAGAGCATGACCCTCGCCGACGGCGAGGAGGTCTGGTCGATCCCGGTCACGCTCGCCACCGACCTCGAAGCGAGCGAGGGCGACGTCGTCGCGCTCAGCGCCGACGACGGCAAGCCGCTCGGGCGGATCCGCGTCTCCGAGGTCTTCGAGCGCGACGTCGATTCCGAGTGCGAGAACGTCTACCGGACGACCGACGACGCCCACCCCGGCGTCGCCGCGACCAAGGCCGAGGGCAGCCGCTGCATCGCCGGCGAGATCGAGGCCGACGACATGCCCGATCACGAGGCAGCCTTCATGCGCCGCTACTTCACCCCGGAGCAGTCGCGCAAGGAGTTCGCCGACCGCGGCTGGAAGCGGATCGTCGCCTTCCAGACCCGGAACCCGATCCACCGCGCCCACGAGTACCTGACGAAGGCCGCGCTCGAGGTCTCCGACGGGCTCTTCCTGCATCCGCTGATCGGCGAGACGAAGAAGGGGGACATCCCGGCCGACGTGCGGATGCGCTGCTACGAGGTGCTGATGGAGAAGTACTACCCCAACGACCGGGTCGTGCTCGGCGTCAACCCGGCGGCGATGCGCTATGCCGGCCCGCGGGAGGCGATCTTCCACGCGATCGTCCGCCGCAACTACGGGGCGACCCACTTCATCGTCGGCCGCGACCACGCCGGCGTCGGCGACTACTACGGCACCTACGACGCCCAGGAGATCTTCGGCGAGATCGACATCGACAAGCTCGGGATCCGGCCGCTGATGTTCGAGCACACGTTCTGGTGCTACGAATGCGAGGGGCTGGGCTCGAACAAGACCTGCCCGCACACCCCCGACGACCGCCTCTTCCTCAGCGGGACCAAGGTGCGCGGGATGCTCGAGGACGGCGAGGCGCCCCCGCACGAGTTCTCGCGGCCCGAGGTGGCCGAGATCCTGATCGAGGCCTACAGGGAGATGTAGGCGCGGATCGAGCCGGACTTCCGCTCGCCGCCGGTCGGGCAGCGGGCAGCAGGCAGCAGGCAGCAGGCAGCAAGCAGCAACAAGGAGAAACCGCTAGCGATGGCAAACGACCACAAGGGATTCACGCTCTGGATGACCGGGCTCTCGGGCTCGGGCAAGTCGACGATCACCGAGGTGCTGATCGACGAGTTCGACGAGCGCGGGATCCCGCTCGAGGTGCTCGACGGCGACGTCGTTCGCGAGAACCTCTCGAAGGGGCTCGGCTTCTCGAAGGAGGACCGCGACATCAACATCCGCAGGATCGCCTTCGTCGCCGACCTGCTCTCGCGCAACGGCGTTCCGGTGATCACCGCCGCGATCTCCCCCTACCGGGCGATCCGCGACGAGGCGCGGACGATGCACGAGGAGACCGGCGCGGCTTTCGTCGAGGTCTTCGTCGCCACCTCGCTCGAGGATTGCGAGGCGCGCGACACCAAGGGCCTCTACGCGAAGGCGCGCTCCGGCGAGATCAAGGAGTTCACCGGCATCTCCGACCCTTACGAGGAGCCCGAGAGCCCCGAGATCCGGGTCGAGACCCACGGCAAGACGCCGGTGGAGAGCGCCGAGCAGATCCTCGCCTACCTCGAGCAGCGGGAGCTGATCCCGGCCAGGGGCTGACCTCGCCGTCGCCCGCTACCCGGTCGGGCGGCCGGGCCCGGGCCTGAGCATGACCGGGACGGTCCGGTAGCCGCCGCGCGGCGGCGCCTCCCGGACCGGATCGGCGCCGGGCGCGAGCTCGATCGCGCTCGTGGCCGCGAGCAGCTCCTCGATCGCCACACGCAGCTCGAGGGTCGCGAGCCCGCGACCCGGGCACTCGTGGACGCCGATCCCGTAGACGACGTTGCGGAGAGCGTTCTCCGCCGGGCGGCGCGAATCGGGGTCGCCCATCACCCGCGGATCGCGGTTGGCCGCGGTCCAGTTGAGCACGACCCGCTCACCGGCGCGGACCGTGCGGCCGCCGACCTCGACGTCGACCGTGGCCAGCCGCCGGTTCGACACGAACGGATCGTCGATGCGAAGGATCTCGTCGATCTCCGCCTCGAGCTCATCGCCGCCGCGGCCGCTCCCGCGCAGGCGCTCCTGGAGGCCGGCGTCGACGGCCAGGCGGTGGACGACGACGCCGATGCAGGCGGCGATCGACCCGAGGTCGCCCGCGGTCCAGTTGCGGAGGATGCTGATGACCTCCTCGTCGCTCAGCGGCCTGCCGTCGATCCGCTCGCCGAGCAGCTGCGTGGTGACGTCGTCGGGCGCGTCGGCTCCGGCCCTGCGACGGGCCTCGATCAGCGAGCGGACGATCGCGTCGAAGCGCTCCGCGACCGCGGCGGTTCGGGAGAGCCGTCGTGAGCGGGTCGCCTCGAGGTTGTCGTCCATCCACCCCAGGAGCGTGTCCTCGAGCTCGGCCGGCCAGCCGAGCCAGGCGCTCTGGGCCCTGACCGCGAAGCGGGCGCCGAGCTCGCTCACCGCCTCGACCGAGCGGTCGCCGGGCAGCGACGCGACGAGACGAGCGGCGAGCCCGCGGAAGCGGGGCTCGAGCCGGGCAACCGCCCCGGGCGCGAGGTAGGGGTCGATCAGCGCCCGGAAGCGCGCGTGCTCTTCTCCGTCCATCCCGTTCGGCACGTTGAGGTGGCGGGACACCCGGCTGGAGAACGTGGCCGGGTCGAGCGCGGCGGCGACGACATCGTCGTGGCGGAACAGCGTCCAGGCGCCGGTCCCGTCGCGGGCAACCGGGCAGCGCTCGCGCATCGCGTCGTAGGCGGCGCGCTGATCGGCGGCCACGGCCTCCGACGTGGGGCTCCAGTCCGTCTCGCTCATCGGGCGACGGGTGCCGTCAGGTCGGGGCCGTCATCGTGCCGGACCGGGCAGCACGCTCAAGCGGTCGCGCCCTCCGCCCCGGCTTCCGGGGCGGGAGCCGCGTCGCCGACGCGGCCGGGCACCTCGACGAGGGTCAGGCCCGCCCAGACGACGGTCGCCCAGAGCAGCGTGCCGAGCGTCAGGTGGCCGACGATCAGGCCGGCGTGCTTTCCGAGCCAGACGTTCAGCGCGCCGAGCAGGACCTGGAGCAGCACCAGCCCGCCGGCGGTGAGGATCGGCCAGCCGCGGATCCCGCGGCGGAGAGCGAGGCCGACGAAGCAGAGGACCGCGATCGTGGCGACGAACATGAGGACGCGATGGGTGAGCTGGGCGTCGAGCAGGCTGTCGCGGCCGAACGGCAGAAGCGAGTCGCCGCAGCCCGGGAACTCCTGCCCGCAGGCCAGGTGGGCGCCGGCCACCGGCTCGACCGCGGTGCCCTCGCCCTCGGTGCCGGCCACGTAGCCGCCGGCGACGATCGTCGCCAGCACCAGGACCGCCGCCAGCCAGGCGGCGATCCGGAGCCCCGGCGTCGCGGCCGCGGCTGCCGGCTCCGGCTCGGGCGCCGTGGCCCGGTACATGGCGAGCAGGATCGCCAGCAGCACCATCGCCACGCCGAGGTGGATCGCGACGAGCGTGGCGTGGAGGTTGTGCTCGACGGTGAGCCCCCCGAGCGCCGCCTGGAAGAGGACGAGGCCGAGGGCGGAGAACGAGCCGCGGACGAGCCAGGAGTTGTCCCGCAGGCTGCGCCACGCGCGCCAGGCGAGCAGCAGGATCAGCACGGCGACGACGCCGGCCACGACCCGGTGGGTGAACTCGATCAGCGTGCTTCCGCCGACGAACGGGACCACCTGGCCGTCGCAGAGCGGCCAGCCGTGGGTGCCGCTTCCGGCGGGTCCGCAGCCGAGCCCCGAGTCGCTGATCCGCACGACGCCCCCGATGACGATCAGCGCGAACGTGGCGATCGCGGTCGCGCCGGTGAGGCGGCGGAACCGGCTGAGATCGTCGCTCGCGCCGCTGTGGGTCGGGTTCGGCATGGCCGCGAGGCTACCGGAGCGCCGCGAGCCGCCGGATCGTGGCCTCGCGGTCGGAGCCGAAGACGATCGCGATCATCGAGTCGGCGCCGGAGTCGGCGAAGCGGCCGACGCGGGACTCGAGGTCGCCCGGGGTGCAGGCGATGCCGCACATGTCGATCACCTCGGTCGAGAGCGCCATCGCGGCGCCGATCCGGTCGCCCGAGAGGAAGCGGTCCTGGACCTCGTGGGCCTCGTCGGCGAGGCCGTTGGCGGCGAGCAGGTCGACGTAGAAGTTCTTGTCCTTGGCGCCCATGCCCCCGAGGTAGAACGAGATCAGCGGCCGCAGCGCGTTGCGGGCCTCGTCGAGGTCGTCCTCGACCGCGACCGGGACGGTCGGCGCGACGTCGATCTCGCCGCGGTCGCGGCCTGCCTTCACGAGCCCGGCCCGAAGCGCCGCGAGCAGCCCGGCCCCGTCCCCGGGGTCGAAGAAGGCGGGGATCCAGCCGTCGGCGATCTCGCCGGCGAGCTCGACCGACTTCGGGCCGATCGCGCCGAGGTAGATCGGCAGCCGCTCCTGCGGCGGCTTCGCCATCAGCTTCAGCGGCTTGCCGAGGCCCATCCCCTCGCTCGTCGGGATCTGGAAGTTGCGCCCCTGGTGGACGACCGGCTCCCGCGCCCAGGCCATCCGGACGATCTCGACGTACTCGCGGATCCGGCCGAGCGAGCGCTCGAACGGGACCCCGTACCAGCCCTCGGAGACCTGCGGCCCGGAGACCCCGAGGCCGAGCCGCATCCGGCCGCCGGAGATCGTGTCGATCGAGGCCGCCGCCATCGCCGCCGCGGTCGGCCGGCGGGCCGGGATCTGCATCAGCCCCGAGCCGACCCCGATCCGCTCGGTGCGGTCGGCGATCACCGCGAGGACCGAGACGACGTCCTGCCCCCATGCCTCCGAGACCCAGACGTTGCCGAGACCGGCCTCGTCGGCGCAGGCCGCCAGCGCCACCTGCTCCTCGAGCGGGTACCAGGGCCAGTAGAGGACGGAGAGGTCGATCCGCACGGCCGCGATCCTATTCGGGACGTGCGACCGTGACCGGCGTCAGGGCCTCGGCGGAGGCCGGCGCGACGGCGGCGGACAGGGTCGCCTCCATGCAGGGGAGACGTCCGCCACCACGGGCGGCGGCTGCGTCACGGCCGCGGCGGCACCTGCGGCTCGCCGAGCCCGTAGGTGTCGTAGTCGCCCCACTTCGAGAACGTCTTGTGGGTGGGGCCGTGGAAGTCCGACGACGCCGTCGGGACGAGGCCGAACTCCTCGCAGAGCTCGAGGCAGTGACGGGTCTGCTCCTCGGTGTGGGGCGGGTAGAAGGCCTCGATCCCGTCGAGGCCGACGTCGCGGACGAGGCTGGCGACGAGGTCGCGGACCTGGACGGGGTCCTTGACGTCCCAGTAGGGATGGGCGACGACCGCGACTCCGCCGGCCTCGTGGATCAGCTCGACCGCCTGCTCGGCGCTCGGCCAGCTCCGCGAGACGAACGCCTTGGCGCCGGGGACCAGGTACTCCTCGAAGAACGGGCCGAGGTCGGGGCCGGCGCCGGCCGCCCTGGCGATGTGGGGGCGTCCGATCGCGTCGGCGGCCCCGGCCTTGGCGACGGCGTCCTCGAAGCTGACCTCGACCCCGTGCTCGTTGAGCCGCCGGATGATCTGCCTGGCGCGGTCGACCCGCTCCTGCTGGGCACGGTCGCAGGCCGGCTGGATCCCGGCGACGTCGACCCAGTAGCCGCAGATGTGGAGGTCCTCGGAGTAGCGGTGGACGCAGGACATCTCGACCGCGGGGACGTTCTCGATGCCGAGCTCGGCGGCGACCCGGTTCGCCTCCTCGACGCCGGCGACGCCGTCGTGGTCGGTCAGCGCCATCACACTCACCCCGGCCTCGGCGGCGGAGCGGACGACATCGGCGGGAGCGAGCTGGCCGTCGGAGACGGTCGAGTGGGACTGGAGATCGATCATGTCTGCCATTCTTACCTATCGAGGTCAAGAAAGCCGGATGCGCATCTCAGCGAAAGCCGACTACGCCGTCCGCGCGGCGGTCGAGCTCGCCGCCTCGCCGGGCGGCATGCCGGTCAAGGGCACGCAGCTGGCCGACGCCCAGGCGATCCCCCTGCAGTTCCTCGAGCACATCCTGCTCGACCTGAAGCGGGCGGGACTGATCCGCACCAAGCGCGGCGCCCGCGGCGGCTACTGGCTCGCGGAGGACCCGGGAGCGGTCTCGGTCGCCGACGTGATCCGCGCCGTCGAGGGGCCGCTCGCCAACATCCAGGACCTGCCGCCCGAGGAGACGCACTACGGCGGCGCCGCCGAGCGGCTCCGCGACGTCTGGATCGCGGTCCGCCAGAACCTCCGCGTGGTGCTCGAGAGCGTCTCGCTCGCGGACCTCGCGGCGAAGCGGCTCCCCGACGCGGTCACCTCCCTGCTCGACGAGCCCGAGGCCTGGGTGGTTCGTGAGACCGGCAGCCACGATGTTGTCGGTTGACCGCCACTTGCGCTACCATCGCGCCCTGATTTAGGACCGATCTAGTCGAGAAAGGGCTCACCGGCCCGCACGGCGGTCCCCCTCCCGAGCCCACACCCACGCCATGGACCCCGCGATCGTCGCCTTCGGATTCGGCATCGGCCTCCTGGTCGGGATGACCGGGATGGGCGGCGCCTCGCTGATGACGCCGCTTCTGATCCTGATCTTCGGCGTCCAGCCGGTGACCGCGATCGGCACCGACATCTTCTACGCCGCCGTGACCAAGACGGTCGGCGGCGTCCAGCACCTGCGCGCCGGCACCGTCCACAAGGGGCTCGCGTTCTGGATGGCGGTCGGCAGCGTGCCCGCCGCGCTCGCCGGCGTCGGCGTCATCGAGTACCTGAAGAGCACCGTCGGCGAGCAGGAGCTCGACGGGATCGTGTTCGGGATCCTCGGCGCGACGCTGCTCGTGGTCGGCGTCGCGACGGCGCTGCGGACGATCTTCATCCCCGACGTGATCAAGGAGCGCTACGCCCTCCACCTCTACCACCGTCACATCGTCGCCGCGGTCGCGACCGGGGTCACGACGGGGTTCGTGATCGGCCTCACCTCCGCCGGCTCGGGCACGCTGATCGCGATCATCCTGATCGCGGTCTTCCGGCTCACCCCGCAGCGCGTCGTCGGCACCGACATCTTCCACGCCGCGGTCCTGCTCTGGGCCGCCGGCATCGCCCACTGGGTGACCGGGAACGTCGACTTCGGGCTCGCCGGCAACATCCTGCTCGGCTCCGTCCCCGGCGTGCTGATCGGCGGCAGGCTCGCGTTCAAGAGCGGGAAGAACCTGCTGCGGAGCCTGCTCTCGGTGGTCCTGATCGCATCCGGGATCACGCTGATCACGAAGGGCGACGGCGCCGTCGTCATGGTCACCGCCGCCTTCGTGTCGCTGATGTTCGGAGTCGTCTTCACCTACGTCCTGCGGCGCGAGGTCAAGCTCCCGCACGGGGTCGGCATCCGCGCCTGGAAGCTCGTCAGCGTGCCGTGGCGGCGGCCGACCCACCTGATCGAGGTCGATCGGTCCGCGGACGGCGCGACCCCCCCGGCCGCGGACCGAGCAAGCCCGCGAGCCGACCGCGACGGCTCCGAGGCCCGCGACGATCCCGCGCTCAGATAGGCTCCGGACCCGATGGACTTCGCCCTCGGAGACCGGCTCGAGGAGTTGCTCGGGCGCGTCCGAGGGTTCATGGACGAGCACGTCTATCCGGTCGAGGCGGAGGCGATCGCCGCGATCGACGAGGAGGTCCGGCCCGGGGTCGCCTACCCGGAGATCCTCGTCGGGATCCGCGAGAAGGCGCGCGCCGAGGGGCTCTGGAACCTGTTCCTCCCCGGCGACGAGCACGGCGCCGGGCTGACCAACTGGGAGTACGGGATGCTCTGCGAGGAGATGGGCCGCAGCCCGGTGGTGGCGCCGATGGCCTTCAACTGCGCCGCGCCCGACACCGGCAACATGGAGATCCTCGTCGAGCACGGGACCGACGAGCAGAAGCGGCGCTGGCTCGAGCCGCTGCTCAACGAGCACTCGCGCTCCTGCTTCTCGATGACCGAGCCGGAGGTGGCGGGCTCCGACCCGACGACGCTGCGGGCCCGCGCCGAGCTCGACGAGGGGTCCGGGGAGTGGGTCATCAACGGCCACAAGTGGTTCACCTCGGGCGCGGTCGGCGCCGACCTCGCGATCGCGATGGTCGTCACCGATCCCGACGCCGCTCCCTACGCGAAGGCGTCGATGATCATCGTCCCGACCGACCAGCCCGGGTTCGAGCTGGTCCGCTCGGTCCCGGTCATGGGCCACGAGCGGGGACCGGGCCACTGCGAGATCCGCTACGAGGACTGCCGCGTCCCGGAGGCGAACCTGCTCGGCCCGCGCGGCGCCGGCTTCGTGATCGCCCAGGATCGCCTCGGGCCGGGCCGGATCCACCACTGCATGCGGGCGATCGGGACCTGCGAGCGGGCGATCGAGCTGATGTCGCGGCGCGCGAGCGAGCGCGAGGCCTTCGGCTCGAAGCTCGCCGACAAGCAGTTCGTCCAGGACTTCATCGCCAAGAGCCGGATCGAGACCGAGCAGGCGCGACTGCTCACCCTGAAGGCGGCGTGGCTGATGGACACCGCCGGCAAGCGCGAGGCCCGGCGCGAGATCTCGATGATCAAGGTCGTCGCCGCCAACGTCGTCATGGACGTCCTCGATCGCGCGATCCAGGTCCACGGGGCCCTCGGCATGTCCGACGACACGCCGCTCGCGGCGATGTGGCGCTTCAGCCGCATGCTCAAGGTCGCCGACGGCCCCGACGAGGTCCACAAGATGGTGGTCGCCCGCCGCGAGCTCAACCGCTACGCCTAGCCATCCGGCCGTGGCGCCGCGAGCCGTGCGAGAGCCGCCGGGGCCTCGCCATCGAATCCCGCGACCTGGACCGCTCGCGCGCGAGCCGGTGGCATCGCCATCCGGCCAGAGCCGGCCATCCATGCCGGTCGCGTGCGAGATCCGCGGCGGCGCCGGGCCGCGCCCTCGGCTCAGTCCAGGCGCGAGACCGCCTCGTCGGCCGCCTCGGCGAGCCGGTCGACGTTACGGCCGAACTCCTCGAAGCCGTCCTCGGGCTTGCCGTACTGGCCCTTCGCGTAGCGCGAGAAGACCCCCTCGAGGATGATCGCCAGCTTCCAGTAGCCGAGCGCGACGAAGAAGTCGATCGCGGCCAGGTCGCGGCCGGAGCGCTCGGCGTAGCGGTCGCGGACCTCGGCCCGGGAGGGGAAGCCGGGCGCCATCGTCGCCGGCTCGAACAGGGGTAGGAGCGAGTCGCCCTCCTCGGCCCAGTAGACGAGCAGCAGGCCGACGTCGGCGAGCGGGTCGCCGAGCGTGCAGAGCTCCCAGTCGACGACGGCCGCTACCTCGCCGGCCGCGGTGAGGATCATGTTGTCGAGCCGGTAGTCGCCGTGGACGAGGGTGGCCGGTCCCTGCTCGGGGATCCGCGCCGCGAGCCGCTCGCCGACCGCGTCGACGAGCGGGACCTCGCGCGTCTTCGAGCCGACCCACTGGCGGCTCCAGCGGTTGAGCTGACGGGCGACGTAGTCCTCCTTGCGGCCGAGATCGCCGAGCCCGACCCCGTCGGGGGAGAGGGCGTGGATCTCGACCAGGGTGTCGACGACCCGCTCGCCGACCGCACCGCGCCCGGCCTCGTCGAACGCCTCCGCGTCGCCGCGCAGCCGCAGGATCGGCCCCTCGACGAACTCCATCACGTAGAACGGGGCGCCGTTGACGGCCTCGTCGGGGCAGTAGCCGGCGATCGGCGCGACCGGGACCGGGGTCGGCCCGAGCGCGGAGACGACCCGGTGCTCGCGGCCCATGTCGTGCGCGGAGCCGAGCGCCTTGCCGAGCGGCGGCCGCCGCAGGGCCCACTTGCCCCCGCCGGCATCGGTGACGGCGTAGGTCAGGTTCGAGCGCCCGCCGGCGATCCGCTCGTAGCCGAACGGCGGGGTCGCGCCGGCGACGTTCGCCTCGAGCCAGGCGCCGACGCGAGCGCCGTCGATCCCCTCGATCTCCGCCTCCGCGGCCATGGCTCCGCACCCTATTGCCGAGCCCTGCTGATATGAGTCCCGACATGGCCGAGCGGGAACCGCGGGGGCTCCTGGTCGATTTCGGCGGGGTGCTGACGACCAACATCTGGGCGAGCTTCGACCGCTTCTGCGACCGCGAGGGGCTCGAGCGCGGGACCGTTCTCGAGCTGTTCCGCGGTGACGGCGAGGCGCTGGCGCTGCTGCGCTCGCTCGAGCGCGGCGCCGTAGCCGACCACGTCTTCGAGCGCGACTTCGCGGAGATGCTCGGGGTCGAGCCCGAGGGGCTGATCGAGCGCCTGTTCGGCGGCCTCCGCCCCGAGCGGCGGATGATCGACGCCGTCGGATCGGCACGGGCCGCCGGCATCCGGACCGGGCTGATCACGAACTCGTGGGGGATGGGGATCTACGACCGGGCGCCGCTCGACCGGTTCGACGCGACCGTGATCTCCGGCGACGTCGGCCTGCACAAGCCGCAGCCGGAGATCTACCTGCTCGGCGCCGAGCGGATCGGCGTCCCGGCCGACCGCTGCGTCTTCGTCGACGACCTGCGCGAGAACGTCGCCGGCGCCGAGGCCGTCGGCATGGCCGCGATCCTCCACCGCGACCCGGCCACGACGATCGCCGGCCTCGAGCGCCTGCTGGGACTGCGCCTCGAGCCCCCGCCGGGGCGCGGCGGCTCCGAGGGCCCCGTGAGGGGTGCGGCGGCCCCGGCGCCGCCCCGGCCCCGGCGACGGTCCGGCGGAAGCGGACGGGCGAAGCCCGGATCTTCCCGTCGGCTTGACTAGCCGGGGTCGGCGCAGGCGGGCTCGCGGCGCAGCAGGCCGGCGAGCGTGAACGAGGCCCGCACCTCGACCCGCTCGGCACCGGCGCCGGCCGGGACCGTCAGCAGCGTCGACTCCCGGCCCCGCTCCTGCAGGCAGCCCCGGCCGGAGACGATTCGGAGGTACGGGGACCAGCGCATCCGGATCAGGTAGCTGCCGGGACCGGGAACGGAGACGTCATAGCCGTCGGGGGCGACGGCGTCGGGGCGGATCGACTGGCGGTCGCCGGGCTCGACCTCCCACAGCCGCCAGTGCTCGTTCGACCAGACGGGCCGGAGGAAATCGAGCCCGCCGGCGGCCAGCAGCGCCGCCTCGTCCTCGGCGAGGAAGTCGAGCTCGGCGTCGGGAAGCGCCACGTAGTCGACGCCCTCGGAGCGCAGCCAGCTCGCGTAGGAGGTCGGGGTGAGCCGGCCGCCGGTGAAGCGATGCAGGTCGTCCGACTCCATCTGCCGCAGCCATCCGCGCGCGATCGGGACCCGCTCGGCCACGTAGACCGACTCCCAGCGGCTCCTCGTCGGCGGGATCTCGATCCGGATCGGCCCGCCGCCTTCACGCGCTTCGAGCTCGGCGACCAGGGGCTCGTAGTAGGCGGCCTCGACGGCGGGGTCTCCGGCCGCGGCGGCGAGGTCGCGGATCGTCGCCGACCACTGCCACCAGAGCAGCGGAGCGGCGAGCAGGAGGAGGGCGACGGGGCGGCGCCGGTAGAGGGCCAGCGCCATCACCGGGCCGGCGAAGATCGCGCCGAGCCTGATCACGTTGCTGCCGAGCGGCGTCGCCACGGCGAACGCAACGATCGCGACGATCGCGTAGAGGACGATCCCGACCCGCAGCGTCGTCTCCCCGACCGGCAGCACCGCGAAGCAGACCGCGCAGGCGAGCGGCACCCACACGAACGTGTCGGCGGTGAACGGCTGATGGCCGGGGGTCGGGAAGGCGGCGGCGAGGGCCGCGGTCGCGATGACGGCGGCGGCAAGGGCGGCGAGGGCGGCCCGCTCGCGCCGCCGGGCCGCCGCGGTTGCGACCGGCTGCAGCCGCGAAGCGACGAGCACCGCGGCCGCGGCGAGGGCCGTGAACAGGCCGGCGACCGGGCTCGCCAGGCCGGCGGCGGCGGCGGCGAGGGCCGCCCGACCGGGGCGGCGGCGCTGCAGGGCCAGCAGCGCGAGCAGGCCGAGCGCGAGCCCGAGGCCGAAGGTCGTCCTGCCTCCGTACAGGGAGACGGTCGCGCCGAGGCCGAACCAGACGGCGCCGAGCCAGGCCCGCTCGCCGTAGGCGCGAACGGCGATCGCGCCGAAGGCGAGGGCGGCGACCACCGCACAGAACGCCCCGAGCAACTCCGGCCCGATCCACGCTCCGAGCGGCGGATAGAGGAGGCTGTAGCCGGGGATCGTGTGGCCCCCGTACCAGGCGTCGTTGTAGATGACCCAGCCGTGCTCGGCCCAGAGGTCGGCCCGGAACACCTGGGCCGAGAGGTCGAGCGGCTGCGGCTGCCAGGCCAGGTAGACGCCGCTCAGCGCCGCCGCGAGGGCGGCGGCCAGCAGCACGACGGGCGCGGGACGGCTCCTCGCGACCCCCACGGGCTCCTACCGGTTCGCGTACTCGAGCCGGATCTGCTTGCCCCTGAGCTTCGTGCCGTCGAGCCGGTCGAGCGCCTTCTCCGCCTGCTGGTCGTCGAGGTCGACGAACGTGAACCGCTCGAGCACCCGCACGTCGTGGATCGAGTCGGCGGGGATGACGGCGCCCTCGCGCAACGCCCAGCGAACGTCGTCCTCGTCGATGCCGCTGCGCGAGCCGCGGTTGATGAAGAGCTTCACGTGGCCGTCGCCGGGTGGCCGCGGCGGCTCCGGCCCGGCCTCCGCGGGGGCCTCCCCGGCGACCCCGGGCCCGCCCGGGCCGCGACGCTCGTGGCGGCGCTTCGGGCGCGGCGCGTGGTCGAGGCGCTCCTCCGGCGGCTCCCACTCGCCGATCGAGGTCCTGACCTCCCGCTCGATCCGCTCGATCTCGCCGCGCTCCTTCGGGGTCACGAACGTGATCGCCCGCCCGGTGCGGCCGACGCGGCCGGTGCGGCCGATCCGGTGCACGTAGATCTCGCTGTTGTTCGGGAGGTCGTAGTTGATGACGTGGGTCACGTGGTCGATGTCGAGCCCGCGGGCGGCGACGTCGGTTGCGACCAGCAGCGGCGACTTGTGCTCCTTGAACGAGATCATCACGCCGTCGCGCTGGCCCTGGCTCATGTCGCCGTGCAGGGCCTTCGAGCGGAGCCCGCGGTCGCGCAGCGCCCGATCGAGGCGCGCGGTCCCGATCTTGGTCCGGCAGAAGACGATCGCCTGCTCGGGCTCCTCGGCGCGAAGCACCTCGACGAGGCGGTCGGTCTTGCGCTTCGGCTCGACCTCGACGAACGCCTGCTCGATCGCGTCCACCGTCAGCTTCTTCGGCGTGATCGAGATCGTCACCGGGTCGTACATGTAGCGCTCGGCGAGACGGGCGATCGGCGGCGGCATCGTCGCGCTGAAGAGCATCGTCTGACGCCCGTTCGGGCACATCCGCAGGATCCGCTCGACGTCCTCGATGAAGCCGAGATCGAGCATCTCGTCGGCTTCGTCGAGGACGACGTAGCGGGCGCCGGTGAGAACGAGCGCCCCGCGCGAGATCAGGTCCATCATCCGGCCGACCGTGGCGACGACGACGTGGGCACCGGAGCGGACGCGAGCCGCCTGGTCGCGGACGGATGTGCCGCCGAAGACGGCGACGACGTTGACGTCGAGGTGCTCGGCGTAGGAGCGCAGGGCCTGGGTCACCTGGATGCAGAGCTCCCGGGTCGGCGTCAGCACGATCGCCTGGGTCTCGTCGCTGCCGGGATCGAGGTACTGCAGGAGCGGCAGCCCGAAGGCGGCCGTCTTGCCGGTGCCGGTCTGCGCCTGGCCGATCACGTCGTGGCCGGCGAGCAGCTCCGGGATCGCCCTCTCCTGGATCGGCGAGGGCTCCTCGTAGCCGAGCTCGTCGAGCGCCGTGACGATGCCCCCGGCGAGGCCGAGGTCGCGGAAGGCGGTCACCGCGACGGGTCCAGCAGGAGCTTGCCGTGGGTCGCGCGGCCCTGGAGGGCGCGGTGGGCATCGGCGACCTCCGAGAGCGCGTAGGTGCGGCCGATCACGACCTCGAGCTTGCCCGATGCGACCGCCTCGAGCAGCTCGGTGATGCCCTGCCCGAGCAGGTCCGGCCGGCGCAGCAGGTGGACGAGCCAGAACCCGACGACGGCGCGGCTCGTCCGCATCAGCTTCTGCGACATCACCTGGTTCGGCTCGCGCGAGGCGATCCCGAAGCTGACGAGGCGCCCGAACGGCGCCAGCGCCGACAGGCAGGCGTCGAAGGCCGCGCCGCCCGACATCTCGAGGACGACGTCGACCTGCTCTCCGTCGTTGGCGGCGAGGATCGCCTCCCCGAGGTCCCCGGCCCGCGAGTCGACCGTCGCATCGGCGCCGAGCCGCTCGGCGAGCGACCGCTTCTCGGCGGTCGAGGCGAGGGCGATGACGCGGCCGGCACCGGCCCGCTTCGCCAGCTGGACGGCGAGGGTGCCGGTGCCGCCGGCGGCGGCACCGACGACGATGCTCTCGCCGCGCCGCAGCCCGGCGCTGACGTTGAGCAGCGCCCACGCCGTGAGCCCCTGCAGGAGCACGCCCGCGGCCTGGTCGTCGGAGACCTCGTCGGGGATCGGGACCAGCGCCGCCCGCGGCACCGCCGCCCGCTCGGCGTAACCGCCGTTGGCGAGCATCGCGGCGACGCGGCGGCCGTCGCCGGTGCGGCCGGCGATCTCGCCGCCGGGGACCAGGGGCAACTCGGCTTTCGCGAGGTAGTCGTTCTCGCGCTGGTGGGTGTCGGCGAAGTTCATGCCGGCGCGGGCGACCTCGACGACGACCTCGTCCGGCCCGGCCTCGGGCTCGGGGAGCTCGACCAGCTCGAGCACCTCGGGGCCCCCGAACTCCTGGATCTGGACGGCGCGCATCGGCGCTGCAGTTTGACGAGTCGCGGCCGCGGGCGGGTCACGCCCCGATGGCGGCGCCGGCGGCCCCGCCCCCGGCGTCCGCCTCAGCGGGCGGCGGACCGGCCCGCCCGCGGCGGCACGATCCGCCGCCCGGCCCGGGAGATCCGCAGGATCCGGTCGCCGCGGACGCGGCGCAGCCGGGTCTCGCCGCCGCCCGGCCAGCGCACGATCAGGCGTCTGACGACCCGCTTGCCGCCGAGCCCGAAGTAGAGGCGGTAATGGCCCTGGGAGTGGCGTGAGTCGTCGTTCTGGCCGACCCACTGGGTCACCGCTCGTCCGCGTCCGAGCCGGGCGCGGACGCTCGCCCCGATCGCCTCGCGGTTGCGAGATGAGCCCGTCAGGTCGATCTCGAGCCAGTGCCCGGCCCGCGTCACGTTGCGCTTGCGGATCACGTGCGCGCTCGGCGAGAACTCCCGCGCCGAGGCCGCGATCAGCGGATCGCGGCGGCCGTCGTTGTCGTAGTCCATCCACTGGACGATCGCGTAGCCGGTGCGCCGCATCGTCAGCGCGCCGGTGCGGCGGAAGCGGTCGCGACGGCGGTCCCAGCGGTAGATCCCCTGCGGCGCGAGGCTGACGTCGAGGCGTCCGTCGTTGTCGTAGTCGACGAACGAGGCGGCGGCGGCATCGCCGGGCAGCCCGAGCCGCGATCGGACCGGCCGCAGGCGCCCGCCGCGGTTGCCGAGCAGGGTGAGGCCGTCGGCCCCGGTGACGACGGCGTCGAGCGCCCCCGAGTTGTCGAAGTCGCCGAGCGCGATCTGCTCGACCTCGCGGACGGAGCGGAGGGTCGCGACCCGATCCCAGCCGCCGCGATCGAGCTTCCAGGACTCGAGCCCGCGCCGCGTCGATGCGAGCAGCGTCGGGCGCCCGCCGCCGAGGGGGGCCCAGCGGAAGGCGCGGCCGACGACCGGCGGCCCCACGACCCCGACGAAGCCGCCGCGCAGCGTCTGCGCGTACATCTGCGGCGGACCCCCCTCGCAGGTGGTCAGCAGATCGAGGTTGCCGCGGCCGTCGGCGTCCGCGTAGGAGACCGACCGCCCCCGGCATCTCCCCTTGACGACGCCGCTGGCGACGATCTCGTCCCCGTAGCCGCCGCCCGGGCCGGCGCCGGCGACGAGGAGCTGGTCGCGGACGGCGCCGAGGAACAGCGGCGAGGCGATCCCGCCCCCGAGCCCGCCGGTGACGACGAACGCGTCCTGCTCGCGGTTTCCGGCGACGTCGGCGAAGGCGATCCCGTGGCGATCGCGGAGCATGATCTGAAACAGCGGCGACTCGGGCGAGACGCCCTCGGAGCCGACGTGGATCTCATCGCCGGTGACGGCGCCCGGCCCCGACTCGTCGAGCTCGAACTGGATCGGCAGGTCGGCGAGCCCGTTCGACGCGACGACGACCTCGCCGCCGGGGGCGATCGTGAAATCGGCGTAGGGGCGGCCGTTCTCGTCGCGCCCGAGCATCGCCGACGCCGACCGCTGCGAGCGGACCGCGAGCTTCCGGGTCATCAGCCGGACCCGACCGCCGACGGTGATGCCGGTCGATGCCACGTGGAGCCTGCCGGCGTCCCCGGGCTCGTCGCTGGGCCAGACGTAGACGCCGGGGGCGGAGGTGTCGGCGGGCGGCCGCATCAGGTCGAGGCCGGGGAAGCGGCTGTCGGGGCCCAGGCCGACCTCGTTGATCGCGTTCTCGAACCGGCCGCCGTGGTTGCGGAGGAAGACCGAGCGGAACTTGTGGTTGGTCGTGAAGATGTCCTGGCGGCCGTCTCGGTCGGGGTCGGCGACCCCGATGTCGTAGAGCCGCTTCGTCAGGAAGTCGACGCGCGGGGCGGGGACCAGGCGCGGCTGCGCGGCCGGCGCGGCCGCCGGCCCCGCGAGCGCGGCTGCGGCGATGCACGTGGCCAACCGCCTCCATCCCACCCCGCAAGGGTATGCGGCTGCGGCGCCCGCGGGGCCGCTCGACGGGTAGAGTCCCGCGGCCGTGGCCCTGACCGTCGTCGGATCGATCGCCTTCGACGCCGTGCGGACGCCGTTCGGTGAGCGCGAGCGCATGCTCGGCGGCTCGGCGAGCCATTTCGCGCTCGCCGCCAGCTTCTTCACCGACGTCCGCGTCGTCGGACCGGTCGGCGAGGACTTCGGGCCCGAGGAGATCGGCGTGCTCGAGGCGCACGGCGTCTCGACCGCCGACATCGAGCGGGTCGAGGGCGGCAGCACCTTCTTCTGGCGCGGCCACTACGACCACGACATGAACGTCGCCCACACCGACGACACGCGGCTCAACGTCTTCGCCGACTTCGTCCCGAAGCTCTGCGACGACAACCGCGACGCCGAGATGCTCTTCCTCGGCAACATCCAGCCCGAGCTGCAGCGGCAGGTCCGGGCCGAGGCGCGTGGCGCGAGGTTCGTCGCGCTCGACTCGATGAACCTCTGGATCGAGACGGCGAAGGACGCGCTGCTGGCGGTGATCTCCGAGATCGACTGCGTGCTCCTCAACGACGCCGAGCTGAGGATGCTGACCGCCGAGCCGAACCTCGTCGTCGCCGCCCGCGCGATCATGGCGCTCGGGCCCTCGATCGTCGTCGCCAAGCGCGGCGAGTACGGCGCCGCCCTGTTCACCGGCGACGACACGTTCGCGATGCCGGCGCTGCCGATCGCCGAGGTCCGCGACCCGACCGGCGCCGGCGACTCCTTCGCCGGCGGGTTCCTCGGCTTCCTCGACGGCGCCGGCGCCCACAGCCCCAGCAACGACGAGCTCCGCCAGGCGATGGTCCGCGGCTCGGCGATGGCCTCGTTCAACGTCGAGGACTTCGGCACCGACCGGGTCCGCCGCCTCGATCGCGACGAGATCGACGCCCGCGTCGCCGCCTTCAAGGACCTGACGCACTTCTGAGCGGACACCGCCGGGATCGCGGACGGCACGGTGCCGTGTCGCGCAGGCCGGAGTCCCATCGCGTTCGGGCAGCCCGCGGCGACCGCGACGACGAGCACGACGCGGGGCTGCTGCGGGCCCGCTACCTCGTCCGCCGCCACGGCTCCGACGCCGCCCGCGACCGCGGCGCGGCGGCGGCGGAGCCGGCGTCGACCCCGATCGAGCGGGGCGAGCGCGGGTTGCTGGGATACTAGGCCCCGAGAACTGGAGATCGAGCGAGGAGAGGACTAGTGGCAGACACCCTCACCATCACCGACAACCGCACCGGCAAGTCCTACGAGATCGACGTCACCGACGAGACGGTCCGCGGCCTGGACCTGCGCCAGATCAAGGTCGAGGAGGACGACTTCGGCCTGATGGTCTACGACCCCGGCTACACGAACACGGCCTCGTGCCGGTCGGCGATCACCTACATCGACGGTGAGGCGGGGGTCCTCCAGCATCGCGGCTACCCGATCGAGGAGCTGTGCGAGAAGTCCAGCTATCTCGAGGTCGCCTACCTGCTGGTCTTCGGCGAGCTGCCGACCGGCCCGCAGCTCGAGCGCTGGGTCTACGACGTCACCCACCACACCTTCGTCCACGAGGACATGAAGGCCTTCTACCGCGGCTTCCGCCACGACGCCCACCCGATGGGCATCCTCCTCGCCGGAGTCGGCGCGATGTCGACCTTCTATCCCGACGGCAAGCAGATCGAAGACGAGGAGGAGCGCTACATGGCGGCGATCCGGCTGATCGCCAAGATGCCGACCCTCGCCGCCTTCTCCTACCGCCACAGCCTCGGGCTCCCTTACGTCTACCCGGACAACGACCTCGGCTACGCCGCCAACTTCCTGGCGATGATGCGGCGGATGACCGAGATCAAGTACGCGCCGGACGAGCGGCTCGCGAAGGCGCTCGACGTCCTCTTCATCCTCCACGCCGACCACGAGCAGAACTGCTCGACGGCCGCGGTCCGCGCGGTCGGCTCCTCGCAGGTCGACCCGTACTCGGCCGTGGCGGCGGGCGTGGCGGCGCTCTACGGACCCCTCCACGGCGGTGCCAACGAGGCGGTGCTGCGGATGCTGCGCCGGATCGAGAAGGTCGAGAACGTCCCCGACTTCCTCGAGGGCGTGAAGAGCCGGGAGGAGAAGCTGATGGGCTTCGGCCACCGCGTCTACAAGAACTACGACCCGCGGGCGCGGATCATCAAAAAGCACGTCGACGAGGTCCTGGCGCTGACCGGCGACAACCCGCTGCTCGACATCGCCACCGAGCTCGAGAAGCGCGCCCTCGAGGACGAGTACTTCACGTCGCGCAGGCTCTACCCGAACGTCGACTACTACTCGGGGCTGATCTACGAGGCGCTCGGGATCCCGAGCGAGATGTTCACGGTGATCTTCGCGATCCCGCGGACCTCCGGCTGGATCGCGCAGTGGATGGAGATGCACGGCGATTCCGAGCAGCGGATCGCGCGGCCGCGGCAGATCTACACCGGCGAGCGCGACCGCACCTACGTCGACGTCGCCGACCGCGAGGGCCCGGAGAAGATCACCGGCCCGCCCGCGCGGCGGCCGGTGCGGGCACGCCGCGGGGCCTAGGCGGGCTCCGGGCCCGCCGGCCCGCGCGACGCCGGGCTCGATCGCCGGGCCCGGAGGGCGGAGGCCGCGGCGAGGGCGAGGAAGGCGACGATCGCGACCTCGCCGGCGACGCCGCCCCAGCGCCAGGCCTCGACGCTGCCGAGCGCGCCCCCGGCCAGCCGCAGCAGGAGGCCGGCGTGAAGCAGCGCCAGCGGCGCGTAGAAGCTCGGACGGTAGGGAAGCGCGACGCCGAGGACCGCCGGGACGATCACCGGCGCATGCGCGAAGACCATCGAGAAGACGAAGCCGATGAAGATCGCGTGGACCATCGCGTCGTAGGCGAACCCGGCGCCGAGCAGGTCGCCCCGGATGATCCAGACGATGCCGGCGACGGCGAGCCACGCGTAGCCGCAGAGGAGCGCAACCGCCATGTACCTCGTCGCACCCGGGACCCGGATCGTGCGACGCGCGACGTCGTAGCGGGCCAGCCAGAGCGCCTGCCCGAGCAGGCCGGCGCCGGCGAGCCTGACCCCGGCGGCGGGGTCGGCCAGGACGAGGAGGGCGCCGGCGGCGAAGGCGAGAACGGGCCCGAGGAGGAGCAGGCGCGCGCTCGCCGGCGGGCGACGCAGGCGTGAGAGCTCGAGCCGCTCGCCGACGATCGTCAGGACCAGGAATGCCGCGAGAAGCGGCATCACCCGGCTGATCTGCTCGCCGGCCAGCCAGGCGACCGCGCCGGCCAGCCAGGCGACGGCGCCGAGCCCCATGACGGCGTTGTGCAGATCCGGCGCCAGGCGATGGATCGACACCGAGACCGCGGTCAGCGCGAGCCCGGCGGCGGCGAGCAGGACCTGGCCGGCGGCGAGCGGCAGACCGAGAAGCAGCCACAGCGACCCGGCGCCGGCCGCGGCCGGCGCGAGGTAGGGCCAACGGCGGCGCAGCGCGACGGCGCGCTCGAGGCCGATCTGGGTGCCCAGGAACCCGAGCACGAGCAGCGGGCCGTGCAGGCCCGCCAGCGCCGGCCGCAGCTCCGGCAGGTCGAGCCCGAGCCGCAGCAGGCCCGCCCACAGGCCCGCCAGCAGCGCCACCAGCGCCAGCGCGAGCAGCGGCAGGCGGCGCGCGAGCCTCGACGGGGCCCGCCCCCGGGCCGGGGCGACGGCGGTCGCAGCGCCGATGTCGGCGGCGGCGAGGGCGCCGAAGCCGGACGCGGCCGACGCGGACGGCCCCGCCTCGCTCAGCTCGGCCACCCGAGCTCCTCGCGGGCGAGGTCGCTCATCTGCTCCGGGTGCCAGGGGGGATCGTGGGTGAGCTCGACGTTGATCTCGGTCAGCCCCGGCAGGCCCCAGAGGCAGGCGCGGATCTCATCCTCGATGTAGCTCGAGAGCGGGCAGGCCGGCGTCGTCACGGTGAACAGCACGCGGGCGGCGGCGCCGTCCACCTCGACCTCGCGCAGCAGGCCGAGCTCGACGATGTCGATGCCGATCTCGGGGTCGATCACGGCGTGCAGGAGCTCGCGGATCGCCTCCGGACCGGGTGCGGCGGCGAGGACGTCGATCGGATCCGGCGGCCCGGCGGCCGCCGCGGCCCCGACCCCTGCGGCCGGCGCCGGTGCCCTCATGCCGCGGTTGCCTCGCTGCGGCCGATCCGGACGCGCCAGACCTCGGGCCCCTCCTCCAGGTACTCCCAGCTGAATGCGCCGCCGTGCTCGGCCTCGAACTGGTAGTAGAGCGGCTTCGGATCGTGATCGTTGACGAGCACGAACGCGGCGCCCGGCTGCAGCCGCCCCCAGGTGTCGAAGATCAGCTCGTGGCGGCGGGGCGGCGGCTCGCTGCGGACGTCGAGCTCTGCGTCGGTCTGATCGGTCATCTCGGTGCCTCCTGGGCGTAGTGGCGACTCGTCGGACGGACTGATTTATAACACTCGCCGTGGGTAAAATCCACGCCCGCCCGGACCGGCGCCGCTCAGAGCGCGACGCCGACCAGGGTCGGCTCGACCGCGAGGGTGACGCCGAAGGCGGCTCGGACCCCGTCGCGAAGCTCCCGCGCCAGCTCGAGCAGCTCGGTGGTCGTGCCGCCGCCGCGATTGACGAGGGCGAGCGTGTGCTTGGCGGAGACGCCGACGGCTCCGGCCCCGTACCCGCGTCCGAAGCCGGCCCGCTCGATCAGCCAGGCCGCCGATGTCTTCACCGCGCCGCCCGGAGCCGGCCAGGCCGGCGGCCGGTTCCCGGCGCCGAGCCGGGCGGCCGCGCGGCGCTCGAGCTCGGCGAAGGCCGCGGCGTCGAGGATCGGGTTGGTGAAGAACGACCCGGCGCTGACCGAATCGGGGTCGGCGGGATCGACCACCATGCCCTTGGCGCGGCGGAGGGCGAGGACCGCCTCGCGGACCGCGCCGAGCGGCGGGCGCGCCCCGGCCTCGACTCCGAGCTCGGCGGCGAGCTGCGCGTAGGCGACCGGTCGCGCCGTCGACGTCGCCTCGAGCTCCAGCGTCAGCTCGAGGATCACGAACCTGGCCGAGCCCCTGAAGGCGCTCGAGCGGTAGCCGAAGCCGCACCGCCCGCGGTCGAGGACGACCGTCTCCCCCGCCTCGCGGTCGTAGGCCCGGACCGAGACGAGGGCCCGCGCGACCTCCTGCCCGTAGGCGCCCACGTTCTGGACCGGGGTCGCCCCGGCCGAGCCCGGGATCCCCGACAGGCACTCGATCCCCGCCAGCCCGTCGGCGACGCAGCGGGCGACCAGCTCGTCCCAGGGCTCCCCGGCGGCGACCGTGAGCCGGACGCGATCGCCGGCGCGGGCCGCCTCGACCCCCCGGGTGCGGACGCGCACGGCGACGCCGTCGAACCCGGCGTCGGCGACCACGAGGTTGGAGCCCCCGGCGACGAGCAAAAGCGGCTCGCCGCCGCGGTCGGCGGCGCTGACCGCGGCGATCAGGTCGGCGCCGCTTCCGGCCTCGACGAGGCGCCGGGCCGGGCCGCCGAGGCGGAGCGTGGTCAGCTCGGCGAGTGGGACCGCGGACATCGCGCCGCAAGCGTACGCAGCGACCGGGGCCGGCCGCCGGACGCCTCCCGGCGGTAGCCTCGGCACCGTGTTCAGGCTCACGATCAGGCACGGGCCGAGGGTGTCGCGGGAGAAGCACGAGGACCTCGGCGAGGCGATCGCGGCGCTGCGGTCGCACGCGGAGTCGATCCGGGCCGAGGGCGGGCTGGAGGAGGTGTCGATGTTCCGCACCTACGAGCCCGCCGACCGGGTCGAGGCGCGGCTCGAGGTCTCGACCGGGGGCCCGCTCCGCGGCCGGGACGCCGGCATCGACGTGATGGGCGACGGCACCCTCGTGCCCTACCGCGGGGGCGTCTTCCGCAAGGAGCTCGAGACCGGTGGCGAAAGCCCCTACGAGGCGGTCGAGCGGGCGCTCGCCGGGGAGGCCCTGTGAGCGCCGGCAGCGGACGCGGCCACGGCCTCTCCGAGCGCGGCGGCAAGCCGGTCGGCCGCCGGGTCCGGCTGCCGCGGGGGGCCGAGCCGCCGATCGCCGTCTTCATCAACGGCACCGAGCAGCTCGAGGGCACCGACTACGAGCTCGCCGACGATCTCATCGTCTTCCGCGAGCCGATCTTCAAGGAGGACCTCCGCGAGCTCGGAGCCGTCCGCAAGATCGTCCTCGGCCTCGGCCTCGTCGGCAGCTACCAGCGGCACGAGGTCGTCGACGTCGAGTACCGGATCGAGGGCCGGGCGCGGCTCGCGTCCGACCTCGACGTGATCGCCGACTGATTCCCGCCGACCGCCCCGGCGGCCGTGGCGCGGCTCAGCCGAGCCCCGAGAGCGCCGCGACCCGCTCCTTGTGCTCTCGGGCGGCGCCGAAGAGCTGCGCGTCGGCGCGCGCCCGCTTGAGCAGGAAGTGGAGGTCGTGCTCCCAGGTGAAGCCGACGCCGCCGTGGACCTGGATCGACGCCTTGCAAGCCTCCCAGGCCGCCTCCGACGCCCGCGCCTTCGCCATCGCCGCAGCGAGCGGCAGCGCGTCCGGCGCCGCGTCGGCCGCCCAGGCTGCGGCGTACGCCAGCGAGCGCGCCTCCTCGACGTCGTAGAGCATCCTCGCGCAGGCGTGCGAGACCCCCTGATAGGCGCCGATCGGGCGTCCGAACTGCTCCCGCTCCTTCGCGTAGCCCACCGCCATGTCGAGCGCCCGCTGCCCGATCCCGACGAGCTCGGCCGCGACGGCGACGAGGACCCGGTCGGTCGCCGGCCCGCCGTCTCCGGGCGCGGCCTCCCCGACCCCGGCCTCCAGCGGCGCCGAGTAGCCACGGGTCGCGTCGATCAGCTCCAGCGCCTCGGGCTCGACCCCCGCGAGGTCGGCGATCCGGACCCCGCCGTCAGCCGCGCGGACGACGGCGCAGGCGGCGCCGGCGGCGTCGATCAGCACCTCGTGGTCGCCGAAGGCCCCGCGAGCCTCGCCCGAGGCGATCCCGGCCAGCCACCGGCCCTTCTGCTCCTCCGACCCCGCCCCCTCGATCACCAGGCCGGCGCAGGCGTTGGCGAGGAAGGGCAACGGCGCGCACGCGTAGCCGAGCTCCTCGCAGAGGACTGCGAGCTCGACCATCCCGAGCCCCTGGCCGCCGTGCTCGGTGGCGATCGCGATCCCGGGCCAGCCGAGCTCGGAGACCTCGGTCCACAGCCCGTCCTCATAGCCGCCGGCCTCGGCCAGCGCCCGGACCTTCTCGGGGGTGAAGCGGGCGGCGAGGAGCTGCCGGGCCGTCTCCTTGATCTCGGCCTGCTCGTCGTCGAAGTCGAAGCGCATCCCCGTCTCCTCCTACCTGAGCCGCGGCAGGCCGAGCACCCGCTCGGCGACGATGTTCTTCATCACCTCGGTCGTGCCGCCCTCGATCGAGTTGGCGCGGCTGCGCAGCATCCGGTAGGGCCACGGCGCGCCGCGCTCGAGGCCCTCGGGACCGAGGACGTCGCAGGCGAGCTCGGTCAGCGACTGGTTCAGCGTCGCCCACTGCCACTTGCCGATCGACCCCTCCGGCCCGGGGGTTCCGGTCTTCATCTGCGCGGTCATCGCCCGCATCGCGCCGAGCCGCAGCGCCTCGCAGCCGATCAGCAGGTCCGCGACCCGGGCGCGGATCACCGGGTCCTCGCCCCGGCCCCGCTCGTTGATCAGCGAGATCAGGTCGGCGAGGTCGCGCGAGACGGAGACCGCGGCGCCGCCGCCGAGGCCGGCGCGCTCGTTCATCAGCGTCGTGATCGCGACCATCCAGCCGTTGCCCTCACCGCCGACGAGGTTCTCGTCGGGGATGAACGCGTCCTCGAAGAAGACCTCGTTGAACTCGGCCTCGCCGGTGATCTGGGCGAGCGGCCGGACCTCGACGGCGTCCTGCTCCATGTCGCAGATGAAGTAGGTCAGCCCCTTGTGCTTCGGCGCCTCGGGGTCGGAGCGGGCAACGAGCATGCACCACTTCGACTCGTGCGCGAACGTCGTCCAGACCTTCTGGCCGCTCACCCGCCAGCCGCCGTCGGCCCTGACTGCCCGGGTCTTCAGCGAGGCGAGGTCGGAGCCCGACTCGGGCTCGGAGAACCCCTGGCACCAGATCTCCTCGGCGCTGAGGATCGGCTCCAGCCAGCGCTCCTTCTGCTCGTCGGTGCCGTGGGCCATGATCACCGGGCCGCCCATCACGAGGCCGAGCACGTTCGCCGGCGCCGGCGCGTCGGCCCGCGCCATCTCGTCCGAGAAGATCGCCTGCTCGATCAGCGTCGCCCCGCGACCGCCGAACTCCCGCGGCCACGAGATCCCGGCCCAGCCGGCCTCGTGCATCCGCCGCTGCCAATCGCGGCGGAACGCGAACACGGCCTCGTCGCCGTGCGGCTCGGGGCCGGGATGGTTCGCCTCGAGCCAGGCGCGGACCTCGTCGCGGAAGGCCGCTTCCGACTCGGTCAGCGTCAGGTCCACTTCTCTGCTCCTCCGGAGGGTGGTCGGGCCGCAGAAACCTACACCGGCGGCGCGGCGGGGTCGATCAGGACGCCCGGGTTCATGATCGCGGCCGGATCGACCGCCGCCTTCGCCCCGGCGAGCGCCGCCGCGAAGCGGTCCGGCCGCTGCAGCTCATACCAGGGACGGTGGTCGCGCCCGACCGCGTGGTGGTGGGTGATCGTGCCGCCGGCCGAGATGATCGCCTCCGAGACCGCGGCCTTGATCTCGTCCCACTGCTCGACCTCGGACCCGCGGCGGGCCGGCGCCAGGACCGTGTAGTAGGGGGCCGGGCCGGTCGGATAGACGTGGGTGAAACGGCACGTCACCCGCGGCGACCCCGGGCCCTCGGCGGGCCCGTCGCACGCCTCGGCGACCGCGCGCCGCGCTGCCTCGGTCACCCGGGCGTGGAACTCGCCGAAGCGGTCCCAGGTGATCGCGGTCTCGAACGTCTCGCTGAGGACCCCGAGCGCGACCAGGCTGTCGCGGAGGTAGGGGGCGCCGAGGAAGGCCGAGCGCCAGCTCTCCGCCGCGGAGGCGGGCCGATCGTCCCCGGAATCCGGCTCCGGCTCGCCGCCGTGGTCGGCGGCGCACCCGACCGCGAGCCGAAGCTGCTCGTCGACCGGGGCGAAGGCCGACTCGAAGCCGATGATGAGCACGGCGCGATCGCCGGCGCCGGCTCCGGTCGTCCCCGCCTCGAGCGGGTCGAGAAGCCGGCAGTTGGACGGGTTCAGGCCCGACCGGGAGAGCGCGCGGACGGCCTCGGCGCCGGCGGCGAAGCTCTCGAACAGCACCGGCCGCGACGCCTTGAACGCCGGCCGCGGGCGGACCTGGACCCAGGCCTCGGTGATGACTCCGAGGATGCCCTCGGAGCCGAGCAGCATCCGGTCGGGGCTCGGGCCGGCGCCGGAGCCGGGCAGCCGGCGGCTCTCCCAGGGACCGGTCGGGGTCAGGGCCCGGGCCGAGAGGACGAGGTCGTCGATGTGGGTCTGAAGCATCGCGAAGTGGCCCCCGGCCCTGGTCGCGATCCAGCCGCCGAGCGTCGAGAGCTCGAACGACTGCGGGAAATGGCGCAGCGTGAGGCCGTGCGGGCGCAGTCCGTCCTCGAGGTCGGGGCCGAGCGTCCCGGCCCGGATCAGCGCCGCGCCCGAGACCTCGTCGACCGCGACGACGCCGCTGAGCCCGCCGAGGTCGAGCGAGACGACGCCGCGGTAGCCGTGGCCGACGCGGGGCTCGACGCCGCCGACGACGCTGGTGCCGCCGCCGAACGGGACCGCTGCGAAGCCGCGGTCGGCGCAGAGCTCGAGGACCCGGCGCACGTCCTCCTCGTCGCCCGGGAAGGCGACGAGGTCGGGCGTCCGGTCGAAGCGGCCGCGAAACCCGCGGACGACGTCTCTGTAGGCGCGGCCCATCGCGTGCCGGATCCGGTCCGGGGGATCGGCGCTGACGACCCCGCCGAGCGCGGCCGGCGGCCGTGCCCGCGGCGGCGCGAGATCGACCGCCTCCAGCGGCACCGGCTCTTCGACCCGCTCGCCGCCGAAGCCGAGCCGCTCGCGGACCGCCGGCGCCAGCGCCGCCAGCGCGCCACGGTCGGGCTGCCGGCCCGCCCAACCCCAGCCCCAGTGGCTGCGTTCACGTCGCGCGCCTCGGCCGCCGCTCATCAGCCGCGACCCTACCCGCGGATCGCCCGGGACGCGATTACGACGCAGTTTCCGGGGTCGGCGCGGGGCCCGCGCGGCGATCCAGTCGTTACGTCTGCCACGAGGCGTAGGTTCCGCGCAGCAGACCCCGTCGACGGGAGTGGAGGCATGCACGAGAGCAGCAACGACCGCTGGCAAGCGCTCATGGACCTGCATGACGAGTTCGACCACGATGACGCCGTCCTGCCGACCAGGATCAGCGCGATCGACGGTCGCCGCCGCGAGGCCTCGCCGGAGGCCGTCAGGTTCGCCCGGGCCCTCGCGTTCAACGCGGGCTGGTCCGGGATCTCGGAGGCGCGCCGCCGCCGCCGCCGCTACGACGACCTCGCGGCGTAGGCGGCCCGGGGCCGGGCGAGTCCGGGCTGGCGCCGGCGGAGCCGGGACGGCGCTGAGGGTCGCGGCGGCGCCCTACCAGTGGACGCCGCGCATCAGGTAGGCGAGGGCGAGCTGCCGGTTGGACGCCTGCTCCTCGGTCGCCTCCGCGTGCTCTGCCCGGGAGCCCGGCTGCTTCGGCTTGCCGCCCTTGGCCGCGGTCGAGTCCGGGAACATGTGGTAGGCGCTGTTGAGGACGTAGTCCATCGACTTCGGGTTGATCGCGTAGAGGATCTGCCCGAGCGTCCCGACCGGCGTCGCGATCCGCTTCGGCTTGAAGGTGATCGCGTCGCAGAGCATGTCGGCCGCCTCGTCCGGCGTGATCGTCGGGAAGCGGTCGTACATCTTCGTCGGCGCGATCATCGGCGTCCGCACGAGCGGCATGTGGATCGTCGTGATGTTGACCTTGTCGTCGATCACCTCGGAGGCGATGCAGCGCGAGAACGCGTCGAGCGCCGACTTCGAGGCGACGTAGGCGGAGAAGCGCGGCATGTTCGTCTGCACCCCGATCGAGCTGACGTTGATGATCTGCCCGGAGCGGCGCTGGCGCATCACCGGCAACAGCCGCAGGATCAGCCGCACCGGCCCGAAGTAGTTGAGCTGCATCGTCCGCTCGAAGTCGTGGAAGCGGTCGTAGGAGAGCGCGATCGAGCGCCGGATCGAGCGTCCCGCGTTGTTGATCAGCACATCGACGGCGCCGTGCTGGTCGAGGACCTCCCGGGCCATCCGGTCGATGTCGTCGACGTCGGAGAGGTCGCAGCGGTGGATGTGCGCCACCCCGCCGCCGTCGACGATCTGGTCCCGCGTCTCCTCGAGCTTCTCCGGCGTCCGCGCGACGAGCAGGACGGTCCCGCCGGCGTCGGCGATCTTCATCGCCGCCGCCTTGCCGATCCCTGAGGAGGCGCCGGTGACGAGCACCACCCTGCCCTCGACCTCCTTCTCGAGCGAGGCGTTGCCCTGCAGGCGCCGTCCGAAGCGGACGAGCTCGTCGGGGATCTGGTGCTCGAGGATCTGGGCGATCCCGCCGACGATCCCGGCCCGGCCGCGGGCGGCGCCGACGAGCGTGTTGTCGCGGTAGAGGTCGGGGTCGAGGTGGCGGGCCCAGTAGTCCCAGAGCTTGCCGGCGTAGGCCTCCAGCGGCGGCACCTTGATCCCGGTCCCGGCCAGCGCCGCCTGGGTGCGGCGCGAGTCGAAGTGGGTCGGGTAGTTGAGGTACATCAGGACAGAGCGCGGGATCCCGAAGTCCCCGAGGGCGCGATCGGCGAGCGCGTCGGCGAGCGGGACGTTGCCGAGGGCGAACGAGAGCAGCGGCGCCATGGCTTCGGTCGCCCCCGCCGGCGCGCGCAGCGTCGACTGCGGCGCGTGCGCGGCGCGGGCGAAGACGTCGATCACCTCGCCGGCGCTGAGCGGGTCGGGGTCGGTGAGGCTGAAGGCGCGGCCGTCGAGCCCGTCGAGGTGGGCGATGTGGTCCATCGCCCTGACGACGAAGTCGACCGGGACGATGTTGATCTCGCGGCCCTCGACGCCCGGCACCGGCATCCACGCCGGCACGACCTGGCGGATCCGCCGGATCAGCTTGAAGAAGTAGTAGGGGCCGTCGATCTTGTCCATCTCGCCGGTCTCGGAGTCGCCGACGACGATTCCCGGGCGGTAGACCCGCCACGGCCGCGGGCACTCCTCGCGGACGACCCGCTCCGACTCGTGCTTGGTCCGGAAGTAGGGATGGGTGTCGAGATCCTGGGCCTCGTCGAACATGTCCTCGCGCCAGGTGCCGCGGTAGAGGCCGGCGGCGGCGATCGAGCTGACCATGTGGACCCGTCCGGCCTCGACCGCCTCGGCGAGCTCGACCATGTGCCGCGTTCCCTCGACGTTGGCGACCCGCTGCGACTCCGCGTCCGCCTTCATGTCGTAGATCGCGGCGAGGTGGAAGAGGTGATCCACCTTCCCCCGCAGCCGCTTCACGTCCTCGTCGGAGACCCCGAGGCGGCGCTGCGAGAGGTCGCCGACGATCCCGACCACCCGCTCCTCGTCGACCCCCCAGCGGTTGCGGAGCTCGGCCAGCCGGCCCTGCGAGCCCTCGCGAACGAGCACGTAGATCGTCCCCTCGCGCTCGAGCAGGAGCTCGACCAGGTTGCGCCCGATGAAGCCGGTTGCGCCGGTGACGAAGTAGGCCATGGTCACGTTCCTCCGAAGTCGCGAAACCCGGCTCGGACCCTACAGGTCCTTTGGATCAATGGACATTCGGCCAGAGATCTTGACTTCCGCGCCCCCCCCCAAGCTACTTTCGCCACACATCAACGCATGGAGGCGCTCATGAAGGTTCTGATGACTTCGATCGCGATGGCCACCGTCGCCACCTTCGTGCTCGCTGGCACGGCAGACGGCGCGAAGAAGCAGGCGGTCTTGCCGACGGTAGAAACCGATGCGACGATGGAAGACGGCGCGGTGCCGATCAGCGAAGTCGCCGCGTTCTGCCGGGACCAAGCGAGCCCCGGTGAAGGATGCCAAGCGATCCTCGCTACGGTCCGCTCCGATGCTGGTCGCAAGATCGCGGGCGGAACGAAGCGGGAGGTCGGGGAGGCGCTTCGGATCAACACGATCGTCTGCCAGAGCTACCTGTGCCTCGGAACGCCGGATCGTGACGACATTACTGGTCGGCCGATGGCCGGGACCAAGATCGAAGCCAAGGCAGCGAACGACGTCGTCACTGGCGGTCAAGGCGACGACATCGTCAACGGCGAGGGTGGCGACGACGACATTCGAGCCGGCGAAGGGGCCGACACCAACAACGGCAATGGCGGCGCTGACGTAATCTTCGGCCAAGGTGGCTGGGATCGCGCGAAGAGCGGGGGAAGCAACTACGTACTCGGCATCCTCGGATCTGACGGCTGGGATGATCTCGACGGTGGCGAGGGCAATGATTTCCTCAGCGGCGGCCTCGGCAACGACGACATGGCCGGAGCGGAGGGGGACGACATCCTGATCGGTACGGGCGATGGCGGCGACCCGGACACGCTCAATGGAGGCGGAGGGAACGACGATTGCGATCCCGGCGTGAATGACACGGTCAGCAATTGCTAGGTAGCCGGCTCCGGGTCGAGATCTTCTTGGTGGCTATTGCGGCGGCGTGCGTCTGTCACGCCACTGCAATGGCCACGACAAGAAGTGGGGGCACTTTCTCAAGCCGCGATGTCGTTTGGACGTCGTTCCCCATAAGCAGTGAGCCCCTCGCGCAACAACGGACCAGCCGCAAGGCTCGACTTGCGATCATCACAAACCAGTGGGGCGGCGGTCAGTACAAGATCGCAACCTTGAAACGACCCCGGCCCGGTGGATGCACGCTCCCCGAGGAGCTCGCCTTCACCGCCGCCTACGGCAGCGGCGCCTGCTACCCGGCACGGGGCGAGCAGACACTCACGCTCATTGACCAGCGCCTCGTTCCGTTCAAACCCGTTTCGACGCCTCCCAAGTTCAGCGCGTTGGGCCGGGGCGCAGATAACCTGGCCGGACGGCGCGGGTCAGTGAGCAGGGCGATCGAAAGCATGGCCCAGGTCCTGCGAAAGCAGAACCCGGATGCCAGGCGTTCGGCCATGATCTGGGATGCGGGCCTCGGGTTGCTCGAGAATCCGTTGTCATCGCGAGCAACTCGCAGAGCCGTAGTCAGGTTCCTGGAGGACAGAGTCGCGGACGGCGCATCGGCGAAGCAAGAGGACCCGCGAGGTCGTTCCTCGATGTTGCTCACGATGAACGACAGGGCTCGGGTGAAGAGGATCGCAATCGGCCCGAACCTCTACGACCTCTCCGACATACGGCTTCGACAAGACTTGTACCTCTCACCTCGGTCGTTCGACATACGGGCTTCGCGCACCATCCTGACCGCTACAACTGAACCGAGCCTCCAGGATTGGCTCACCGCGGCAGGTCACGAGGCCGTGATCGGGCAACGCGTAACGCACCCAGCTGAGAAGGTCGTACGCCCGTCCCTTCGACAGAGGCGCGTGAGCTGCAAGAGCCTGGGAGTCAATTCGGACGGCGTGTGCATCGAGATCGGCAAACCGGGCGGCCGATACGTCGTCACCGGCGGCTGAGAACCGACATCGCGAGGCGACGAGGCCGAGTTGCGCCGCCTCGCGCCAAGGACGATCCGGCCTCGGAGCCACGCCGAACGACGGAGTGGCCGCGATCGGCGACTCGATCGTGACGGCTGATCCGGACCTCCTCGCGATTGCAACGGCCGAGCGGATCGAAGTGGCGCTCTCCGCAGGCGCTGAGAGGCGGCGCCCCCGCAGACCCGCCGGCCCGCCCGCCATCGCCGGGGCGGCGAGGTGCATACACTCAATGCGGAACCCGTGATCGCAGCATCGACACCGTCCTAGCCCGGTGGCCACTACCGAGACCGTCCGGATCGAGATGCCCGCGATGGGCGAGTCGGTGACCGAGGGGACGGTCCTCGAATGGCTCAAGCAGGAGGGGGACGCGGTCGCCGAGGGCGAGGGCCTGGTCGAGGTCTCGACCGACAAGGTCGATGCCGAGGTGCCGGCGCCCGCCGCCGGCGTGCTGACGAAGATCCTCAAGGCGCCCGACGACGTCGTCAAGATCGGCGAGGCGCTCGCCGAGCTCGAGCCGAGCGGCAACGGCTCCTCCGCGACGGCGGGGACCGAGACGACCGAGGGCGACGCGGACCTGGCCGCCCCCGCGCCGGGGGATGAGGGCGGCAGGACGGTCGAGCTGGCGATGCCCGAGATGGGCGAGTCGGTGACCGAGGGCACGGTGCTCGAGTGGCTGAAGCAGGCCGGCGACGCGGTGGCCGAGGGCGAGGGCGTGGTCGAGGTCTCGACCGACAAGGTCGATGCCGAGGTGCCGGCGCCGGTCGCTGGGACGCTGCTCGAGACGCTCGTCGCGCCCGACGACGTGGTCGCCGTCGGGCAGGTGCTGGCGCGGATCCAGGCGGGGGCCGGGGGCGGAGAGGACAGGGGACCGAGGACGGAGGACGGAGCCGCCGGCGGCGGCGCGGCAGTGGCCGGCGACGGGGCCAAGGCCTCGCCGGTGGCGCGGCGCGTCGCGGCGGCGGAGGGGGTCGATCTGGGCGCGGTCAGCGGAACCGGGGCCGGCGGGCGGGTGATGAAGGCGGACGTGCTGGCGGCGAAGGAGGCGGGCAACGGCGCCGGCCCGGCGTCAGCCGGCGAGGCGACCGTGCTGCGCGGCCCGGCCGGGATGCTCGCCAAGGCGATGGAGGAGAGCCGGTCGATCCCGACCGCGACCTCGTTCCGGACGCTCGCCGTCGACACGCTCGACGCGAAGCGCAAGGCGCTGAACGGAGCGCTCGCCGAGCGCGGGACGAAGGTCTCGTTCACCCACCTGATCGCCTGGGCGATCGTCGCGGCCGGCAGGCAGTGGCGGTCGATGGCCCGCAGCTTCGAGGAGCGCGACGGCAAGCCGAACGTCGTCGACCACGGCGCGATCAACCTCGGGATCGCCGTCGACGTCGAGAAGAAGGACGGCTCCCGGAGCCTGATGGTGCCCTGCATCCACGGCGCCGACGAGCTCGACTTCGCCGCCTTCCACTCCCGCTACGAGGAGCTGATCCGCAGGACGCGCGAGAACGCGCTCACCGCCGACGACTTCGTCGGCACCAACATCACGCTCACAAACCCGGGCGGGCTCGGCACCGCCGCCTCGGTGCCGCGGCTGATGGCCGGCCAGGGCACGATCGTCGCCACCGGGTCGATCGCCTACCCGCCGGAGTGGTCGCACTCGCCGCCGGAGCGGGTCAGGACGCTCGGCGTCTCGAAGGTGATGACGATGACCTCCACCTACGACCACCGGATCATCCAGGGGGCCGAGTCGGGGTCGTTCCTGCGCCGGATCGACGAGCTTCTGAGCGGCGCCGACGAGTTCTACGAGGACGTCGCCCGGGCGCTCGGGCTCGACGCTGGGGTCGTCACCAAGGCCCACGCCGCCTCGGCGTCCGCCCCGCCGCTGGCCTCCGCGCCGACGACCGCCGCGCCCCCGAGCGCTGTCCACGAGGCGCCCGGCGAGGAGCTGCTGCAGGCCGTGCAGGCGGCGACCTCGCTGCTCAAGGCCTACCGGACCCACGGCCACCTCTCGGCGCGGCTGAACCCGCTCGGCGGCGACGGCAAGGGGGACCCGGCGCTGGAGCCCGAGAACCTCAACCTGACCCCTGAGCTGATGGGCCGGATCCCGGCCTCGATCCTGCGGATCGGCGTCCCCGGGGAGACCCTGCTCGAGGCGCTGCCGCGGATGCGCGACGCCTACTGCGGGACGATCGCCTACCAGATCGAGCACCTCTCCTCGCACCGCCAGCGAATCTGGCTGCGCGAGATGATCGAGACCGGCGCCCACCGGGCGCCGCTCGCCAACGAGGAGAAGCGCGTGCTCCTGCGCCGGCTGATCCAGGTCTTCCAGTTCGAGCGCTTCCTCCAGAAGGCCTACCTGGGGCAGAAGATGTTCTCGATCGAGGGTCTCGACTCGACGGTGCCGATGATCGACGAGATGGCGACGATCGCCCGCAAGGACGGGGGCGAGCAGATCGTGATCGGGATGGCCCACCGCGGTCGGCTCTCGGTCCTCGCCCACAACCTCGGGCGCTCGCTGGAGTCGATCATGGCCGAGTTCGAGGGCGCGAAGGCGCTGGACGCGGTCAAGCGCACCGACGCCCTCCGTCACGGCGGCACCGGCGACGTCAAGTACCACCACGGCGCCGAGGGCCTGTTCGAGTCGGCCGAGGGTGACGTGCGGATGCGCCTCTACCCGAACCCCTCCCACCTCGAGTTCGTCGACCCGGTCGTCACCGGCGGCGCCCGCGCCGCCCAGACCGAGCGCGCCGGCCCCGAGATCCACCACGACACCAAGGTCGCCGTGCCGCTGCTCCTGCACGGCGATGCCGCGTTCCCCGGCCAGGGCGTCGTCGCCGAGACGTTCAACCTGCAGTCGCTCGACGGCTACGCGACCGGCGGCACGATCCACCTCATCCAGGACAACCAGGTGGGCTTCACGACCGATCCCCAGGACGGCCGCTCGACCCCCTACGCGGCGGACATGGCGAAGGGCTTCAACGTCCCGATCATCCACGTCAACGCCGACGACGTCGAGGCCTGCATCGCCGCGATCCGGCTGGCGATGGCCTACCGGGCGGAGTTCTCGCGCGACGTCGTCATCGACCTGATCGGCTACCGCCGCTACGGCCACAACGAGACCGACGAGCCCGCCTACACGCAGCCGGAGCAGGCGGCGAAGATCAGGCAGCACCCGCCGCTGAGCGAGATCTACGCGAAGCGGCTGCTGGAGGAGGGCGTGATCAGCGGCGAGGAGGTCGAGACGGCCGCCGCCGAGCGCCACGAGCAGCTCAGCGCCATCCTCAAGTCGCTGCGGGCGAAGATCGAGGCGGGCGAGTTCGAGGACCCGACGATCACCGGCGGCACCGGCGAGCTCGACCGCTCGAAGAGCCCCGCGGTCGAGACCAAGGTCTCGGAGAAGCGGCTGCGAACGCTGAACGAGGAGCTGGCCAGGTTCCCCGACAGCTTCACCGTCCACCGCAAGCTCCGCAAGCCGCTCGACCGCCGGCTCGAGGTCCTCGACGAGGGCCCGATCGAGTTCGCCCACGCCGAGGCGCTCGCGTTCGCGTCGCTGCTGACCGAGGGGACGCACATCCGCCTCACCGGCCAGGACAGCGAGCGCGGCACGTTCTCGAATCGCCACCTCGTCCTCCACGACGAGAAGACCGGCCTCACCTACGCGCCGATCCAGAACCTCTCCGGCGCCCTGGCGCCGTTCGAGATCCACAACAGCCCGCTGTCGGAGATCGCGACGCTCGGCTTCGAGTACGGCTACGCGGCGGCCTCGCCCGAGAGCCTGATCCTCTGGGAGGCGCAGTTCGGCGACTTCGACAACTCCGCCCAGGTGATCATCGACCAGTTCATCGCCGCCGGCGAGTCGAAGTGGGGACAGACGACCCGCTTGACGCTGCTCCTCCCCCACGGCTACGAGGGCGCCGGCCCCGAGCACTCCAGCGCCCGGATCGAGCGCTTCATGCAGCTCGGCGCCGAGGGCAACATGCGGCTCGCCAACCCGACGACCGCCGCCCAGTACTTCCACCTCTTGCGGCGCCAGGCGCGGATCAAGAAGGCGCGGCCGATGGTCGTCTTCACCCCGAAGGGCCTCCTGCGGCTAGCCGACGCGGCTTCGAGGCTCGACGACCTCACCGAGGGCACCTTCAAGTACGTCCTCGACGACCCCGAGGCCTCGCGACGCCCCGACGAGATCACGCGGCTGATCCTCTGCTCGGGGCGGATCTACTACGACCTCCAAGGTCACGACCGCCGCGCCGACGCCGCCGGCGTGGCGATCGCCCGGACCGAGCTCGTCTACCCGTTCCCGAAGACCTACATCGCCGAGCTCGCCGCCGGCTACCCGAACCTCGAGGAGATCGTCTGGGTCCAGGAGGAGCCGGCGAACATGGGTTGCTGGCCGGCGATGCGCTGGCGCCTGCCGGACGCGGTCGGCGATGAGACCCCGATCCGCTACGTCGGCCGGCCCGAGCGGGCGAGCCCCTCGGAGGGCTACCCGGCGGCCCACCGCACCGAGCAGGAGCGGATCGTGCTGACGGCCCTGACCGGTTGAGGTCCCGGGGTGGGGGCGGCCGGGGGCACGACTCAGCGGCGCGATTCGCTTCGCGAACGCTGACTGCCGCTGAGCCGCACCCCCGGCCGCCCCTGCCACGTTCCCTCGGATCCGCTCCGGGCCGTCGGGGTGTTGAGGGAGGGGATCGCTTCGCTAACGCTGACTGCCCGGGTGAGGTGCGAATCGGGTCCCTGTCAGGTACCTGATCTGCATCTCACCCCGCGTTCGAGGACGTGGGCGGGCCGGCGATCTCCGCTCCTCGGCACGAGCCTCGCGTCATCTAGCCTCCCGGAGGTGAGCGACACGGCCCTCGAAGGCGAGCGGGAGTTCCGGGCGCGGGCGCCGGGGGCGATGTGGGTATGGGTGAAGCGGGCATCGTTCGTCGAGCTCGCGGTGTTCGCCTGCCTGCTCGTCGTCTGGATCGCGCCCGGGCTCGAGGGGCCGACCTTCGCCTTCGGGATGGCGCACGGGATCGGCTACATCGCCCTCTGCCTTCTGCTCTGGGTCGCGATCATGCGGCGCGAGGCGCCGTTCTGGCTGTTCGCCGCGACGCTGACCCCGGCCGGGCCGGTCGGCAGCGTGGTCGGCATCGAGTGGATCGAGCGGCGGGGATCGGGCCCGGAGCACGCGATGCCGCCGCCGGCCCCGGCGCCGACCAACGAGGCGTGATACCCACCGTCCGAGACGCCGCCCGGCGCGACCTGATTGGATTGCGCGCCATGCAGCGACTGATCTTCGACCACGACTACTCCCTGCCGCCGGAGCGGGTCTTCGCCTACCTGTCCGAGCACGAGAACCTGGGCCCCCTGTTCGGCGCCAGGATCCTGCGGCTCCGCGACGGCACCGACGGGCACCGCAACGGCGTCGGCTCGGCGCGCGAGCTCAAGGTCGGCCCGGCGCCTCCGTTCGAGGAGACGGTGACGGAGTTCGTCCCCAACGAGCTGATCGCCTACGAGATCACGAAGGGATCGCCGCTGAAGGGCCATCACGGCGAGATGCGCTTCACGCCCGAGGGCGAGGGCACCCACCTCCACTACGAGATCGCCTTCTCCTCGAAGCTCCCGGGCGTCGACTTCATCGTCGCCCAGGGCCTGAAGCGCAACGTCGCCAAGGGGCTGGCGAGCGTCGAGAGCGCGGCGTAGCGGCAGCGGACAGCGGCAGCGATCGACCGGGGGGAAAGCGCCCCGCCGGGAGGCGTCAGGCGACCCGGGAGCCGCCGCGGCCGACCGGCCCCGCTTCTGGCGAGCGCGGGAGCGTTCTGGCCAAGGACCCGGGAGCCGCCGCGGCCGAAGAGGGCCGCAAGGCGACGGGGACGCCGGCCAGGGCGCTCCCGCGCCGCCAGAAGGATGGGCTGGGGTTTGGGCCGCGGGAGGCAGGGGGTCCACGCGGCCCGCACCCCAGCCCGCGCGTCGGTAGCCAGGGAGGGATGCCGACGCGATCGCCCCCGGAGGCGGGACTGACCGGGGACGAGCCTTATGAAACCTGCACTTGCATTCTGCTACATCGGGGCGGGTTCTGCAACGCGTCTTCCTCCGGTCAGCGGAGATCGCGCAGGACCCGGTGGAGGATGCCGCCGTGGCGGAAGTACTCCCGCTCATTCGCGGTGTCGAGGCGGACGCGGGCAGTGAACCGCACCGGGTCGCGGCCGTCGCGCTCGGCGGTCACCTCGACCTCGTCCGTCTCCGCGGGATCGACCTCCGACACCGTGATCGCCTCCTCGCCGCCGAGCCCGAGCGAGGCGGCGCTGTCCCCGTCGGCGAACTGCAGCGGCAGCACGCCCATCCCGATCAGGTTGGAGCGGTGGATGCGCTCGTAGCTCTCCGCGATCACCGCCCGCACGCCGAGCAGCAGCGTGCCCTTGGCGGCCCAGTCGCGTGAGGACCCCGAGCCGTACTCCTTGCCGGCGAGGACGACCAGCGGCACCCCCTCCTCCGCGTACTTCATCGCCGCGTCGTAGATCGGCATCTCCTCGCCGTCGGGCAGATGGCGGGTCCAGCCGCCCTCGCGCTCGACGAGCTCGTTGCGGAGACGGACGTTCGCGAACGTCCCCCTCATCATCACCTCGTGGTTGCCGCGGCGGGACCCGTAGGAGTTGAAGTCGCGGACCTCGACCCCCTGCTCGATCAGCCAGCGGCCGGCGGGGCTGTCCCGCTTGATCGCGCCGGCGGGCGAGATGTGATCGGTCGTGATCGAGTCGCCGAGCTTGGCCAGGACCCGGGCGCCGGCGATCGGCGCGGTCGAGCCCGCCGGCTCGGCGCCCATCCCCGCGAAGAACGGCGGCCGGCGCACGTAGGTCGAGTCGGGCCACGTGTAGCGATCGCCCTCGGGCACCTCGATCGCCCGCCAGCGCTCGTCACCCTCGAAGACGTCGGCGTAGCCCTTCGCGAACATGTCGGCCCGGACGGCCGCGGCGACCGTGTCGCGGATCTCCTCCGCGGCGGGCCAGATGTCGCGCAGGTACACGGGCTCGCCGTCGCGTCCGGGGCCGATCGGCTCCGCCTCGAAGTCGAAGTCCATGCGGCCGACGAGCGCGTAGGCGACGCAGAGCGGCGGCGAGGCCAGGTAGTTGGCCTTGACGTCCTGCTGGATTCGGCCCTCGAAGTTGCGGTTGCCGGAGAGCACCGCGCAGACGACGAGGTCGTTGTCGTTGACCGCCTTCGAGATCTCGTCCGCGAGCGGCCCGGAGTTGCCGATGCAGGTCGTGCACCCGTAGCCGACGAGGTCGAACCCGAGCGCGTTCAGATGCTCGTCGAGGCCCGACCGGGCGAGGTAGTCGGTGACCACTGTCGACCCCGGCGCCAGCGACGTCTTCACCCAGGGCTTGGCGTCGAGGCCGGCCTCGACCGCCCTCTTTGCGAGCAGCCCGGCCCCGACCATCACCGACGGGTTCGACGTGTTCGTGCAGCTCGTGATCGCGGCGATCACGACCCGGCCGTGGTCGAGGGTGAAGCTGCGCCCTTCGGCGTCGGTCACCTCGACGCAGTCGCCGCTGCGACGCTCGGCGCCGACGGCGGCCGCGGTCGGTGCCGCGCCCGGATCGGTGATCGGCGAGCCGGTCGCGGTGCCGCTGCCGTTGCCGGGGGGGTCGGAGGCCGGGAACGAGCCGCTGTCGGGCTCGCCGCCGAGGGCGCCGGCGGCCTCGTGGTCGAAGCCGGCGAGCGTCGCGAAGAACGCCGCCTTGGCATCGCTGAGCGCGATCCGGTCCTGCGGCCGCTTCGGGCCGGCGATCGAGGGAACGACGTCGCCGAGGTCGAGCTCGAGCGTGTCGGTGAACGTCGGCTCCTCGGACTCGGCCGTGTGGAACATCCCCTGCTCGCGCGTGTAGGCGTCGACGAGCTCGATCACCTTGCCGTCGCGGCCGGTGAACTCGAGGTAGCGCAGGGTCTCGGCGTCGGGCGGGAAGATCGCGCAGGTGGACCCGAACTCGGGGGACATGTTCCCGAGCGTCGCCCGGTCGGCGAGGCCCAGCGCCGGCAGGCCCGGACCGTAGAACTCGACGAAGCTGCCGACGACGCCCCGCTCGCGCAGCATCTCGGTGACGCGAAGGACGAGGTCGGTCGCGGTGGTGGCCTCGCGCAACTCGCCCTCGAGCCGGAAGCCGATCACCTGGGGGAGCAGCATCGACACCGGCTGGCCGAGCATCGCCGCCTCGGCCTCGATCCCGCCGACCCCCCAGCCGAGGACGCCGAGCCCGTTGATCATCGTCGTGTGCGAGTCGGTGCCGACGAGCGTGTCGGGGAAGGCGCGGTCGATGCCGTCCCTCGCATCCGACCAGACGACGCGGCCGAGGTGCTCGAGGTTGACCTGGTGGCAGATGCCGGTCGCGGGCGGGACGACGCGGAAGTTGTCGAACGCGGTCTGACCCCAGCGCAGGAACTCGTAGCGCTCCCCGTTGCGCTCGAACTCGCGCTCGGCGTTGATCGCGAAGGCGCGCGGGTTGCCGAACGCATCGACCTGGACCGAGTGGTCGATGATCAGGTCGACCGGGACCAGCGGGTTGATTCGCGCCGGGTCGGCGCCGAGCTCCTCCATCGCATCGCGCATCGCGGCGAGATCGACGATCGCGGGGACCCCGGTGAAGTCCTGCATCAGCACCCGCGCGGGCTGGAACGGGATCTCCTTCGAAGGCTCCGCGCTGGCGTCCCAGGTCGCGATCGCCTCGACCTCGGCGGCGGTGACGGCGACGCCGTCCTCGAGCCGCAGGCAGTTCTCAAGCAGGACCTTCAGCGAGTAGGGAAGGCGGGCGACGTCGAAGCGCGCCTGCAACGCGTCGAGGCGGTGGATCTCGTACTCGCGTCCCGCCACCTCGAGGGTGGAGCGGGAGCCGAAGCTGTCCGTCATCCTGCCTCCTTCACGCGCCCGCCGGCGCTACTCGTCGCTGTCTTCCTTCTCCGAGGCCTTCTCGTGGTCGGCCTCCCCGTGGATCGTAAGACCCTGCGACCGCCCGTCCTCGCCGGGGAAGCGATCCCCGAGCGGGTGGCCGCGCTTTGTCCCGTGGGAGGCGGACTGGATGAGCTGCTCCTCGGCCAGCTCGAAGCCCTCGGCGACCCCCTCCCCGGCCTCGGCGAGCGGCCGCTCGGCCTCGGGCAGCCGCTGGCTGTCGGTGCGCCCGCCGATGTCGGCCGCCTCGGCCGCCGCCGCCGCCTCCTCCCTGGCGACCAGGTCGCGGTCGCGGTCGTCGCGCTTGCTGCTCATCGCTCCTGCTCGCCTCCTTCGCGGGTACGGGATAAAGCTACCCGCTGGATGCAGCCGGGTGGGAGCGGATCAGCGCTTGTCCGTCTGGCCGCGCGCGACGTCGTCGGCGATCTTCGCGCCGCCGCGGCGCTGCACCCGCGCGGCGAGGCCCGGGAGCACATGGGCGAAGCCGACGAGGAGGCGCTGCTGGACGGGCGCCACCGCGACCTCCGCCCGGTCCTGCTCGATCGCCTTGACGACGCCGGCGGCGACCTCCTCCGGCGTCGAGGTGCCCATCCCCGGCGGCAGCTTCGCGCCGGCGTCGGCGAACATGCCGGCGTCGCGGATGAAGCCCGGCAGGACGACGGAGACGCCGACGCCGGCGCGGTCGCCGGCGAGGTCCTCCCGCAGCGCCAGGGCGAAGCCGCGGAGGCCGAACTTGGTCGCGTTGTAGACGGAGGCGCGCGGCGAGGCGGCCTTGCCGGCGAGCGAGGAGACGAAGAGCAGGTGGCCGCCGCCGCGCTCGATCATCGCCGGCAGCAGCGCGCGGGCGAGCAGCATCGGCGCCTCGAGGTTGACCCGGACCGCGCGCGACACCTCCTCGACGCTGAAGCCGGTCAGGCGTCCAGAGCCGGGGAGGCCGGCGTTGGCGACGAGCAGGTCGACCTCGCCCGCCGCCGCCGCGTCGGCGGCGAGGCGCTCGGCGGCGCCGGGCTCGGCGAGGTCGGCGACGAGGGTCGCGTGACCGCCGCCCGGAAGCGCGGTCGCCAGCGCGGCGAGCTCCTCGCCCTTGCGCGAGCTCAAGGCCAGCTCGGCCCCGCGCTCGGCGAGGGCGGTCGCGATCGCGCGGCCGATCCCGCCCGTGGCCCCCGTCAACAGCGCCCGCTTGCCCGCGATCTCCACGCGCCCAACCTACAGCGGCGAGGTGCGGCGCGTCCCCGCCGTCGTCGGCGGCGGTAATTATGAACGTTTGCTTGCAGATCGCTCACCGATTCGCTACAGTGCCGCGATCCGACACGCCCCCCCGGCGGACCTCCTTCTTGGCCTTGGTGCGCCGAGCGGGACGAAACGTGTCCATATGGCCGGTCTCGACCCGCTCGACCGGCTGGGCCGCCCCTGCCGGACTGCTCAGCCGATCCCGAGCGCGTCGGCGACCGGGACGTGGTCGGTGCCGACGCCCTCGGCGACGCCGGGATGGGTGACCTTCCCGGCGGCGACGTTGACGCCGGGAACCAGGCCCGGGTCGCGCTCGAGCGCCCCCTCGACGCCGTTGTCGGCGAGCGAGAGCACGTAGGGCAGCGTCGCGTTCGTTAGCGCCTGCGTCGAGGTGATCGGGACCGCGCCGGGCATGTTGGCGACGCAGTAGTGGGTTACCCCGTCGACCTCGTAGACCGGGTCGGTGTGGGTCGTCGGCTTCGAGGTCTCGAAGCAGCCGCCCTGGTCGATCGCGACATCGACGAGCACCGCGCCGGGCTTCATCAGGGCGAGCTGCTCGCGCTTGATCACGTGCGGGGCGCGGGCGCCCTGGACGAGCACCGCACCGATCACGAGGTCGACGCGCGGCAGCATCTCCTCGATCGACAGGGTCGAGCTGAACACGGTCGAGAGCGAGCCCGCGAACTGCAGGTCGGCGCGACGGAGCGCGTCGATGCTGAGATCGAACAGGAACACGTCGGCGGCCATCCCTACCGCCATCTGGGCGGCGTTGATGCCGACGGCGCCGGCGCCGATCACCATCACGTTGGCGGCGGCCACGCCCGGGACGCCGCCGAGCAGGATGCCGCGCCCGCCCATCGGCTTCTCGAGGAAGAAGGCCCCGGCCTGGGTCGCGATCCGGCCCGCGATCTCGCTCATCGGCGCGAGCAGCGGCAGCCGCCCGGCCGCGTCCTCGACCGTCTCGTAGGCGATGCAGGTCGCGCCGGTCCCGCAGAGCCCCCGGGTCAGATCCGGCGCCGGGGCGAGGTGGAGGTAGGTGAACAGGGTCTGCTCGGGCTGCAGCATCTCGACCTCGACCGGCTGCGGCTCCTTGACCCCGAGGATCATGTCCGCCTCGGCGAAGATCGCGGCGGCGGAGTCGACGATCCGCGCGCCCTGCGCCTCGTAGTCGGCGTCGGCGATCGCGCTGCCCTCCCCGGCTCCCTTCTGGACCAGCACCTCATGCCCGTGCTCGGCGAGCTCGCGCGCGCCGACCGCGGTCAGGGCGACCCGGTACTCCTCCTCCTTGATCTCGGTGGGGACTCCAACCTTCATCGACTCTCCTCTTCTCGATTGGCGAACGATCCGTCAGCTCTTCTACCGGACCAGCTCCCGGGCGCGCAGCGCGAGCCAGAGCTCGATCCTGTCCTGGGCCTGCCCGAGGTCACGCCCGGTCAGCTCCTCGATCCGGCGGATCCGGTAGCGCAGGGTGTGGCGGTGGCAGTAGAGGTCGCGGGCCGCCCGCTCCCACTGCCCGTTGCGCTCGATGAACGCCTCCAGCGATCGCAGCAGCTCGGCGCCGTACTCGCCCTCGCCGTCGGCGATCGGCCCCAGCAGCTCGTCGGCGTAGGTCCGCAGGGCCTCGTCGTCATGGAGCGAGAGCAGCAGCGTGAAGGCGCCGAGGTCCCTGTGGGACGCGACATCGGGCGCCCCGCCGTTGGCCATCGCCGTCGCCTCGAGCGCGCAGCGCGCCTCGTGGAAGGCCCGGCGGAGCGACGCGACGCCGGTCGCGCGGCTGGCGGCGGCGCGTACCGCGCGCCCGGAGGCCGCCAGCGCCGCCCTGCCCTCGCGCGCCAGCTCGACCGGGTCGCGGTCGCCGGGGTCGACGATCGCGCAGAGCAGCGGGCGGCCGGCGGCGGCGTTGACGGCGGCCACCGCGGGCACGGCGAGCGATCCGGCCAGCACGGCCGCGTCGTCGGCCGACTCCTCGAGCTCGAAGAGGAGGACGGCGACCCGGTCGCCGATGCCGAAGGGCTGCAGGCGCCCGCGCACGTCCTCGTCGTCGAGGTTGCCGCCCAGCGCCTCGGCGAGGACGTCGCCGGCGAGCCGGCGCTCGGTCTCGCGGACGGCGCGCTCGCGCATCATCTCGAGCGCGATCGCGGTCGCCGCCTGGCGGGCGAGCAGGCGCTCGAGGTCGCCGATCTCGCCGCCGCGGCGAGCGAGGACGAGCCAGTGGCCGCGATTGCCGCTGTCGCCGAGCGGCACGGGCACGGCGACGGCGCGGCCGGCCAGCGATCCGCGCTCGGCGACGAAGGCCGCCTGGCGCCCCGCCTGCGCGCGCTCGTTCACCTCGGCGGTGATCTCCGCGGCGGCCCGGCGCGAGAAGCCGCGCTCGCGCGGATGGCGGCCGAGCTCGAGGCCGCGGTCGTCGAGCAGCAGCGCCGCACCCGAGACCGACTCGGCGATCACGCGCATGATCTCGGGCAGCCCGCGCTCGGCGAGCACCATGGCCTCGAGGCGGGCGTGGACCTCGACCGAGCGCTCGAGAGCGGCATAGCCCTCGTTGATCAGCCGGGTGGAGGCCCACTCCGTGATCGCGATGAACGGGAGCTCGAACGGCAGCTCGAACAGCGGCAGGCCCCGTGCCTCCGCCTCCTCGACCAGCGCCGGCGGCAGCGCCGGGTGGTCGTGGCCGACGGCGAGGCCGAGGCCGGCGGCGCCCTTGCCGGCGAGCAGCCGCACGAACCGGCGCTGCCGCGCGGCCGTCTTCAGGTTGATCCCGGTGGTGAGCAGCAGCTCGCCCCCCGAGAGGAACGGCGTCGGGTCCTCGAGCTCGGAGATGTGGACCCAGCGGATCGGGCTCCGCCCCGAGGCGCCCCCGACCGCGAGTTCGAGGCCGAACTCGTCGAGCAGGCTGCGGACGGAGAGCACGGCCCCGGGACGCGTTCGAACGCCCGGCCGGGGGCCTAGCGCGACCGGACCCGGTCCCAGGCCTCCTCGAGCACCGGCCGCAGCACCGCGCCGATCTCCTCGAAGTGCTCGGTGTCGCAGACGAGCGGTGGCGAGAGCTGGATCACGGGGTCGCCGCGATCGTCGGCGCGGCAGATCAGGCCGCGGCGGTAGAGCTCACCGGAGAGGAAGCCGCGCAGCAGCCACTCGCTCTCCTCGGAGTCGAACCCCTGCTTGGTGTCGCGATCCTTGACGAGCTCGATCGCGTGGAAGAAGCCGGCGCCGCGGACGTCACCGACGATCGGGATGTCGCGCAGGTCCTCGAGCGTCCGACGGAACTCGTCCTCCTTGCGGAGCACGTGGCCGCAGAGGTCCTCCTCGGCGAAGGCGTCGAGGTTGGCGAGCCCGACCGCGGCTGCCACCGGGTGGCCGCCGAAGGTCGAGCCGTGGGCGAACGACGCGGTCCCGCTCGAGAACGGCTCGTAGACCTCCTCGGAGGCGATCATCGCCCCCATCGGGATGTAGGCGCCGGTGAGCGCCTTCGCGGTCGTGATGATGTCGGGCTGGAAGCCGTAGCGCTGGCAGCCGAAGTAGTGGCCGAGCCGGCCCCACGAGCAGATCACCTCGTCGCTGATCAGGAGGATGTCGTGCTCGTCGCAGATCTCGCGGACGCGCTGGAAGTAGCCCTCCTGCGGCGGGATGCAGCCACCGGCGTTCTGGAGCGGCTCGAGGATCACGGCGGCGATCGTCTCCGGGCCGTGGAACTCGACCAGCCGGCCCAGCTCCTCCGCCGCCCAAAGCGGATCGCGGTCGGCCGGCCAGTGGTACTCGTTCGTGTTCGGCGCGTGGATCCCGCCCGGCATGTACGGCTCGAACTGGGTCTTGAGCGGGGTCAGCCCGGTGGCCGCCAGCGCCCCCATCGTGGTGCCGTGGTAGGCGACCTCGCGGGCGACGATCTTGTGCTTCTGGCCCTTGCCGTGGGCGCGGAAGTAGTTGCGGGCGACCTTGATCGCCGCCTCGACCGCCTCCGAGCCCGAGTTCGTGAAGAAGACCCGGTTGAGGTCGCCCGGGGTCAGCTCCGCGACCCGCTCCGCGAGCTCGATCGCCCGCGGATGCGCGTAGCTCCAGTTCGTGTAGAAGTCGAGCTCCTTGATCTGCGCGGCGGCGGCCTCGGCGTACGCCTCGCGGCCGTGGCCGGCGTTGCAGCAGAAGAGCGCGCTGAGGCCGTCGAGGTAGCGGTTGCCGTGCTCGTCCCAGACGTAGGCACCCTCGCCCCGGGTGATGATCGGGATCTCGTGGTCGGCGTCGTAGCCGCCCATCCGCGAGAAGTGCATCCAGAGGTGCTTGCGCGCCGTCTCCTGCAGGCTCGCGCCCGCGGTCACGGTCTGGATCGCCTGGGGGGTGCTGACAGCCACGATTTCCCGCCTTTCGGGTCGACTCGACGCTTTGAACAAAGGTAGAGCGTCGGACCGGGGCCGGCAACCGAGATTTGGTTCAACCCCCGACGCGATGATTATACGCGATGTACAACTCACGGGTTCGAGATTGAGGCAACCGGAGATTGCCGGAAGCCGAGCCATCGGAGAGGGTCCCTAGTAGGCTAGGTTTCCCGAGTCAAGTTCCGGGGCCTGGGTGAGGAGGAGTTACGGAAGCAGCACCGACATCGAACGGCAACGCTCGATCCGGGGTGAGCCTGCGCGGGGTCACCAAGCGGTTCGGCGAGTTCACCGCGGTCGATTCGATCGACCTCGACATCAGGGAGGGCGAGTTCTTCACGCTGCTCGGGCCGAGCGGCTGCGGCAAGACGACGACGCTGCGGATGATCGCCGGCTTCGAGGAGCCGAACGCGGGCGAGATCCTCGTCGGCGGCGAGGACGTCGCCGGACTGCCGGCTCACAAGCGGCCGACGAACACCGTCTTTCAGAGCTACGCGCTGTTCCCGCACCTGACCGTGCGCGACAACGTCGCGTACGGGCTCAAGCGCAAGCGGGTCGACAAGGCGGAGATCGACGAGCGCGTCAAGGCGGAGCTCGAGCGGGTCGGCCTCGCCAACGAGGCGAACCGGAAGCCGAACCAGCTCTCCGGCGGCCAGCAGCAGCGCGTGGCGCTGGCCCGCGCGGTTGTGAACCTGCCGAAGGTGCTGCTGCTCGACGAGCCGCTCGGCGCCCTCGACCTGAAGCTCCGCAAGGGCCTGCAGCTCGAGCTCAAGCGGATCCAGCAGGAGATCGGGATCACGTTCGTCTATGTCACCCACGACCAGGAGGAGGCGCTGACGATGTCGGACCGGATCGCGGTCATGAACCGCGGCGTCGTCGAGCAGGTCGACAACCCGGTCGAGATCTACGAGCGCCCGACCACGACCTTCGTCGCCGGCTTCATCGGCGTCTCGAACCTGATGCCCGGCGTCGTCCGCTCGCTGTCGGGCGAGAAGGCGGAGGTCGAGCTCGAGGCCGGGGTCACGATCAGCGCCGACGCCAACGGCCTCGGCACCGGCGAGCGCTGCCACGCCGTCGTCCGTCCCGAGAAGCTCTACGTCGCGCCGAAGGGCATGCCCGCCCCCGAGCTGGCGGCCGACGCCCAGAGCGTCGACGGAGTCGTCACCAGCTCGGTCTTCCTCGGGACCGCGACCCAGCTCGTCGTCGAGCTTCGCGGCGGGGCGCGGATGACGGTGCTCTACCTGAACACCGACGAGGCGAAGCGCCAGGAGCTGCCCGGCGGCGGCGCCGACGTGACCCTGTCGTGGACGCCCGAGCACATCCACCTGGTCCGCGAGTCCGGCACCGAGCGGGCCACCGCCGACCACGAGGCGCTCGCCCGCGAGCGCGCCGATGCGGCCTGAGCCGCCGATGACCTTTGAGGAACGAGACGACAACCGACAGCAAACCGGCCGAGGAGGCAGAGGGACGATGACCAACGGGGCAAGGGGATGGATGCGGCCGCTGGCCGCGGTCTTGGTGCTGGCGGCGGCGCTGCTGGTGGCGGCGTGCGGCGGCGGCGGCGGCGGGATCGAGGGCGGCGACGACACCGCGGCCGTTTCGACGGCGATGGCGGAGGGTGAGCCGAGCGGCACGCTGTCGATCTCGAACTGGCCGTTCTACATCGACGACAACACCGTGCCGGACTTCGAGAAGGCGACCGGCGTCACGGTCAAGTACACCGAGGACGTCAACGACAACGCCGAGTTCTTCGGCAAGATGCAGCCGCTCCTCGACCAGGGCGAGTCGGGCGGCCGCTCGATCATGGTCGTCACCGACTGGATGGCGAACAAGATGTACAAGCTCGGCTACCTGCAGGACTTCGACCAGGAGGCCGTCAAGCCGGCGATGGACAACCTCGTCCCGAGCCTGCAGAGCCCCTCGTTCGACCCCGACCGGAAGTTCTCGTTGCCGTGGCAGAGCGGCATGACCGGGCTCGTCGTCAACACGGCACAGGCACCCGACATCAAATCGGCCAACGACCTCTTCGACCCGAAGTACAAGGGCCAGGTCGAGATGGTGAGCGAGATGCGCGACACGGTCCCGATCGTGATGATGGCCGACGGCATCCGCCCCGAGGACGCGACCAAGGAGGACTGGCTGAACACGATCGACAAGCTCAAGGAGGCCTCCGAGTCGGGGCAGATCCGCCGCTTCACCGGCAACAACTACACGGCTGACATGGCCAACGGCGACGTCGTCGCGGTGATCGGCTGGTCCGGCGACGCGATCCAGCTCCAGGCCGACAACCCCGACATCCAGTTCGTGATGCCGGCCGAGGGCTGCTCGCTGTGGTCGGACAACATGGTGATCCCGGTCGGGGCGCCGAACCCGACCGCTGCGTACGCGTGGATGAACTACGTGTACGAGCCCAAGAACCAGGCCCAGATCACCGACTACAACTACTACTTCTCGCCGGTCGAGGGCGTGAAGCCGTACCTCGAGAAGATCAACCCGCAGGCGGCGAAGAGCCCGCTGATCTTCCCGACCGAGGAGTACACGGCCGACTGCGCGACGCAGACCGACCCGCCGGGGAGCCCGGAGGACGTCGCCGAGGTCGAGCAGGCCTGGCAGGCGGTCGTCACCGGCTGAGCGCCGACTGAGGACGACGGGCGGCGGTTGAGCGGAACGCGATGAACGGCGCATCGAAGCCGCTCGGCCGCCGCCTCCTGCCGTACGGGCTGCTGGGTCCGGGCCTGCTCTGGCTGACCCTGTTCTTCGTCATCCCGCTCTACTTCATGGCCCGGCTCTCGCTCGAGTCGGGCACCCTGGAGACCGGCTTCCAGTTCACCTGGGAGTGGTCGAACTTCTCCGACGCGATCACCACCTACGACGAGCAGTTCATCCGCTCGTTCATCTACGCCGGCGTCGCGACGCTGATCGCGCTCGTCATCGCCTACCCGCTCGCCTACGCGATCGCCTTCCGCGGCGGCCGCTGGAAGAACGCGCTGCTGTTCGCGGTCGTCGCCCCGTTCTTCACCACCTACCTGATCCGGACGATCGCCTGGACGACGATCCTCTCCGACGACGGCGTCGTCGTCGACGTCCTGAAGGCCGTCGGGATCCTCGGTGACGACGGCCGCCTGCTGGCGACGGGAACGGCCGTGATCGCGGGCATCACCTACAACTTCCTGCCGTTCATGGTGCTGCCGATCTACGCCAGCCTCGAGCGCCTCGACCCGCGGCTGATCGAGGCGGCCAAGGACCTCTACTCGTCCTCGCGGACGGCGTTCCTGAAGGTGACTCTGCCGCTGTCGGCGCCGGGCATCGTCGCCGGCACGCTGCTCACCTTCATCCCCGCCGCCGGCGACTACATCAACGCGATCTTCCTCGGCTCGACCAACCAGCACATGGTCGGCAACGTGATCCAGGGCCTGTATCTGAACCTGCGCGACTACCCGATGGCGGCGGCGCTCTCGTTCATCCTGATGGCCGTGATCATGCTGATGGTCGTGATCTACATCCGCTTCGCCGGCTCCGAGGCGCTGATGGGCGAGGAGGAGGAGGCGCGATGAGCGGAGCCTGGAGGTGGCTGCGCCACAACGCCGTCAACATCTGGGCGGCGGGCGCGATCGCCTACCTGTTGATCCCGATCGCGCTGATCGCGGTCTTCTCGTTCAACGACCCCTCGGGCAAGTTCAACTACACGTGGGAGGGGTTCAGCATCGACGCCTGGACCAACGTGTTCGGTGTCGAGGAGCTGACCGACGCGTTCCTGACCAGCCTCAGGCTGGCGGCCCTGTCGACGCTCGCCGCGACGATCCTCGGGACGATGATCGCCCTGGCCCTCGTCCGCCACCAGTTCCATGGCCGCCGCGTCGCCAACTTCCTGATCGTGATCCCGATGGCGACCCCGGAGGTCGTGATCGGCGCCTCGCTGCTCTCGATGTTCCTGATCTACGGGATCTCGCTCGGGTTCTTCAGCCTCTTCCTCGCGCACGTGATGTTCTCGATCTCGTTCGTCGTGATCGTCGTCCGCTCGCGGCTGATCGGCTTCGACCGCCGGCTCGAGGAGGCCGCCCGCGACCTCGGCGCGACGCCGCTGACGACCTTCCGGACGGTGACGCTGCCGCTGCTCATGCCGGGCCTGATCGGCGCCGCCCTGCTCGCGTTCGCGCTCTCGATCGACGACTTCGTGATCTCGAACTTCACCTCCGGAACCACGGTCACGTTCCCGCTCTACATCTTCGGCGCCGCGCAGCGCGGGATCCCGGTCGAGGTCTACTCGATCGCGACGCTGCTGTTCGCGGTCACGGTGGCGGCGATGGTCTTCGTCACCTGGCAGCAGCGCCGGGCCGAGAAGATGGCCGAGGTACGGCCCGACGACACCGACGAGTCCGGGGCCGGCGCGCTGGCCTCCGGGCGCGACGCGGTCTCGAGCGCCGGCTCGCCCGCGTGAGCGGGCATCGGCTGCTGATCGGCGGCGAGGCGATCGCCGGCGAGGGCGGGCCGGTCGCGGTCGAGAACCCGTTCACGGAGGAGACGCTCGCCTCGGTCGGGACCGCCTCGGCCGCCCAGGTCGGTGCCGCCGCCGACGCCGCGCGGGAGGCGTTCGAGGCCTGGTCGCGGACGCCGGCGCTGGAGCGGGGCGAGATGCTGCACGAGATCGCCCGCCGGCTCCGCGATCGCCAGGAGCGGCTCGCGGCGACGATGACCCGCGAGGGCGGCAAGCCGTTGGTCGAGAACCGGGACGAGATCGACTGGTGCGCGGCCGCGTTCGACTACTACGCCGAGATCGGGCGCGACTCGGCCGGCCGGGTGATCCCGCCGATCGAGTCGAGCCAGCTCGCGATGGTCGTCAAGGACCCGCTCGGGGTCGTCGGCTGCATCGTCCCGTGGAACTACCCGCTGCTGCTTCTCACCTGGAAGGTCGCGCCGGCCCTGGCCGCCGGCTGCACGGTCGTCGCGAAGCCGTCGGAGATCACGCCGCTTTCGACGCTCGAGCTCGCGCCGTGCCTCGACCACCTGCCGGACGGCGTCGTCAACCTGATCGCCGGCGCCGGCGACGTCGGCGCCGCGATGTCGGCGGACGCGCGGATCGACTGCATCGCGTTCACCGGCTCGGTCGCGACCGGGCGCGCGGTCGCGCTCGCCTGCGCCGACCGGCTCGCGAGGGTGAACCTCGAGATGGGCGGCAAGGACCCGTTCATCGTCTGCTCCGACGTCGCCGCCGAGATCGAGATCGCCGCCCGCGGCGGCGCCTGGGCCGCCTACCTGAACGCCGGCCAGGTCTGCACCTCGGCCGAGCGCTTCTACGTCATGGAGGACGTCTACGACGACTACGTGTCCGCTTTCGTCGACCACACCGAGAGCCTCGTCCTCGGCGATCCGTTCGACGTCGGCACCGACATCGGCCCGATGGTGTCGGCGCCGCAGCGGCAGAAGGTGATCGACCAGCTCGACGCCGCCGTCGCCGCCGGGGCCGAAGTCGTGACCGGCGGCGGCGACGGCGGTCAAGGGCGCGGCCACTTCCTCGCCCCCGCCGTCGTCACCGGGGCCGCCGCCGAGACCGACCTGCTCCGCGAGGAGACGTTCGGGCCGGTGGCGCCGATCGTCCGCGTGAAGGACCTCGACGAGGCGATCGAGCTCGCCAACGGCACCCGCTTCGGCCTCGGCGCCAACGTCTACACGCGCGACCTCGGGAGCGCCGTCCGCTGCATGCGCGAGCTCCGCGCCGGGACCGTCTGGATCAACGACCCGCTGACCGACAACGACGCCGGCCCCTTCGGCGGCTTCAAGCAGTCGGGGATCGGGCGCGAGCTCGGCCGCGAGGGCCTCGAGGCCTTCCAGGAGACCAAGCACGTCCACATGGAGACGGAGATCGAGCGCAAGTCCTGGTGGTACCCGTACTCGGAGTACGGGGCCTCGTAGCCGGCGCCGGCGCTCCTCAGGCGCCGCCGGGCCGGGTGACGGGGCAGGCGCCCCTCCGCGACTCACTGCGCTCACGCTGAGTGTCGGCGGCACCTGCCCCGTCCCCCGGCCTTGGTCCGCGCTTGCCGTCCGACTCGTCGCCCTCGCGCCGAGGGGGGTGGGGCATTCTGAGCACCGTATGCGGCCTGAGAATGCCCCACATCCTCGCGCCGAGGGGGGTGGGGCGCCCGGACCGCGGAGCGGGGAAAGGAAATATCCCCTCCCCAGCACGGCGTCCGGGCATCCGCCCGGCGGGCGTGCGCCGCGGCGTCCGGGGGCGTACTCCGATTCGTACAAGCGCCGCCGCGAAATTGCTCGACGACCGCCTGGGCCGCACGGGTACCATCGGTGGCTCACTTCAAGGAAACAGAAGCGCTAGGAGAAGCCATGGAGCCGGAGACGCTGGCAGCAGCGGGCAGCAAGCGGGAGACCGCGAGCGGGCCCGAGACCCTGAAGAACTTCATCGGCGGCGAGTGGGTCGAGTCCGCCGCGACCGACGCGATCGACGACGTCGATCCCGCGACCGGCGCCGTGCTCGCCCGGGTGCCGCTGTCGACGACGGCCGACGTCGACGCGGCCGCCCGCGCCGCCCGCGCCGCCCAGCCCGCCTGGGCGGCGGTGCCGGTCACGAAGCGGGCGCGAGCCGTCTTCGCGCTGCGCGAGGCGCTGGTGGCCCACCGCGACGAGCTCACCCGGCTCGTCACCGAGGACATGGGGAAGGCGCTCGACGACGCCCGCGGCGAGGTCGGGCGCGGGATCGAGTCGACCGAGGTGGCCTGTGGCGTGCCGACCCTGATGAAGGGCGAGAACCTGGAGGCCGTGGCGACCGGCATCGACGTCGAGATGTGGCGGCAGCCGGTCGGCGTCGTCGCCGCGATCACCCCGTTCAACTTCCCGGCGATGATCCCGCTCTGGTTCCTCCCCTACGCGATCGCCTGCGGCAACACCTTCATCCTGAAGCCGTCGGAGCGCGATCCGCGGACGCCGCAGCGGATCGTCGAGCTCGTCGCCGGGATCGACGAGATCCCCGACGGCGTCGTCAACATCGTCCACGGGGCACATGACGCCGTCAACGGCCTTCTCGACCATCCCGAGATCGACGCGATCAGCTTCGTCGGGCAGGCATCGACGGCGCTGCACGTGATGGACCGGGGCACACGCTCCGGCAAGCGCGTGCAGGCGCTCGGCGGCGCCAAGAACTCGATGGTCGTGATGGACGACGCCGACCTCGGGAAGGCGATCCCGGCGATGATGCAGTCGGCGTTCGGCAACGCCGGCCAGCGCTGCCTGGCCGGATCGGTCGCCGTCGTCGTCGGCGACGGGGAGCGGCACCGAGAGGTGCGCTCGGCCCTCGCCGAGGCGGCCGCGAACCTGCCGACCGGCAACGGAGCCGACGAGGGCGTCGTCTGCCCGCCGATGGTCGGCGCCGATGCCCGCGACCGCCTCGCCACGGCGGCCGGCCGCGCGATCGACGAGGACGGCTCCGAGGTCGTGGTCGACGGCCGCGACCGGACCAACGCCGCCGGCGCCCTGATGGGGCCGACGATCCTGACGATCGCCGACCGCGAGTCGGACCTGGCGCGCGAGGAGCTGTTCGGGCCGCTGCTCGGGCTGCTCGAGGTCGGGAGCCTCGACGAGGCCCTCGAGTTCGTCAACGCATCCCGCTACGGGAACGCGTCGGTGATCTTCACCGAGTCGGGCGCGGCGGTCCGCCGCTACCGCAACGAGGTCGAGGCGGGAATGATCGGGATCAACGTCGGCGTCCCCGCCCCGGTCGCCTGGTTCCCGTTCGCCGGCTGGAAGGACTCGATGGTCGGCGACCTCCATGCCAACGGCCACGACGCGATCGAGTTCTACACCCGCAAGAAGGTCCTGACGACGCGCTGGTAGCCGGGCCGGCCGTCAGGCGGCGCCGGGATCCGGGCGCCGCCGCACGTGACCGGCCGGCCGGGGCGCGGCGGACGCGAAGCGGAGCATTCCCTCGCAGCCGTCTGAGCGCCGCCGCACCCCCGCCGCACCCCCGCCGCAAGCGGACGCGGGGGGAGCATCTCGCCCGGGCTGTCAGAGGTCCTTGAGCTTGCGGACCTGGAAGGCGCGGACGATGTCGGTCACTCCCGACATCAGCGCCCAGATGCCCGCGAAGACGAGCAGCGTGTACTGCTTCTCGATGAAGAACTGGCCGCCGGTCCAGAAGGCGAGGATGACCATCAGGATCCCCGCGCCGAGGCCGAGCCACCAGACGTCGTTCTCCTCGCGCTCGGTGAAGGCCTGGACGATCCAGAAGATCCCGACGATCAGGAACAGGAAGCCGAGGATGTCGGCGATCGCCGCGAACGTGTCCTCGGGCGATATGAACGCGATCACGCCGGCGATCACGAAGAGGACGCCGAAGAGGGCGAACAGCCATCCGCCCCGCTCCACCATCCCCGCGATCGCGAACTGCTGGATGCCGCTGACGAAGAACATCAGCCCGATCAGGACGCCGACGGTCGTGATCGAGGCGTCGTCGAACTGGAGGATCACGAGCGCGATCACGACCCAGCCGATCCCGAACACCAGCCACAGCCACCAGAACCTGGAGAGCCCGCGCAGGACCGCGCGTCCCTCTGGCGTGCTCATCGGACTTCCTTCCATCATCAACTCCTCGGTCGAATCGTTCCCGGCGGCGCCCTCTTCGCCGCCGGGACGCCGATCCCTTGCCGACCGGTCAGCGGCCGACGTGGATGCCGATCCGCTCCGGGATCCCGCTCAGGATCCTGGCGATCGCCCCGGGAGCGCGGTCCCGCTCCTCCGCCGTCTCCTTGCTGATGATCGCGCGACGGATGATCGCCCCGCCCGCGACGCGGAACGGCTCCGGCGGGACGTTGACCGTGGGCGGATCGACGATCGGCAGCGCGGTGAAGTCGTCGCGGCGGTCGAGCGCCATCGACGCGAGCGCGTGCCCGACCATCTGCGAGGGGCCGACCCCGTGGCCGGTGTAGCCGAAGCCGGCGAAGCTGCGGTCGCCGACCGTGCGCACGACCGGCAGGTGCGTCGGGGAGACGTCGATCGGGCCGCCCCACGCGTGCGCGGGCGGGCGGCCTTCGAGCTGCGGGAAGAAGCGGTGGAGGTGCTCGAGCACCGCGGTGGTCACGTCCGGGTCGATCTCGGCGCGGCCGTGGACGTTGGCGCCGCGGACGATCCGGCCGCCGCCCCAGCCGAACGCGATGCGGCCGTCCCGGGTCGTCCGGAAGTAGTGGATCATGTGCCGGGAGTCGGTGATGCACTCGCCGCCGGTCCAGCCGAGCTCCTCGAGCAGGTCGGGCACCGGCTCGGTGATCACCATGTGGCTCGAGGTAACGGTCAGCGACCGCCGCAGCGGCCGGAAGCGGAGCAGCGAGCCGCCGGCGCCGAGGACGGCGGCGCCGGCCCGGACGCGCCCGCCGGGAGTCTCGACGACCACCCCGCCGTCCCGCTCGCTCAGCGAGTCGACCCGGGTGTGCTCGTGGATCTCGACCCCGGCGGCGAGGACGCGATCGCGGAGGCCGGCCGCGAGGCGCGCCGGCTGCACGGTGGCCCCCATCGGATAGAAGGCCCCGCAGCGGAACAGCGGCGAGTCGCAGCGGGCGCGCACCGCCGCGCGGTCGAGGACCTCGATGCGCCCCTCCTCGCCGAGCTCGGAGCAGGCGGCGGCGACGGGGTCCCAGGCGCCGTCGAAGTGGGGCGCCGTCGAGGCCTGCAGGTAGCCGCCGTGGACGAACCACGCGTCGACCTCCTGCTCGCAGCAGAAGTCCCTGATCGCGAGCACCGACTCGTCGCCGGCATGGGCCATCGCGATCGCGGCGCGGTCGCCGAAGCGCTGCCGCAGGGTCGGCAGGCTGAACGACATCGAGTTGACGAAGCCGCCGTTGCGGCCGCTGGGGCCGAAGCCGCAGCGATCGGTCTCGAGCAGGACGACCCTGACGTCCGGCTCCTGCCGCTTCAGCCACCACGCCGCCCACAGCCCCGTGTAGCCGCCGCCGACGACGACGACGTCGGCGCTCGCGTCGGCGGCGAGCGCGGGCAGCGACGGCGAGCCCTCGAGACCGGCCTCCTCGATCCAGTATCCGTGCGCGTCGTGTCGCATCCGGGGCTTCGCTGCGGCTGCCTAGAGAGTCTGCGGCGCCTCGGCGGCGCGGGCGGAGCTGCGCTCGATCATCGTCGCCTGCACGTCGGCGGCGGCGCCGCCCGCCGGCGGGCGCCGCCGTATCCACTCGCCCTCGGCGTCGAGCGTCCAGGCGCCGCTCTGGTCGCCGAGGCTGAGGTCGAGGATCGCGATCAGCTCCTGGCGGACCGCCTCGTCCTCGACCGGGATCACGAGCTCCACGCGGTTGTAGAGGTTGCGCGGCATCAGGTCGGCGGAGCCAGTGTAGATGCTGGTTCCGTCGGGACGCTCGAAGCAGTAGATCCGCGAGTGCTCGAGGAAGCGGCCGAGGACCGAGACCACCTCGATGTTCTCCGACACGCCCTCGACGCCGGGCCGCAGCGCGCAGATGCCGCGGACGTTGAGCTGGACCTCGACGCCGGCCTGCGAGGCCCGGTAGAGGGCCCTGATCGTCCTCGGGTCGAGCAGCGAGTTCATCTTCATCCGGATCCGCGCCGGGCGCCCGGGCGAGTGGGCGGCGATCGTCCGGTCGATCTCGGCGATCAGGTCCTCGGCGAGGTTGAACGGCGCGATCAGCGCCTTGCGGTAGTTCTGCGGGCGCGCGTAGCCGGTCAGGTAGTTGAACATCTCGGCGATGTCGGAGCAGATCCCGGGGTCGACCGTGAACAGGCCGAGGTCGGTGTAGAGCCGCGCGGTCCGCGGGTTGTAGTTGCCGGTGCCGACATGGGCGTAGTGACGGACGCCGTCACCCTCGCGGCGGGCGACGAGGATGCACTTCGCGTGCGTCTTCAGGGCCGGGATGCCGTAGACGACGTGGACCCCGGCCTGCTCGAGCTTCTTCGCCCAGCGGATGTTCGCCTGCTCGTCGAAGCGCGCCTTCAGCTCGACCATGCAGACCGCCTGCTTGCCGGCCTCCGAGGCGGTGATCAGCGCCGGCACCAGCGGCGAGTCGTCGCTGGTCCTGTAGACGGTCTGCTTGATCGCGAGCACGTCGGGGTCGTTGACCGCCTGGCTCACGAACGCCTCGACCGAGGTCTGGAAGGAGTCGTAGGGGTGATGGACGAGGATGTCGCCCTCGCGGATCGCCGCGAACAGATCCGGCTCCTGCCCCTCCGGAGCCTGCAGCCGCGTCTGCGTGACCGGCGAGAACGCCGGGTAGCGAAGCTCGTCGAAGCCGGCGATCCCGGCGACGTCGAAGAGATCGTCCATGCCGGCCCAGCCCACCTCGTAGACCTGGTCGGCCCCGATCCCGAGCAGCGAGACGAGGCGCTCGCGCAAACGCGGCTCGAGCCGGCCCTGGAGCTCGAGCCGGATCACCTCGCCGAAGCGGCGACGGCGGATCTCCTCCTCGACGGCGCGGCGCACGTCATCGGCCTCGTCGGAGACGTCGTAGTCGGTGTCGCGGGTGACCCGGAAGAGCGTGTGCCCGATCACCTCCATGCCCGGGAAGAGGGCCTCGAGGTTGTGCGAGATCACGTCCTCGAGCGGGACGAACGTGTTGCCGTCGCCGATCGGCAGGTAGCGCCGCATCAGCTCCTTCGGCACCTTGACCCGGGCCATCACCTCCGTGTCCTGGACCGGGTCGCGCAGCGCCACGAGCAGGCTCAGCGACAGGTTCGAGATGTAGGGAAACGGGCGTCCGACCCCGAACACGAGCGGCGTCAGCGCCGGGAAGACCCGCTCGTTGAAGAGCGCGTCGATCTCGGCCAGCTCTCCGGCGCTCGCGTCGTGGTAGTCGATGATCCGGATCCCGGCGGCGCCGAGCGACGGCAGCAGCTCGCCGCTCAGGCAGCCCTCCAATCGGGCGCGCTGACCGATCGCGCGCTCGCGGATCGCCGCGAGGACCTCCGCGGGCGGGAACCCGTCGGCCCCGCCGGCGCTCAGCGAGGCGACGATCTTGTCGTGAACCCCGGCCACCCGCACCATGTAGAACTCGTCGAGGTTGCTCTCGTAGATCGCGCAGAACTTGAGCCGCTCGAGCAGCGGCAAGCTGGCGTCCTCGGCGAGCTGCAGGACGCGGTCGTTGAAGTCCATCCACGAAAGCTCACGGTTGAAGTACAGCCAGGAGTCCTCGAGGTCGACCGGCTCGACCGCCGCCGCCCCGGCCGCAGCGCCGAACGGCGCACCATTCCCGGCGGCCGCCTCGCGTTCGATCTCGAGCTCGCGCACCGCGGCCAACTCTAGACACCGCGCTCGGCGGCGGAGCCGCCGCCGGGACGCTCCGCAACGGCGATGAGATCGGCCCAGGTACCGTGCTCCTCGATCTCGGCCCAGAGCGCGACGAAGCGATCGAAGAGCACGGCGCGGCGGGCCCGCAGGTAGACCTCGAGGACGTCGAGGCCGTGGTAGCTGGTCCGGTGCGGCGCGCGCGCGGCGAGCTTCGGGTCGAGGTCGGGATCATCGCCGGCCCTGGCGCGCACGGCCTCGGCGTCGATCGTGCGCAGGGCGCGGCGGTGCCGGGCGACTCGCGGCAGCAGGACATCGCAGTCGTGGATCTCGCCGAGCGCGTCCTGAAGCTCCCTCGCTCGCCGCCGGGCGGCCTCCGCCGGCGCGCCGAGGCACCCCCCGGTCGCCTCGAGCACGTAGCGGAGGCGCTTGGCGGCGATCCGCATGTCGTGCTGGCTCCGCGCGGCGCCCGGCTCGAGCGCCCCGGCGGCCAGCGAGCGCAGCTCGTCGATGCGGACCCGCACGATCCGCGCCGCGTTCGCGGACAGGGGCCCGGCCGGGTCGAGACCGGCGACGTCGCGCGCCTTCACGACGGCTCCCCGCCGCCGGCCGCGGCGGCCCGGGCCGCAGCGGCCAGCCCGCCGATCGCGGCCTCGAGCCCGGCGAGGTGCCGGGGATCGGCGGGCGCGGCGAGCGCCCCGTTGGCGACCCGCTGGTCCTCGCTCAACTCGTCGATCAGCGACGCGATCCCGCGCCGGTCGGGGTAGGGCATCGCGGCGGCGAAGTCGGTGAGCATCGCGATCGCGACGTCGGCATCGCGGCGCCGGCCGAGCGCGTCGGCAAGGCCCTTGACCTCCTTCAACGTCGCCGCGGCGGCGGCGGGCAGGCAGGGCCGGAAGATCTCGAGCGCAGCCCGGAGGCGCCGCGTGGCGACGCGCATGTCGTGGACCCGCTCGACGTCGGCCGTGTCGAGAACGCCCGCGGACGAGTCGATGAGCTCGCGGCAGCGGACCTCGAGCACCCGGGCGGCGACCTCGCCGAAGGGCAGGTCGCGGTCGAGGCCGGGGACCTCCCGCGCCTTTGCCACCGTCCCGCCCGCTCCCGGCGTCAGGCGGCGCGGCTGCCGGCCGCGCTGCCGCCGTCGTTCAGCATCTCCAGGATCACGCCCTCGCGGAGGCCGCCCTTGCCGATCTGAAGCGGCCGGCCGAGCATCTGCGCGAACTGCTCGAGCAGCAGGATGCCCGCGGTCAGCACCTCGACCCGCCGCGGGTCGAGCTCGAACCGCTTCGCGACCGCCGCCGCCGGGTCGCTGGTCAGGACCCGCACGCCTCGCTCCAGCGTCTCGTACTCGAGCACGGCGCCGACGAGCCGCCGCAGCGAGGTCGCGCTGCCGCCGACCGCGACCGCCTGGTCGGGACGGTCGAGCTCGACCTCCGCGAAGAAGTCCTCGATCCGCTCCCGCAGCTTGCGGACCTCGGCCGGCCCGGGCGGGTCGCCGACGATCAGGTCCTCGCTGAGCACCCCCGAGCCGATCGCGAACGAATGCACCGCGTCGACGCCGGCGTCGATCGTCCCCACCGTCACCTCCGAGGAGCCCCCGCCGACGTCCACGACCGCGATCTCCCCGGCGACCGGATGCCCCAGTGCCTTGGTCGCGCCGATGAACGACAGACGGCCCTCCTCGTGGTCGCCGAGGACCTCGACCGGCACGCCGGCGGCCGCGCCGATCTCGGCCGCGACCTCGGCCCCGTTCGCGGCCTCGCGGATCGCTGCCGTGGCGACGATGCGGATCAACTCCGCGCCGAGCTCGTGCGCGAGGCGGACCTGGGTGCAGACGACGTCTGCGACCTCGCCGATCTTCTCGTCCGAGATCGCCCCGCCGCCCCTCGTCGCGTCCTTGCCGATCCGCGTGTAGGCGCGCTGCTCCATCACCGTCCGCAGCGTCTCCGCCTCGGGCTCGGCGACGAGCACCCGCGTCGTGTTGGACCCGATGTCGATCGCCGCGCAGAGCATCAACCTCGGCTGATCATCCCAGAGGCCGCAGGCGGGAACGGGCGGATCAGCCGATCGGCCCGGGACGCGACGCGTCCTCGAACTCCCGGAACAGCCCGGTGACCACGAACGCGGTCTGCTCGCCGATGTCGACGGCGTTGTCGCCGATCCGCTCGAGCGCCCGGGCGACCAGCATCATCGTGATCCCCCACTCGCGGGCATCGAATTCGTCGCCGATCTCGATCGCCCTCGCGAAGCAGCGCCGGTTCAGGTCGTCGATGACGTCGTCCCGGCGTACGAGATCGCGGCAGAGCTCGACGTCTCGCTCGGCGAAGCCCACCTTCGCCTGCATGACCAGCGAACCGGCCTGCCGGCCCATCGTGACGATGTCGCGAATCATCTCGGCGTCGCGCGGCGCCTCGTTGCCGGTCAGCGGGATCACCTTGGCGATGTTCACGCACTGATCGCCCATCCGCTCGATCGACTTCATGACGTGGAGGAGGGCGGAGATCAGCCGCAGGTCGGTCGCGACCGGCTGCTGGGTTGCGAGCAGCGTCAGGATCGATTGATGGACCTCGAGGTAGCGGCCGTCGATCCGGTCGTCGTCGGCGACCACCAGCGCGGCGAGCGCGACGTCGGAGCTCTCGATCGCCTCGAGCGTCCGCGTCAGCGTCTCGGTGACGAGATCGAGCCCGCCGAGCGCCCGTCCCTCGAGGTCGGCGAGCTCGTCCTGGTAGTGGAGCCGGGTCGCGCGCTCGGCCATCGTCAGCCGACCTTCCCGCTCACGTAGTCCTCGGTCCGGGGATCGGACGGGTTCGTGAAGATCCTCTCGGTCGAGTCGTGCTCGACGATCCTCCCCCACCGGTTCTGCTCGGTCGCATCGAGCTCGACCATCAGGAGCGCGGTGCGGTCCGAGACCCGGGCGGCCTGCTGCATGTTGTGGGTGACGATGACGATCGAGAAGTCCCGCTTGAGCTCCATCATCAGGTCCTCGATCCTGGCGGTCGAGATCGGGTCGAGGGCCGAGCAGGGCTCGTCCATCAGGATCACGTCGGGCTCGACGGCGATGCAGCGGGCGATGCAGAGTCGCTGCTGCTGGCCACCCGACATGCCGAACGCGTTGCCGTCGAGCCGGTCCTTGGCCTCGTCCCAGAGCGCGGCGCTCCGCAGGGCATTCTCGACGATCTCGTCCAGGTCGCCCTTCATCCTGAGGATGCGTGGCCCGAAGGCGACGTTGTCGTAGATCGACTTCGGGAACGGGTTCGGCTTCTGGAAGACCATCCCGATCAGCTTCCTGACCTGAACCGGATCGACCCTCGGCCCGTAGAGGTCCTCGCCGCGGTAGAGGAGCCTGCCCGTGACCTCGGCGGTGGGCACCAGGTCGTTCATCCGGTTCAGGCAGCGGATCAGCGTGCTCTTGCCACACCCCGAGGGCCCGATCAGCGCGGTCACCTCGTTCCTGAAGACATCGAGCGAGACGTTCTTGACCGCCGGCACCCCGGCGTAGGAGACGGAGATGTCGTCGAGCTCGAAGACCGTCTCGAGATCCTCGACCTCGCCCGCGCTGCGGAATCGGGTCGGCCGCACGGCGATCGCAGCCTCGCTCCCGCGGACCAAGCCGTCCTCGCCGCTCGCCACCTCCCGGCCGAAGCCCTCCTCGGTCAGTTCATTCACCCCATTCTCCTACCAGCGTTGCTCGTATCGATTGCGCAGCCAGATCGCGAACGAGTTCATCGCGATCAGGACGGCGAGCAGGACCACGATGCCGGCGGCCGCCAGGACCTGAAACTCCGGCTGCGGCTGCTTGACCCAGTTGAAGATGACCAGCGGCATCGCCGTGAAGCCGCTCATCGGGCCGCTCGGGTCGTAGGTGACGAACGTCGCCGCGCCGAGCGGGATCAGCGGCGCCGTCTCGCCGATCGCCCGCGAGATCGCGAGGATCACGCCGGTCGCGATGCCCGGGATCGCCGCCGGCAGGACCTGCTTGCGCGTCGTCTGCCAGCGCGTCGCGCCGAGCGCCAGCGAGCCCTCGCGGATCGAGGGCGGGACGGCCCGGATCGCCTCGCGGGCGACGAGGACCACGACCGGCAGCACCAGGAGCGCCAGCGTGATCGAAGCCGTCAGCACGGTGAACCCGAGGCTGAGCGGGCCCCTCGCGATGAACGCGAGCCCCAGCAGGCCGTAGATGATCGACGGCACGGCGGCGAGGTTCTGGATGTTGACCTCGACCGCCCGCGCGAGCCTGCTCTCACCGCTCGCGTACTCCTCGAGGTAGAGCGCCGACCCGATGCCGATCGGAACGATGAAGAGGATCACGAAGGCCATGATCCAGAGCGTCCCGATGATCGCCGAGTGGAGCCCGGCGTTGTCCGGCAGCGACGAGGTCCCGTTGCCGAGCAGCTCCGGAGTGAGCCGCGGCCAGCCCTTGACGAGGTTGTCGCCGACGAGCAGCGCCAGGCCGGCGAGCGCGATGATGACCGCGAGGAAGAGGAGCGCCCCGAAGATCGAGTTGCGGACGACGTCCCTGCGCGGCTGACCGCTGAGGACGTCGGCAGTGACCCCGCGGGCCCCCGCGAGCGCCACCTGCGCCCGGCCGGTGCGGGGCTCGAAGCTGCTCACTCGTAGACCTCGCGGTACCTGCGCACGAGCTTGACCGAGAGGACGTTCATCAGCAGCGTCAACGCGAACAGCAGCAGGGCCACCGCGAAGACCGCCTCGTAGGCGATCGTTCCGGTCGCGATGTCCCCGGTGGCCGTCGTCGCGATGAACGCGGTCATCGCCTGGATCGGCTCGATCGGGTTGAAGGTCAGGTTCGGCGTGTTGCCGGCGGCCAGCAGGACCACCATCGTCTCGCCGATCGCCCGCGAGGTCGCGAGGATCACCGCCGCGACGGCCCCCGACAGCGCGGCCGGGAGGACGACCCGGGTCGACACCTTCGCCCTGGTCGCGCCGAGCGCGTAGGCGCCCTCACGGAGCACGCCCGGGACGGCGCTCATCGCGTCCTCGGAGACCGTGGCGACGATCGGCACGATCAGCAGCCCGATCGCGAGGCCGCCGGCGAGGGCGCTGAAGATGCCGGGGCCGTCGCCGAGGAAGCCGGGCCAGATCCTCTGGATCTGGGGCGTGATGAAGACGAGCGCGAAGAATCCGAAGGCCACCGTCGGCACCCCGGCGAGGACCTCGAGCACCGGCTTGACGATCCGTCGCGTGCGCCGGCTCGCGTACTCGGACAGGTACAGCGCCGACCCGATTCCGATCGGGATCGCGAAGACCAGCGACCAGAGCGTGATGCTGAGCGTGCCGACGACGATCGGGAGGACGCCGAAGGTCGGCGGGGTGAAGGTCGGCCCCCAATCGGTGCCGAACAGGAAGTCCGTGATCGGCACTTCGCCGAAGAACTCGACCGACGGGATGATCAGCGAGACGACGATCGCCGTCGTCGTGAGGACGGAGATCGCCGCGCAGGCCGCGAGCCCCGCGACGATCAGCCTCTCCCCGTAACGGGGACTCGCGGCCACCAACCGCGGCCTCGCGCGAGCCGCGGAACGGGGAGCCACGATGCCGCCCGCCGCCATCGACTCGTCCCTACCTGCCTAGCTTCCCGCGACCGCCGACTTCGCCATCGACTGCTGCTCCCCGGTCATCGGGATGAACCCGACCTGGGGGGAGATCTCGTTGACGTTGTCGACGTAGTACTGGACGAACGGGCCGAGGGCCTCGTCGCCGTTCAGCTCGTCCCTGTTCACGTAGATGAACAGCGGCCGGCCGAGCGGGGCGTAGGTCCCGTCCTGGACGGCCGCCTCGGAGGGGGCGACGCAGCCGTCCCCTCCGTCGATCTCGGCGGCCTTCAGGTTGCCTTCGTTCTCCTTGAAGTACGAGTAGCCGAAGTAGCCGATTCCCCCTTCCGATCCCTCGACCCCGGTGACGGTCTGGTTGTCGTCCTCGCCGACGTTGTTGTAGTCCTTGGTCTGGACCCCCTCCTCACCGTTGATCGCGTCGGTGAAGTAGTCGAACGTGCCGGAGTCTGTCCCCGGCCCGAATCGCTCGACCTCCGCATCGAACGGCGGGTCCAGGCCCGCGATCTCGGACCAGCTCCCGACCGGGTCGTCCGGCCTCCAGATCTCAGCGAGCTGATCGACGGTCAGACAGCTGACCGGGTTGGCGTTGTTGAGGACGACGGTCAGCGCGTCGTTGGCGACCTGGACCTGCGCGTAGTCGATGCCGCCCTTCTTGCAGAGCGCCTTCTCCTCGGACTCGATCGGGCGCGAGGCGTCGTTGATCACGGTCTCGCCGGCACAGAACTTCTCGAAGCCGCCGCCGGTGCCGGACTCCCCGACCGAGATCTCGACGTCCGGGTTGGCGGCGTTGAACTGCTCGGCGACCGCCTGGGTGAGCGGGCCGACCGTGCTCGAACCATCGATGTGGAGCGATCCGGACGGGCCGGCGGACGTCGGGCCCGAGCCCTCCGATCCGGTGCTGTCGTCGCCTCCGCACGCCGACGCGGCGAGCGCAAGCAGGCCGGCGCAGGCGCCGGTCAGGATGAACCTTGGCGAGCTCAATTTGGGCTTGACTCCTTCTTCGGATTGCATCTGGGCCCACCGTGGCAGCCGGCCGGCGGACCGTTGTTACGGCCCTGTTCCCCGGCTGTGAAAAGGGTGTGAACGCGGCGACGGCTCAGGCGTCGACCGGCGTCCGGTCGGGCGACGCGGCCGCGGCCACCGGTGCGGCGGCGCTCGCGTCGTGCGGCTCGGGATCGAAGCGGTAGCCGACCCCGAAGTGGGTGTGGATGTAGGTCCACCCGGGCGACAGGCGCTCGAGCTTGATCCGGAGCTTGCGGATGAAGACGTCGACGGAGCGGTCGCCGTGGGCCATCTCGTAGCCCCAGACGCGACGGTAGATCTCGCCGCGCTCGATGACGCTGCCGTGCGCGTCGGCGAGCGCCTGCAGCAGCTCGAACTCGCGCCGCGTGAGGTCGGCGCTGCGGCCGGCCACGAACGCCTGGTAGCGGTCGGCGCGGATCTCGAGCTCGCCGACGACGAGCGGCCCGCGCTCGGGGCCGGAGCCGGAGCGACGCCGGCGACGCCGGACCACGGCCTCGATCCGCGCCATCACCTCCTCGGGGTGGGAGGGCTTGACGATCCAGTCGTCGGCGCCGAGCCGCAGCCCGCGAACCCGCTGGGCGACGGTCGACCCGTTCGTGCAGACGATCACGCCGAGGCTCGGCAGCATCCCGGCGACCCGCTCCAGAAACGGCCACGCCTCCCCCGCCGGCAGCACGGAGAGGTCGACGACGAGCGCGTTCAGCTTCAACGCCACGAGCTCGTCGACGGGAACGGCGGAGCCGAGCACCCGGTACTGCCAGCCGGCGGCTTCGAGCCGGGTGGCGAGGACCTTGGTGAAGGCGCCGTCGCGGTCGATCACCGCGACTCGGAGTGTTCCCGTGGACGAGGCCATCTCAGGCAGCCGCCGATCGGCGCGGCCACGATCCATCGTAGTGACGCCGCAGCGCAACTCCGGCGCATCCCGGTCCCGGTAACGGGATTTTCACATGTAACCCCGACCGAATGCTCCGGCTTCGCCGTCCGCTTCGGTCGGCCGGCGCGCAGCTACTTGACGGGAAGAGAGATGACCCCGACCGGATCCTCCGCTGCGCGTCCGGTCCGGTCGGTCGGCGCGCAGTTACGGGACGGGAAGACATGTGTGTTGGGCCCAGTCGGGGGCTTGGGTCGCTGTCTCCGTCGGGTGCTACGGGCTCGTGATCGCCCCCGTGGCGGCCAGGGCGATGACCAGGATGCCGAGCGGGATCCGGTAGGCGACGAAGACGTTGAGCGAGTGGTTGGCGAGGTAGCGCAGGAGCCAGGCGATCGCCGCGTAACCGGAGGCGAACGCGACCAGGGTCGCGATCGCGGTCGGAGCGAACCCGACGCTGCCCTCGCCGCCGATGTCCCTGAGCTCGAACAGGCCGCTCAGGACCACGGCGGGGACGGAGAGCAGGAACGAGTAGCGGGCCGCCGCGGTGCGGTTGAAGTTGCGGAACAGGCCGGCGGAGATCGTCGCGCCCGAGCGCGAGACGCCGGGGATCAGCGCGAACGCCTGCCAGAGCCCGATGAAGGCGCCGTCGCGGCCGTCGATCTCCTCGATCGGCCGCTCGCGGGAGCCGTAGCGCTCGGCGGCCAGCATCACGAACGAGAAGCCGATCAGCATCGCCCCGACCAGGTAGAGGCTGCGCGCGCCGGACTCGATCTGGTTGCGGAAGATGAACCCGAAGATCGCGATCGGGATCGTGCCGAGGATGATGAACCAGCCCAGGTTGGCATCGGTGCTGCGGCCCGCGAAGGGGATCCGGAGCTCCCGCCACCAGGCGCGGGCGATCTGGATCAGGTCGCGGCGGAAATAGAGCAGGACCGCCGCCATCGTGCCGAGCTGGATGACGGCCGTGAAGGCGGCGCCGGGGTCCTCCCAGCCGGCGAACGCCGGAACGATCAGCAGGTGGCCGCTGGAGGAGATCGGGAGGAACTCCGTGAGCCCCTGCACCAGCCCCAGCACGATTGCTTGCAGGACCGACATCGGCCGCGCCATCCTAGGGATCGGGACCTCCGCTAGAGTGCCGCCCGTGCCCACCGCACGCCGCAACCGCGCCCTGATCGGGCTGGGTCTGGCCGCGATCGCCGTCGTCGTCCTGGCCCTCGCGCCGACCGCGATGGCCGCCGACGGGGTCGGCACGGGCGGTCGCACGACCGACAAGAGCGTCACCTTCTTCTGCTTCGGGGTGATCGCCCTGTTCATGATCCTCCCGGTCGTCCTGACGCTGATCCAGTCGCACTTCGAGGGCCGCAAGGAGCGCATGCGCGAGCAGCTCGAACGGGTCCGCCAGCCGTAGGCAGGGCCGGCCCCGGCTGCGATCCGGGGCACGTGCAAGGGCGCTTGCGGCGCTCACAGGTTGCGCGTGATTCCGCTCACACTTCCTTAATCATTCGCAGGGTCACGGGTAGATCCCGTCGAGCCCGGCCTCCCGCCGACCGTGCCGTCGCGGCCCCGGGCGATCCCCATGCGAAGCCTTTCGACACACAAGAGCCCGTTGCGGCGTGCCGCCGTTCGCGGCGTCGCCGCGCTCGCGCTGCTGCTGCCGGCAGGCGCCCTGGCCGCCGCTCCGGCGGGCGGAGGCGGCGGCGGGCGCGGCGGGGAGGGCGTCTCGGCGCCCGATCTCGCGGCGCTGATCATCGGCCTGCAGGCGGGCCGCGACGCAGCCCCGTCGGCATCGGTCAACCCGGTTGCCGCCCCGGTCGACTACGGGACCGCGATCAACGGCTTCGGCAACGAGCGCGGTCGCCCGCACGAGGGCCAGGACATGTTCGCCCCGGAGGGGACGCCGGTGCTCTCGCCGGCCACGACCGAGGTGGTCGAGACCGGCTCCGACTCCGGCCGCGGCAACTGGGCCGCCGTCTACGACCGGACGGCCGATCGGACCTACGTCTACATGCACATGAGCGGCCCCGCCGGGGTCGCCGCCGGCGATCGGCTCGAGCCCGGCGACCGGGTCGGCCTGCTCGGCTGCACCGGCTCCTGCGACGGCGCCCACCTCCACTTCGAGGTCCGCACCGGCCGCGGGCCCTACGGAACGGCGATCGATCCCCTGCCGCTCCTGCGGCGCTGGCAGCCGGCGCGCTGACCGGTCCCGACCGCCGCCGCGCGGCTACGATCACGGCCCAGTGGCGCTCGTCACCTACGAGACCCGTGGCACGACGGCGATCCTGACGATCGACCGGCCGGAGCGCCGCAACGCCGTCGATGCCGCGACGGCGGCCGAGCTGCTCGCCGGGCTGCGCCGCTTCGAGGGCGACGACGGGGCGCGGGTGATGGTCCTGACCGGGGCCGGCGAGGAGGCGTTCTGTGCCGGGGCCGACCTGAAGGCGCTGGCGGAGGCCGGGCCGGGGATCTCCGACGACGTCGTCGAGCAGGTGGCCGGCCGCCCCGAGGGCCCGATGGGTTTCACGCGGCTGACGGCGGCGAAGCCGGTGATCGCCGCGATCAGCGGCTGGTGTCTCGCCGGCGGGCTCGAGCTCGCCCTCTGGTGCGATTTGCGGATCGCCGGGCGCAGCTCGCGCCTCGGCTACCCGGAGCGTCGCTGGGGAGTCCCGCTGATCGACGGCGGCACGCTGCGACTGCCGCGGATCGTCGGGCTCGGGCGCGCCCTCGACCTGATCCTCACCGGCCGCATAATCGACGCCGAGCAGGCACTCGGCTGGGGCATGCTGACCGCGGTCGTCGACGACGGCCGCCACCTCGAGCGGGCGCTCGAGCTGGCCGATCGCCTCGCCGGATTCCCGCAGGAGACGATGCTCTCCGATCGCCGCTCGGCGATCGAGGGGTCGACCTTGCCACTCGCCGAGGGGCTCGAGCTCGAGAAGCGGCTCGGCCTCGAGTCGGTCCGCGCCGGCATCGAGGGCGCCGCGCGCTTCGCCGCGGGCGAGGGCCGCGGCGGCACCGGCGTCTGACCCACTCGATCCCGCGCCGTCAGATCCTGAACTCGCGGAGGAGGCGCTTCTCCGTCTCCCCCTCGACCGTGGCGATCACCTCGATGTGGTCCTCGAGCGGCGAGTCGCGGATCTTCGTCGCGAGCAGGTCGTCGACCTGGAAGATCCCGGCCGAGTTGTTCATCTTGATCTCGACCCTGATCGGCCGGTCCTCGCCGCGCTCGATCGTGACGTCGTCGATCGCCGCCGCCGACAGCGAGTGGATGCCGATGTCGCCGCGCTCGACCGGCAGCCTCGAGCGGCCCTGGGCCATGTCGAGCGCGTCGGCGACGCGGACGACGCCGGCCTCGAGCGTGTAGGGATGGCCACGCCGGCGGTGGCCGATGATGCAGTGCAGCGCCTCGGAGACGACGACCGTGAGCTCGGGCTCGGAGTAGACGCCGTCGAGGAGCTCGCGCAGCTTCGGCTCGGCGAGAAACAGGCTGAAGGCCTCGTGGTCGGTCCGGTGGATCGACATGCCGGTGTCGTGCAGCATCGCGCCGGCGGTGACGACGACCTCGGCGTCGCGCTCGTCCATCCCGTGGTCGGCGACCAGCGCCGGGCTGATCCCGGCGCGGGACGCGAGCCGCAGCATCCGCAGCGCGATGTTGGCGACGATCTGGATGTGGACCCACGAGTGATCCGACATCCCGAGCCGCTCGGAGCCGACCTGCTGCAGATGCCACCAGGCGCGGACCTGCGGATCGGCCGCGGCGCGCTCGACGAATCGCTCGAGCCGCCGGTTGCCCCGGGTCGGGACCCCGAAGCGCACGGCATCGATGCGCTCCGCCAGCGGCGATCCGGCGGCGCCCTCATCGGTTCGAGGCCCGTCACTCATCGCAGGCAGTCTGGCAGGCGGTCGGGCTCTCGCCGGACCACGACCTCTGGCCCCGGCCCGCGCCGGGCCGGGGACGGTCGACCGGGGTTCAGCCGCAGACGGGCCAGGGGCTCGAGCCCGAACGCGACATCAGCAGCGCGGCCCGGTAGTCCTGCTCGGCCTCGGGGGCGGCGGCGGGGTCGCCGCTGCCGCCGACCGACGCCCAGGTCTGGAGATCGAACTGGTACTTGCCGCGGTAGGTGCCGGAGGCGTCGACCGCGGTCGGGTCACCCCCGGACTCGCAGGCGGCGATCGCGTCGAGCGTCGACTGGTCGATGCCGACCGACTCGGGAGTGGCGTAGTCGGGCTTCCGGCGCTCGGCGGCGATCTCCTTGCGAAGCTCCGCGGAACCATCGGCGAGCCTGACCTTCCCGGCTTCGGTACGCGCCAGGTCGCGCTTCGGGGCGATGCCGAGGCGGTCGGCCTGCTCGTAGAGCTTCGTGTAGCCGAGGCGGGCGATGCCGACGTTCAGCGAGCGCTCGAGCTGGCTGGCGCGGTCGAGCGCGGGGAGGTGGGCGGCGGGCTCGTCCGGTCCGGCGGAGGAGTCGGGCCCCGCGGCGGCGAGCGCGGCGCCGGCGCCGCCGATCGCCAGCGTGGCGGCGGCGGCGAGCACGGCGATCCCGTCGCGGCGGGAGCGGCGGCGTGCGGGTTCAAGTGGTTGTCTGGGCAGCATCGATCCAATCCATCTGCGTGATCCGAATCGGGCGAGTAGGTTGCGGGCATCGGGCCGGCAGCGACCGGATTCGGTTGACGGGACGAACGATCCCGGGTCACCGCCTATCTATGTGTGAGGCCCGTCACAGTTGCAATGCTTCCCTCACATAACCCACACGACGCTTGAACGCGGCCGCGGGCGCCCCGACCAGCCTGATCAGCGCGTCGTTTGCCGCCGACCCCTACCTGGATACCGCCGTGTCGGCGGCGCTGCTGCGCCAGGTGGCCCGCGGTGAGCTGCCGCCGACCGTGCGCCTCAACCGAACCGGGCCGATCCTCGCCTTCGGCAAGCTCGATCGGCTCCGACCGGGATACCGGCGCGCCGTCGAACTCGCCGGCGCCGCCGGCTACGCGCCGCTCGAGCGGATCGCGGGCGGCCACGCCGCCGTCTTTCACCCGGGGACGGTCTCGCTCTCGCGGGCGGTCAGGACGCCGGGCGCGGCGGGCGCCTACCCGGGTACCCGCGACCGGTTCGCGTCGCTGGCCGGCCTGATCACGGACGCTCTGGCCGCGGTCGGCATCGATGCCCGCATCGGTGCGGCGCCGGGCGAGTACTGCCCCGGCGACTTCAGCGTCAACGCCCGCGGCGCGGTCAAGCTCGCCGGGATCGGCCAGCGCGTCGTCGCGGGCGGCGCCCACGTCGGCGCGGTGATCGTCGTCCGTGGCGCCGCGGCGATCAACGACGTCCTCGGCCCGGTCAACGCGGCGCTCGAGCTCGACTGGGACCCCGCCGCAACGGGCAGCATCGCCCGCGAGCTCGGCGAGGACGACCGCCCGCGGTCGCCGGAGGAGCCCGACCCGCTGATCGACGCGGTGATCGCCGCACTGCGCGCCGGGCTCGCACGCGACCTCGACCTCGAGCCCGGCGACCCCTCCCCCTCCACGCTCGAGCTGGCGGAACGGACCAAGGACGACTACCGCCCGCGTTGACCACGCAGACCCGAGGGGCCGGCCTCGATCCCAACGCGGGTACGGTTCACCCGAACCGGATGACGCACCTGTATTGCCGCGCTGAGAGGCTCACCGCGAGCACCGATCGGCCACCGAACCTCGAGGAGTCATGAATGACGCAAGAGCCGCCCAACAGCACCGACGCGCGTTCCGTGTTGCCGATCCCCGACCGCGGCCACGTCGGCCTGACCACCTATGACGCCAAGGACCCGGACACCGCCTACCCGCCGATCGTCCCGTTGCGTCCGCCGGAGGGGGCGCCGAACGTGCTGGTCATCCTGCTCGACGACGCCGGCTTCGGCTCCTCGAGCGCCTTCGGCGGGCCCTGCCGGACGCCGGTCGCCGAGCGCCTCGCGGCCGGCGGGCTTCGCTACAACCGCTTTCACACCACCGCGCTCTGCGCGCCGACCCGGCAGGCGCTGCTGACCGGCCGCAACCACCACTCGGTCGGGATGGGCACGATCGCCGAGATGGCCTCGGCCGCGCCCGGCTACAACTCGGTGCGTCCGAACACGGCGGCCCCGCTCGCCGAGACGCTGCGGCTCAACGGCTACTCGACGGCGCAGTTCGGGAAATGCCACGAGGTGCCCGTCTGGGAGTCGAGCCCGATGGGCCCGTTCGACGCCTGGCCGAGCAAGGGCGGCGGATTCGAGCACTTCTACGGGTTCATCGGCGGCGAGGCCAACCAGTACGCGCCCGCGATCTACTCCGGGACGACGCCGGTCGAGCCCGATCGCACCCCCGAGGAGGGCTACCACTTCACCGAGGACATGACCGACCGGACGATCGCCTGGATCCACCAGCAGAAGGCGCTGATGCCGGACAAGCCGTTCTTCGTCTACTGGGCGCCCGGCGCCACGCACGCCCCCCATCACGTCCCCGCGGAATGGTCGGCCAAGTACGCGGGCGGGTTCGACCAGGGCTGGGACGTTCTTCGCGAGGAGACCTTCGCCCGCCAGAAGGAGCTCGGAGTCATCCCCGAAGACGCGGAGCTGACCGCGCGCCCCGACGAGATCCCGGGATGGGAGGAGATGCCCGACGAGCTCAAGCCGGTGCTCGCGCGACAGATGGAGATCTACGCCGGCTTCATGGAGCACACCGACCACCAGGTCGGCCGCATCATCGACCTGCTCGACGACCTCGAGATCCTCGACGACACGCTGATCTACTACGTCGTCGGCGACAACGGCGCCTCCGCCGAGGGGACCCTGCATGGCAGCTTCAACGAGTACTTCACCCTGAACGGAGCGCTGGACGTCGAGACGCCCGAGTTCATGGCGTCGCAGATCGAGAAGTTCGGCACCCCCGAGGCCTACAACCACTACGCCGTCGGCTGGGCCCATGCGATGGACACGCCATATCAGTGGACGAAGCAGGTCGCGTCCCATTGGGGCGGAACCCGCAACGGAACGATCGTCCACTGGCCGCGCGGGATCGCCGCGAAGGGCGAGGTCCGCTCGCAGTTCCATCACGTGATCGACATCGCCCCGACCGTGCTCGAGGCGGCGGGCCTGCCGGAACCGTCGTTCGTGAACGGGGTCCAGCAGATGCCCCTCCACGGCAGGAGCATGGCGTACTCGTTCGATGATCCGGATGCGGCCGAGCGCCGCGAGACGCAGTACTTCGAGATGTTCGTCAACCGGGGCATCTACCACAAGGGCTGGACGGCGGTCACCCGCCACTCGATCCCGTGGGATCTGGGCGGCGGCGAGCTGCCCGCGCTCGACGACGACGTCTGGGAGCTCTACGAGCCCGGTGACTGGACACAGGCGCACGATGTCTCGGCCGAGCACCCCGACATGCTCCACGAGCTCCAGAGGCTGTTCCTGATCGAGGCGGTCAAGTACAACGTCCTGCCGCTCGACGACCGTCGCGTCGAGCGGATCAACCCGGATCTCGCCGGCAGGCCGCAACTCGTGCGCGGAAGGTCGCAGCTCCTCTTCGGCGGCATGGGGCGCCTCAGCGAGAACTCGCTGATCCAGATCAAGAACAAGTCCCACTCGATCACCGCCCAGATCGTCGTCCCCGAGGGCGGCGGCGAGGGGGTCCTGATCGCTCAGGGCGGGGCGTTCGGCGGATGGTCGGTCTACCTTCGCGACGGCGTGCCCGTCTACTGCTACAACCTCTTCGGGGTTCAGCGGTTCAAGGTAGCGGGCGATGCCGGCCTCGAGGTCGGCGAGCACCAGGTGCGGGTCGAGTTCGACTACGACGGCGGTGGCCTCGGCAAGGGCGGCGACGTCACCCTCTACGTCGACGGAAGCAAGGCGGGCACGGGCCGGGTCGATGCAACGCAGCCGATGATCTTCTCGGCCGACGAGACGGCGGACGTCGGCTCGGATGGCGGGACTCCCGTCTCCGACGACTACCCCGCTGCCGACAACGCGTTCGACGGCCGAGTCGAGTGGGTCCAGATCGACATCGACGAGGCGGCCGAGGACCTCGACCACATGATCACGCCGGAGGAGCGACTGCGAATCGCGATGGCCCGGCAGTAGCGGCCGGGTGAGCGGGCCTCACCCGGCCGCGACGCGGAAGCCGAGGTTTCCGGTCGCGCTGTCCGGCGTCGAGCCCTGCCGCGCGGCGACGCGGTAGCGGCGGCAGTAGGAGCCGTGACAGAGGTACGACCCGCCCTTCTGAACCCGCAGGCCCGGCCCGAAGGCGTCGGCGGTCCATTCCCAGACGTTCCCGGTGGCGTTGTGGAGCCCGTAGCCGTTCGGCGGGAACGCGTCCACCGGACAGGTCCCGTAATACCCGTCGGCGACGGTGTTGTCGGCCGGAAACGATCCCTGCCAGACGTTCATCCGGTGCTCGCCATCGGGCTCGAGCTCGTCGCCCCAGGGGAACGTCCTGCCGTTGAGCCCGCCGCGGGCCGCGAACTCCCATTCGGCCTCGGTGGGCAAGCGAACGCCGGCCCAGTCGCAGTAGGCGGACGCGTCGTTCCAGGAAACGTGGACGACCGGATGGCTCCCGCGACGCTCGATCGACGATCGCGGCCCCTCGGGGTGGCGCCAATCGGCGCCCTCGACGCGGCGCCACCACGGGGCCGCGGCGACCCCCTGGGTCGGTGGGAACTCGTCGGGAAGAAGACCGGCGAAGACGAACGACCAGCCGAACCGCTCGGCCTCGCTGACGTAGCCGGTCACACCGGCGAACGCGGCGAACGAATCGTTCGAAACCGCGAGGGGATCGATCGCGAACGGTCCGACCGACACGTTCCGCACCGGCGACTCGCCGTCGTCCGGATAGGCCCAGCGATCGTCGCTGCCCATCGCGAACCTGCCACCGACGAGCGCGACCATCCCGTCACCCGCGCCCGGGTTGCGCCCGTCCGCCATCGCCGCAAGCGTAGGTCACCACGCGCATCGCGACATCATGCGGAACGGGTGATGCGGGCAGGCGCGCTTCACGGTTCGATTCGGGGAGGCTCGGTGCCTGTGAGGCAGGTGGAGAAGCGACACGGAATCCAAGGAGACAGGATTGGAAGCCGCCCCGACGATGGATGATGCACGACTCGCCGAACTGGTCGGACTGATCGAATTCGCGGACAGCGTCGAGCTGAAGCTCACCGTGCCCGACGAGAACCGCCGCGCGACCGTCGCGGCGCTCGGCCTCGACCCGCTCGATGCGCTCCTGCGGCAGGTCTACTTCTTCGACACCCCTGATCTGGCCCTCGAGAGCGCCGGGTTGGTCGTCCGAGCCCGCCGGACCCAGGGCAAGCCCGACGACTCGGTCGTCAAGCTGCGTCCGGTCGTCCCGCAGGAGCTACCGGAACGAGTCCGTGCCGGAAAGAGGTTCGGCATCGAGGTCGACGCGATGCCGGGCGGCTTCGTCTGCTCCGGGTCGTTCAAGGGCGCGGTGAAGAGCCGCCCCGTGCGGGACACGGTCCTCGCGGGTGGCCCACTGCGGAAGTTGTTCACGAAGGGCCAGCGGGCCTTCTACGCCGAGCACGCACCCGACGGGATCGAGCTCGACGGCCTGGCTGTGCTGGGTCCGGTGCACGTGCTGAAGCTCAAGTCATCACCGGAGGGGTACGACCGGCGGCTCGTCGTCGAGCTCTGGCTCTACCCGGACGGATCGCAGATCCTCGAGCTCTCGACGAAGTGCGCGCCGGAGGAAGCCTTCGACGTCGCGGCGAGGTCCCGCGCCTTCCTCGCCGAGCGCAGCGTCGAGCTGTCGGGAGAGCAACGGACGAAGACCAGGACTGCGCTGGAGTTCTTCGCCGGCGAGCTGCGCTGACCGACCACGGCCCGCCGAGCAATGAGCCCGTTTCCCGGGGATCGCGCCGATCGGATAGAACGAGTCCGCCATGCCCGGCATCGGCACCTTCATCTCCGCGGGCCGCTCGCTCGACGCCGCCGTCGAGCGGGTACGGCTCGCCGAGTCACTCGGGTACGACTCGGCCTGGGTCACCCACATCGCCGGCCGCGACTCGCTGACCCTGCTCGCCGCCTACGCGGCCGGCAGCGAGCGGATCGGCCTCGGCACCGGGGTGCTGCCGATCTACTCGCGGACCCCGGTGGCGACCGCGCAGGCGGCGGCGACGATCGACGAGCTCTCGGGCGGCCGGATGATCCTCGGCCTCGGCGTCTCCCACCGGGTCACGGTCGAGAACTGGTACGGGCAGACGATCGACAAGCCCGTGGCCGAGATGCGCGAGTACGTCGGCGCGGTCCGCGCCATGCTCCGCGGCGAGGATCCGCCGCCGGGCCGGAAGTGGCCGACCGGCTTCCGCTTCATGGGTTACGGGCCCCGCTCCGAGCTGCCGATCTACGTCGCCGCGCTGTCGCCGAACATGCTCCGCCTCGCCGGCGAGATCGGCGACGGCGTCCTTCTCTGGCTCTGCGACCCGCCATACGTCCGCGACGTGGTGATCCCGGAGGTGAGGAAGGGCCGCGAGCGGGTCGGCAAGGACCTCGACGGCTTCGATGTCGTCCCCGCCGTCCCCGCAGCGGTGACGCGTGACCGCGCCGCCACGCTCGACCGCGTCCGTGCCGACCTGGTCACCTACCTGTCGCTGCCGTTCTACCGCTCGATGCTCGAACGGTCCGGGTTCGAGGCCGAGATCACCGGCTTCGACGAGGGGATCGCGGCCGGCGACGTCGAGCGCGCCAAGGCGGCGATGTCGGAGGCGATGCTCGACTCGCTCGGCGGCTTCGGCGACGGCGACGCCGTCCGTGCCGCCGTCCGCCGCTACCTCGACGCCGGCGCCGTTTCCCCCGGCGTCAGCCCGGTCCCGACCGCCGAGTTCGAGGCGACGCTCGAGGCCGGCGCCGAGCTGGTCTGAGCGGCGCGGGTCCCGGGTCAGCTCCCGAGGATCTTCGCCTTCTGCGCCGCGAACTCCTCGTCGGTGAGGACGCCGCTGTCACGGAGCTCGCCGAGCTCCTTGAGCTGCTCGATCGGATCCGCGGCCCCTGCCGGCGCGGGCTCCACGTACTGCTGCGGCGGGGCCTCCTGCGCCCAGCGCTCGGCCTGGCGGCGCGAGACGCGGTTGCTGACGGCGGTCGCGGTGCCGGCGACGACCGCCGTCCTCGCGACCCCTCTGAGCAGTCCTGGCATGTTCGGCTCCTCTCTGTCTTGGACTCGGGTCTCAGGCCTCGGCGGCCTCGGCGGCCTCGAGCGCCGCCAGGAACGCCTGCACGGGGATCCGCTCCGTGGCGACGAGCTGGCCGCCAGAGCGCCGGATGGCGCTCGCGAACGGCCCGGCCCAGGAGTTCTCGTAGACGATCAGCGCCGCCAGCGCGCCGGGCGTGATCGTCGCCGCGGCCGCGGCGAGGTCCTCCTCGCCGAGGATCCCGGAGCCGGCCCCGCGGAAGTCGGCGAACGCGGCCGCGCCCTCGGGCAGCTCACCGAGGTCGATCGCGACGACGTTCCCGTCCCCGTCCTTGGCGAACGCGGCGAAGTCGAGCACGCGGATGACTCCCCGCTCGTGCAGGTCGAGCACGATCGGCGCCGCTTCTCCGGTCGGCTCCGAGTCGGTCCACTCGATCAGGACGAAGTCGATCGGCCCGAGGTCCTCGACGGCGGCGGCTTCCACATGATCTCCTTCGGTCGCAGAGGCTTGCTCGTCTACTCTAGCCCGCGAACGCCGAGACGCATCACCCGATCAGGATGACTCCGACCGCCCTCGCCCGCAGCACCGGGCTCCGACCCGGCCCGGCCGATCGCGCCTCCGGCCTCGTCTCGAGGCGACGCCTGATCGACCCGCTGATCGGCGGCGGCCCGCCGATCGCGTTGATCGTCGCCCCCGCCGGCTATGGGAAGTCGACCCTCCTGCGCCAGTGGCGGGACGCCGACGACCGCCCTTTCGCCTGGCTGACCGTGAGCGCTCACGACAGCGACCCGATCCGGCTGGCGTCCTCGATCGCCACGACGCTCGCCGCGCTCGACCCGATGCCGGACGCGGTCTTCGCCGCCCTCGACGGCGTCGCGCCCGACCTGTCTGGCGTCGCCCTCCCGCGGCTGACGGCGGCGATCGCCGATTTCGCGAGGCCGTTCGTGCTCGTGCTCGACGACGTCCACCACGTCCACGGCGAAGCCGAGACCGTCGTGGCAGCCCTCGTCGAGGGCATCCCGCCGGGATCGGTGCTCGCGCTCGCCTCCCGCGAGGAGCCGGCCCTTCCGCTCGGTCGCCTGCGGGCCGAGCGGGCGCTGAGGGAGCTCGGCGCCGGCGACCTGGCGATGACCGGCGGCGAGGCAAGGGAGCTCCTCGGGGAGTCCGGCATCGACCTCGATGCCACGGCGACGCGGCGACTTCTGGAGCGCACCGAAGGCTGGCCGGCGGCCATCTACCTCTCCACCCTGGCTCTGGCGCGGGCCGCCGATCCGAGCGCGGAGGTCGAGCGTTTCCGTGGTGACGACCGGGTCGTCGCCGACTACCTCCGCGACCAGCTCCTGACCTCGCTGGACGCGGGCGATCGCGAGTTCCTCGTCCGTGCCTCGGTCCTCGACGAGCTGTCGGGACCGGCCTGTGACGCCGTCTTGGACTGCGACGGATCGGGCGCGCGATTGCTGCGACTGGCGCGGGCGAACCAGCTCCTGGTCCCGCTCGACCGCCGCGATCGCCATTTCCGCTGCCACGCGCTACTCCGGGAGATGCTGGCCGGCGAGCTGCACCGCCGCGGGACCCGCGAGGAGCGGAGCCTGCACGAACGGGCCGCCGGGTGGACCGCCGACGCCGGAGACGTCGAGAGCGCCGTCCAACACGCGATCGCCGCCGCCAACCCCGCGCTCGCCGGCGGGCTGATCTGGGGCGTCGCCGGCGAATACGCGAGCCACGGACGCGAGGCGACGCTGCAGGCGTGGATGGAGGCCTTCGGCGAGCGGACGGCAGCGTCGGAGCCGACGCTCGGACTCACCGCCGCGGCGCTCGCGCTCGGGCAGGCGAACGGCGCCGTCGTCGAGCGCTGGACCGCGCTCGTCCTCGAGCGGAACGAGGCAGTCGGCGGCGGAGTCGAGATCGAGGCCTTCGCACGCCTGATCCGCGCGGCGGGAGCGGCACGAGACGGCCTCGAACGGTCCCGCCTGGACTGCGAGCGCGCGCGATCGCTGATACCGAGATCGAGCCAATGGTGGTCGCTGTGCCTTCTGATCGAGGGGAGCGCGCGCTTTCTCGGGGGCAGGCCGGAGCAGGCGGCGCCCCTACTCGAGGAATGCGCGCGGGAGGGACGGATCGACGCGCCCAGCGTCGCGGCGTTGTCGGTCTCGCAGCTCGCGCTGCTGGAGATCGACCGGGGCGAGGCGGAACGCGCGATCGGGCTCGCCGACAGGGCGATGGCGGATGCCGACCTGCACGGGCTCCACCTTGCCCCGAGCCACGCCCTCATCTTCGCCGCGGCAGCCTTCGTTCGCGCGATCCAGGGCCGCGTCGAGGAGGCGCGCAGCGGCCGCCGGCTCGCCGCCGCCCTGCTCGACCGCATGGTCGCGTTCAGCCCCTGGTACGAGGCTGAGGTCAGGATCGTCCTCGCCCGGACGGCGCTGCTGCTCGACGACCTCGCCGGCGGGCGCTCGCTGCTGGTGAGCGCCGGCCGGGCGTTCGAAGCGACGGCGGATGCGCCCGTGCTCGCCGGCTGGCTCGATCGCAGCCGGGCCGACGCCGACGCGCTGCGCGCCGTCGACGATCGCTGGCCCTTGACTCCGGCGGAGCTGCGACTCCTGCACATGCTGCCGACCCACCTCACGTTCCCCGGAATCGCCCGCGAGCTCCAGGTCTCGACGAACACGGTCAAGACCCAGGCGCGCTCGGTCTACGCCAAGCTCGGCGTCTCATCGCGGGCGGAGGCGGTCGCCTGCGCCCGGACGGCCGGGCTGCTCGGTGGCGGCAGCCCGGGATCACCCCGATCGGGGGATGCCGGCCTGGACCCGCCCGCCTAGCTTCGGGGCGTAGCCGCCGTCCGTCGGACGGCACTCAACGCAACGAGGGAGGTCCGTATGGGCAGCAACGAGCAGGTCGAGGGCTCGGGATGGGTCGCGTTCGCGGGCGTGATGATCCTGATCGTCGGCATCCTCAACACGATCTTCGGCATCGCCGCGATCGACAACTCGCACTTCTTCACCGATGAGGGGCGGTACGTCATCCTCACCGACCTGAGCGCCTGGGGATGGGTGATCCTGATCATCGGGATCCTCCAGCTCATCGCCGCGTTCTCGATCTGGAACCGGCATGCATACGGTCGCTGGGTCGGAGTGATCACCGCCTCGGCGAACGCGCTGGCGATCCTGTTCACCGTCAACGCGTTCCCGTTCGCGGCGTCGATGATCTTCATCGTCGACCTGCTCGTGATCTACGGCCTCGTCGCCTACGGCGGCCGTCGAGAGGGTGCCTGACAGGCCCCGTCCGGTCGCCGATGTCGCCCCCGGGACGCGGCGGGCTCTGGCCCTGCTTGCAGCGGGCGGGGGCGGCCCGGAGCCGCTGGCAGCGCTGCCCCGCGCCGCCCCGCTCGACCGGCGGACCGACGCCCTCGTCAGGATCGCGGCGCTGATCGCGCTGGACGCCCCGCCCGCCGCATATGCACGGCAGATCGCCGCCGCGATCGGCGAGGGCATCGCCTCGGAGGACATCCTCGCGACGTTGCTCGCGGTCGTGCCCGAGGTCGGCATGCCTCGGGTGATCGCGGCCGCTCCGGAGGTCATGCTGGCGCTCGGGCTCCCGCTCCCCGAGGCACCCACCTGAGGAAGCGGGATGGTTCCGCGGAGGAGGCCACTGCTGCGCACGGTCGCCGTCGCTGCCGGCGCCTACCGCGACGCGCGGCGCTCGCGCCTACTCGTACTGCAGCGCCTCCATCACCTCGATCCGCGAGGCGCGGCGGGCAGGCCAGACGCCGGCGATCACGCCGGCGACGCCGGCGAGGATGAGGACGAGGAGGATGCCGGCGACCGGCACGCCGAGGACCAGGCCCTCGTCCTCGAGCGCCTCGACTGCGGCGATCGCGATCGCGAGCCCGATCACGGCTCCGATCAACGCCCCGATCATCGCCGTGATCAGCGACTCGTAGCGGACCATCCTGCGGATCTGCGAGCGCGAGGCGCCGATCGCGCGCAGCATCCCGATCTCGCGGGTGCGCTCGTAGATCGTCAGGACGAGGGTGTTGACGACGCCGAACAGGCTGACGAGGACCGACAGCGCCAGGAGCACGTAGATCAGCGCCAGGAGCTGGTTGATCTGGTCCTCCTGCTCCTGCTTGAACTGCTGCTGATCGCGCGCCTCCGCCTGCGGGAAGCGGTCCGCGAGGAGCTCCTCCACGCGGTCGCCGGTCGCGTCCGGGTCGGCGCCCGCGGCGAAGCCGACGAGATCGGCGAAGTCCTGGCGGGCGTCGAGCCGGCGGCGGACCGTGTCGATCGGCAGCGCCAGGGTCGAGACGAGGAGCTGGACGCGATCGCGGACGCTGCCCACGACCCGGACCCGGGTCTCCTCGCCGGTCACGCTCCGCACCGTCAAGGTGTCGCCGACCTCGACGCCGTTCTCCCCGGCCCACTGCGACTCGGCGATGGCCTCGTCTGCGCCGAGGCCGGTCAGCGTCGCATCGTCCCCCTCGACCCACTCGAGCTTGGCCACCCGGGTCAGGGTCGCCGGGTCGAGGCCGTCGACCAGCTCCTGCTCGGTCGTGGCCAGCTCGATCTCGGCCGGCGCGCCGGTCAGGGGCGAGACGGTCTCGACGCCCTCGACGCCCGCGACCGCGCGGGCGACCTCGGGCGAGATCGGCGAGAAGCCGTCGCTGTTGGAGACGATCAGGTCGCCGGCGAACGCCTCATCGAGCGCATCCCCCACCGACTTCGTGGCCGATGCCGCGAAGACCGCCGCGAAGACGACCAGCGCAACCCCGATCATCAGCGCCGACGAGGTGACCGCCGTCCGGGTGGCGTTGCGGAGCGTGTTCTCCCGCGCGAGGCGCCCGGTGACGCCGCGGAGGCGCTCGATCGGGCGGCCGACCAGCGAGGCCAGCGGCGTCACGAGCGTGCCGGCCAGCATCGCGATGCCGACGAAGAGGAGGACCAGGCCGAGGCCGAGCAGCGGCAGGGCCGAGCCGAACGACGACGTCGCGAACAGCCCGGCAGCAAGCGCGAGAACCCCGGCGACCACGAGGAGCCGGGCGATCCAGACCCGGCGTCGCGACGGCCTGCGGGCCACCTGCGCGTCGTCGCGGATCGCCTCGAGCGGGGTCACCCTGGTAGCCCGGATCGCCGGCACGATCGCGGATCCCAGGGTCGAGACGACGCCGACGATCAGCGGGACGACGATCGACGCGCCGGTCACCACGATCCCGCTCTGGGGGAGCTCGGAGCCGATCGCCTTGAAGGCGCCGGTGATGAGCTCGACGAAGCCGAGACCGACGACGATCCCGAGGAGCGAGGCGAGGATCCCGACGACCAGCGCCTCCCCGACGACGGTCGCAAGGACCTGCCGCGAGGAGGCGCCCAGCGTCCTCAGCATCCCGAACTCACGGGTTCGCTGGGCGACGGTGATCGAGAAGGTGTTGAAGATCAGGAACGCCCCGACGAACACCGAGATCCCGGCGAAGACGAGCAGGAACGTCGTCAGGAAGCCGAAGCCCTCCTCGATGTCGGCCGACTGCTCGGCCGCGTCCTCGGCCCCGGTCTTCGCCTCGGCGTCCCCGGGCAGGGCAGCGTTCAGGCGGGCGGCGAGCTCGTCCGGGGCGACGCCCGCAGCCGCCTGCACGTCGATGCTGTCGAGCTCGCCGCGCTTGCCGGTGATCGCCTGCGCCTCGGGCAGCGTGAACAGCGCGAAGCTCGCCCCGCCGAGGGGGACGCCGCTGCCGAACCTGCCGATCCCCGACAGCGTGTAGCGCTTGGCGCCGCCGACCCCGCTGATCGTGACCTCCTGGCCGACCTGCCAGCCCTCCTCGCCGGCCGTGATCGAGTCGATGCCGACCTCGTCCGGCGCGTCGGGCGCCGACCCCTCGATCCAGGTGAAGGGGTTGAACGGCTCCGGCTCGACGCTGGCGGCGATGTGCGGCGGCCCGCCCCCCGGCGGCCCGATCCGCTCGCCGGCGGGGTCGAGGATCGCGATCGAGGTCGAGTCGCCGATGCCGCCGGCGGCCTTCTCGACGCCGTCGACGCCCTCGACCCGGGAGACCAGCGACTGCGGCAGCGCGGCTCCCGACTCGGGCATGTCGAAGCCGACGTCGAACTCGCTCCGGGGCTGGACGGTGACGTCGATCCCGGCGTTGGCCTCGGCGAAGATGTCGTCGAAGGCCTTCTCGACCGACCCCTTCAGCATGAAGGTGCCGGCGACCATCGCGACGCCGAGCATGATCGCCAGCGCCGTCAGCGCGGCGCGCAGCTTCCGCGACGCCAGCCCGCGTAGTGCGAGCGCGAGCATCCGCTCAGATGTCCCGCATCAGCCCGATGACATCGTCCTCGCCCGCAACCTCGCGGTCGGCGGCGACCTGCCCGTCGGCGAGGACGATGACGCGGCCGGCATGGCCCGCCACCCTCGGGTCGTGGGTGACGATGATGACCGTCTGGCCGAGCTCCTCGGCGGACCGTCGCAGCAGCTCGATGATGCTGCCGCCGGCCTTCGAGTCGAGGTTGCCGGTCGGCTCGTCGGCGAAGACCACCGCGGGCCGCGTGATCAGCGCCCGCGCGATCGCGACCCTCTGCTGCTGACCGCCGGAGAGCTCGGCGGGACGGTGGGTGGCGCGATCGGCGAGGCCGACCGTGTCGAGCAGCCGGTCGCGCCAGGCCGGGTCGACCTCGCGGCCGGCGATCTTCAGCGGCAGCTCGACGTTCTCGGCGGCGTCGAGGACCGGCACCAGGTTGAAGAACTGGAAGATGAAGCCGAGCTTCTCGCGGCGCAGCGCGGTCAGCCCCCTGTCGTCGAGCGCGGTGACCTCGACGCCGTCGATCCAGGCCTGCCCGGCCGTCGGCTTGTCGAGGCCGGCGAGGAGGTGCATCAGCGTCGACTTGCCGGAGCCCGACGGTCCGACGATCGCGGCCAGCTCGCCCTTCCGGAAGTCGAGCGTGACGCCGCGCAGCGCGTCCACGGCCGCCTCGCCCTCGCCGAAGCGGCGCCTCAGCTCGCGGCAGGAGACGATGCCGCTCGGGACCGGGGCTCCCCGAGCCCGACTTTGGCCTCGGTCGTCGCTCACCGGGGGCGAGGTTACCGGCGATGACGTGCGAGGATCAGGCCGAACCCGGCAAGGAGCGGAGATGGCTGCAACGACGTCGAGAGGGCGGGCCGGCGGGCCCGGGTTGGTTTCGTACGGCGGGGAGGAGGAGCGATGAGGCTGCTCGCGTTCAGCGACCTCCACCGCGACCTCGGCGCCGCCGCCGACCTCGCGGCCCGCTCCGGCGAGGCCGACCTCGTCATCGGCGCCGGCGACTTCGGCTCAGTCCACGACGGGGTCGCCGAGACGATCGCCGCGCTGGCCGGGATCGGCACGCCGACGCTGCTCGTGCCCGGCAACAACGAAACCGAGGACGAGCTTCGGTCCGCGGTCGCGGACGCCGGCTGGAAGGCGGCCACGGTCCTGCACGGCGAGCCCGCCCGGGTCGGCGACACCGCCTTCTTCGGGCTCGGCGCCGGGGTGCCGACGACGCCGTGGGACTGGAGCTTCGACCTGACCGAGGACGAGGCGGCGACCATGCTCGCGCCGTGCCCGCGCGGGGCGGTGATGATCGTCCACTCGCCGCCGGCCGGCCACTGCGACCGCTCGTCGGCCGGCGAGCACCTCGGCAGCACGGCCATCCTCGCTGCGATCGAGCGCGTCGAGCCGCCGCTGGTCGTCTGCGGCCACATTCACGAGGCCTGGGGCGACCGCTCCGCGATCGGCCCCTCGAAGGTCGCCAACCTCGGTCCCGGCGGCGCCGAGCTCGAGGTCTGAGGGGCGCGATGACGCCGCGGCCAACCCCGAGGCTGCCGAGCGACCTCTACGAGCGCGAGCTCTACGACCTGCAGGTGGAGCTCGTCCGGATGGCGGAGTGGGTCCGCCGCGAGGGCGCTCGCGTCGCGGTCGTCTTCGAGGGCCGTGACGCGGCCGGCAAGGGCGGCACGATCAAGCGGATCACCGAGTTCCCCTCCCCCCGCGTCGTCCGCACCGTCGCGCTGCCTGTGCCGTCGGATCGCGAGCGGACGCAGTGGTACTTCCAGCGCTACATCGACCACCTGCCGGCGGCCGGGGAGGTCGTCCTGTTCGACCGCTCCTGGTACAACCGCGCGGGCGTCGAGAAGGTGCTCGGCTTCTGCACGGCCGACGAGCACGAGCGGTTCCTGCGCCAGTGCCCGACCTTCGAGCGGATGCTCGTCGACGACGGGATCATCCTCCTCAAGTACTGGTTCTCGGTCTCGGAGGAGGTCCAGGCGAAGCGGTTCGAGGCCCGGATCGATGACCCGCTGAAGCGGTGGAAGCTCTCGACCACGGACCTCTACTCGCGCAGCCGCTGGGTCGACTACTCGCGGGCGAAGGACGAGATGTTCAGGCACACCGACATCCCCGAGGCGCGCTGGCACGTCGTCGAGTCCGACCACAAGCGCAACGCCCGGATCAACTGCATCTCCCACCTGCTCTCCTCGATCCCCTACGAGGCGGTCGCGCAGGAGCCGGTCGGGCTCCCCGAGGTCCAGGAGGACCCGGGATACGAGCGCCCGCCCGAGGACCTCTACGCCTACGTGCCCGACGTCGCGGCGCAGCTGCTGGAGCGCTGAGGGGAGGCGGGGTGGCGGGCTCTACCGGAGCAGCCGCTCGACGCCGGCCTCATCCGGGATGAGCAGCGGCAGACCCGAGATCGCGGCGAAGGCACGATCCGCGGAGACGAACGCCGCGGCGCCGGCGTCGAGCGCGGTCGCGGCGAGGACGGCGTCGAAGGCACCGACGCCGGACGTCGACCCGAACAGCACGAGGCCCCGGTCGAGCTGCTCGCGGTCGACGACGAGCAGCGGCGAGAGCAGCTCGGCGTAGTCGCGCGCGCGAGCCGCGGCCTCGCTCGGACTCTGCCTGCGGGCCCGAACGTGGGCGAACTCCTGGATCACCTCGACCGTGGTCGTGGCGGCGATCCGGCCCTCGGCGACGGCGGCGAGCAGGTCCCGGCAGGGATCGCGCAGCGGGTGGTCGGCTCCCTTGGCGTAGACGAGGACCGTCGTGTCGAGGACGATCATCCGGTTCGGCGTCCGCGCAGCCGCTCGAGCTCCTCGCGCAGCTCAGGCGGCTCCGGCACCGGCATGTCGGGCGAATCGAGCAGCCTCCGCGCCGCCCGGTCCTTGCGGTCGGCGAGGTCGGGAAGCCCGCGGTCGATGGCCTCACGGACGACGGACGCCACCGAGACGCCGCGCCGCTCGGCGATGGCCGCCAAACGGTCGTGGCGATCCTGGTCGATCAGGACCTGCAGGCGTCGGTCCAGCCCTCCCATATGCACATACAGTAGCATGCTCATATCGGCCCCGGTACCGGTACGCCTCGCCTGGATGCCTACGGGAAGCGCTCCTCCGGCGGGACCTTCGGCATCTCGCTGGTGATCCGCTGCATCGTGCCGAGGAAGCGGTGGACCTCCGGGTAGAGGATCGGCTTGCCGTTGTTGAGGACGGCGACCGCGATCGCCCGCTCGGGGTCGGCCCAGGCGAGCATGTTCGTGAACCCGAGGTGGCCGAACGCGTGCTGGGTGTCGAGCCCGTAGAGGCTGAGGACGCGGGCGCCGAGCATCAGCCCGTAGGAGAAGCGGGTGGGAAAGCCCAGCGAGAGATCGACCTCGTGGTGGGAGCGCTCGATCAGCGCCCGCTCGATCGTCTCCGGCTCGATCACGCGGACGCCGTCGAGCTCGCCGCCGCGGCGCATCACCTCGAAGAACCGCGAGAGCTCGTTCGCGGTCGTCATCACGTTGGCGGCGGGGACGATCCCGGTCAGGTAGCGGGGATCGTTGGTGACCCGGACGAGGTCGTCGAGGCCCGTCCCGAGCGCCCGCGCGAGCAGGGTCGACAGCGGCGGCACGGTCGGCGGCCCGGTGAGGTGGTTGATCGCGACCCGCCCGACGTCGGCCGGATCGACCCCGTAGTTGGTCCAGCGGAAGCCGAGCGGATCGAGCAGCTCCTCGGCGAGGACCGCGCGGATGTCCTTGCCGGTGACCCGGTGGACGACCTCGCCGAGGATGAACCCGCCGGAGACGGCGTGATAGGCGAGTTGGCGGCCGGGCAGCGAGGCCGGCCGCGCGTCGCAGAGCACCTCGCGGAGGTAGTCGCGGTCGTTGATGTGCTCGAGGTCGAGCGCCTCGCGGGGCAGGTTCGGGACTCCGGACTTGTGGGCGAGGACGTGGCCGATCGTGATGTTGCCCTTGTCGTGCCGCTCGTAACCGGGGATGTGCTCGGCGATCGGGTCCTCGAGGTGGAGGAGCCCGTTCTCGCAGAGCTTGTGGACGACGAACGCCGTGATCGCCTTCGACGTCGAGTAGACGCAGAACGGCGTGTCGACGCCAACCGGCACCTTCTCGACGTCGGCGCCGTCGGCGGGCCCGTTGCCGCGGGCGTGCCCGATCGCACGGTCGAGGATCACGGCCCCGTTGCGGCGGACACAGACCTGCAACGCCGGATGGACGCCGCTGCGATACCAGTCGGCCACCGCCTTCCAGACCGCCTCGACGTTCCGCCGCCTGACGCCGCCCGCCTCCGGCTCCTCCTCGCGTCCCACCGTGGTGACCGAATCGAGGTCACGGGGGACGCGGATGCGGCGCAGCGGGTCGGGCCCGATCGGAAGCCGGGGAGCCCGCGGCAGGCGGTCGAGCGCCGCCAGCCCCGGCGGCAGCGTCGCGATCAAGCCGCCACCGGGGTCGGCTGTCAGCCCTTCGTCGCCGGCTGCTCGGCGTCGGCCGCGGCCGCGGCCTCCGACGTGCTCTTGGCGGCGCGCTCCTCGTAGGCGGCGCGCTCCTGCTCGTCGACCTCCGAAAGCACCTTGTCGGCCTTCAGTAGCCGGGCGATCGCCTCGCGGCCGCTGCGCGGGACGAGGCTGAGGATCGCCGAGATCCCGGCGGTCGAGCGTGGAACCCAGACGTCGAAGCGGTTCGTCTCGATCGCCTCGACGATCGCCTCGGCCACCTCCTCCGGCTCCACCTTCTTGACCCCGCGGGTCTCGGTGAGGCCGCCGCCGAGCTCGGTGTTGACGACCGCCGGCATCACGCACGACACCTCGATCCCGGTGTCGACGTTCTCGAGCCGGACCGCCTCGCTGAGGCCGACTACGGCGTGCTTGGTGGCGCAGTAGGTCGCCCCGCCCGGAAGGCCGGCCTTGCCGGCCTGGCTGGCGATGTTGACGATGTGGCCGCCGCCCCGCGGGAGCATCCGCTCGAGCGCCAGCTTGGTCCCGAAGATGACGCCGTGGAGGTTGATGTCGATCATCGTCTTCGCGGTCTCGTCGCTCTCCTCGACGAACGGGCCGATCGGCATGATCCCGGCGTTGTTGATGACGACGTCGACCGGGCCGAGCTCCTTCTCGGCCTCGTCGAGGAACGCCGCGAACGAGTCGCGGTCGGTGACGTCGAGCTCGAAGGCGACCGCGTTGCCGCCGAGCTCGGCCGCGGCCTTCTCGGCAAGCTCGACGTGGAGGTCGCCGATCGCCACCCGGGCGCCGCGGCGGACCAGCGCCTGCGCTGTGCAACGGCCGATCCCGCGAGCGCCCCCGGTGATCGCCACGACCTTCCCAGCTACCGACTTCACCTGCTTGCGCGCCATGACGGCTCCTTCACGTTCGACTCGGGTGGTTGGACCACCAATCATCGCGCAACCGCGGCGGCGGCGCGCTCAGCCCGGGACGTCGAGGACCGCGGCCGCGACCGCCAGCGCGACGGCGGCGCGTTCGGCGAGCGAGTCGACCAGCACGTGCTCGGCCGGCGAGTGGGCGGCCCCGCCGAGCGGCCCGAGGCCGTCGATCGCCAACGGCAGGTGCGGCGCCAGGTTGCTAGCGTCGCTGGCGCCGCCGCGGGCGGCGCCGACGATCGGCCGGCCGAGCAGCTCCGAGGCGCGAGCGAGCGCCGGCGCGGCCGCGGCCTCCATGTCCATCCCGGGCCAGAGGCGGAGGCGCTCGACCTCCAGGCCGACCCCGCCCGAGCGGGAGGGGATCGAATCGATCACGGGCTCGAAGCTCGCCTCGTCGTCGGCGCGCATGTCGATCGAGAGCTCGCCGCCGCCGGGGACGACGTTGATCCCCTCGCCCGCCGCGATCATCGTCGGCACGACGCTCAGCGCCTCGGAGCCGTCGGGACGATGGTGCCCGGCCAGGCCGACGGCCACCGCGGCGAGCGCGAGCAGCGCGTTGCTGCCGGCGTCGGGATCGGCGCCGGCGTGGGCGGCGACCCCGCTCGCCTCGACCCTGATCGCCGCCGCGGCCTTGCGGCGCACGACGACCGCCTCCTCGCCGCCGGCCGTCCGCTCGCCGCCCTCGAAGCAGAGGCAGGCGTCGAAGCCCTCGAACCGGGGGCCGTGCGCGAACGGCTCGGTCCGGAACTCCTCGTCGTTGACGAGCAGGAGCGCCGCCTCGGCGAACCGGTGCGGGGCGTCGGCGAGGGCCCGCATGACGCCGAGCGCCAGCGCCACCCCGCCCTTCATGTCGATGGTCCCCGATCCGATCAGCATGTCGCCGTCGCGACGGGTCGGCTGGTGTCCCCGGTGGGGGACGACCGTGTCGAGGTGGCCGACGAGCAGCAGCCTCCCACCGCCCTCCCCGGCGAGCCGGGCGACGAGATCGGGCGCGTGCGCCGGCGAGGAGCACGGGATCCGCTCGATCGCCGCCGCCGCGGGAGCCATCTCGGTGACGGCGGCAACGATCTCCTCGGCCGCGCGGGGGTCGCCCGAGGGCGACGAGATCGCCACCAGCTGCTCGATCTCGGGCAGCGCCCGGGCGGCGATCGCGCTCGCCCAGCGAGAGCGCCACTCGCTGTCGGTCTGGTCCGGCATCGCGGCAGCGGAACCTACAGGCGTCGATGGATGGCGGCCCGCGCGGGCTGCGCGCGCAGGTCCGAGGCGATCATCTAACGTGAGCCCGGGTCGGCGGCGCCGGCCCCGCCAATGGGCACCTGCATCGGAGAGACGACCCCGCTCGGGGACCCGGTCGCCTTCGACGGCGGGGCGATCGAGGTCGCAGAGCGGACCTGGGCCTGGATCCAGCCGAACGGCGGCCTCGGCGAATCGAACGCCGGGCTGGTTGTCGGCGACGGCGCGGCGCTGATGGTCGACACGCTCTGGGACGAGCTGCTCACCGAGGCGATGCTGACCGCGTGGGTCCCGATCTGCGAGCGCGCCGGCGCGCCGATCGGGCACCTGTTCAACACTCACGGCGACGGCGACCACTGGTACGGCAACGGGCTGCTCGGCGCCGGCGTCGAGCTGATCGCGTCGGCGCCGGCGATCGCGCAGATGCGCGCGGAGCCGCCGTCGATGCTGACCCGCCTCGCGCCGGTCGGGGCGATCGCCGGCCTCGCCGGACGGCTGCCGCTCCTGCCCGGAGCCGGGCGCCTGCGCGGGCTCGGCGCGTTCGGGTCGCAACTCTCGGCCTACGAGCTCGGCGGGCTCGAGCCGCGCGTCCCCGGGCGCTCCTTCGAGCGGGAGGCGACCGTCGACGTCGGCGGACGCCGCGTCGAGCTCAGCTTCGTCGGGCCGGCGCACACCGCCGGGGACGCGATCGCCTGGGTCCCCGACGTGCGGATCGCCTACGCCGGCGACATCCTCTTCAACCGGGTCACGCCGATCATGTGGGCGGGCCCGGTCGGCAACTGGATCGCGGCGCTCGATCGGATCGCGGCGCTCGGGCCGGCGGCCGTCGTCGGCGGCCACGGCCCCGTCGGCGGCCTCGCCGAGGTCCGCGCCCTGCGCGAGTACTGGGCTTGGCTGCGCGAGCGCGTTCGCGCCGAGGGCGCCGACGCCGATCCGGCGAAGCTGGCCGAGCGGCTGATCCACTCCGCCGAGTACGAGCCCTGGCGCGAGTGGCCGAACCCCGAGCGCACGCTCGTCAACGCCGCCCGGATCGCCGCCACCGAGAGCGGCGCGCCGGGCGGGATCGGCACGCTCGAGCGCATCCGGCTGGTCGCCGCGATGGGCGAGCTCGCCGAGCGGCTGCGGGGTTAGGTCCCCATCCGGGTCGCATGCCGCCCAGGGCGTGCCCGGCCGGAGCACGGATGTCCGGGCCTGGGCGATCCGCGGCGCGGTGCGGAAACGTGGATCTCGGGGCAGTGGAAGCCGTGAGTGTCACGAAGTGGGCCCATGCCGACCCGTTCGTGGGTCTCGACGGCGGCTCACGGCCGAGTGCCACGAAACCGCCCGCGCAGGTTGGCGGTTATGCCGGAACCGGGGCGCGCCCGCGCTGCGACAGGACCGCCTCGGCGCCGCGGGCGGGGACGACGGTGATCATCCGGCGACGGTTCGCCTCGAGGTGGCCGTCGCCGCCGATCCGGACCTCCATCCGGGAGAGGACGGCGCGGAGCACGATGTCCATCTCGAGCATCGCGAAGCTGGCGCCGAGGCAGCGGCGGCGGCCGCCGCCGAACGGGATCCAGGTGTAGGTGCCGGGATCCTCGTCGAGATAGCGCTCGGGCCGGAACGCGTAGGGCTCGGGGTAGATCTCGGCATCGTGGTGGACGAGGTAGGCGTTGGGGACGAGGTGGCACCCGGGTCCGTAGGTGCGACCGCCGACCTCGATCTCGGAGACGACGCGACGCGGGCCGGCGATCGAGAGCACCGGGCGGCGGCGCAGGGTCTCGCGGATCGCCGCGGTGACGTAGGCGTCCTCGCCGGCGTCGACCTCGGCGACCAGCCGATCGAGGGCCTCGGGGTGGCGGAGGAGCCGCTCGAACGCCCACGAGAGCTCGGTGGCGGTCGTCTCGTGCCCCGCCACCAGCAGCGTCATCAGCTCGTCGCGGAGCTCCGTGTTCGACATCGGCGCGCCGTCCTCGTGGCGGGCGAGGAGCAGCAGCGAGAGGACGTCGTCGCGGTCGGCGGGGTCGGCGCGGCGCTCGTCGATCAACCCCTGGATCTCCTCGTCGGCCCGCTCGCGGGCCGCGAGGAAGGCGCCGACCGGAGGCAGCAGGCGACCGAGGCGCTGCAGCGGCGGGATCAGGCTGATCGGGCTCATCGCGAACCTCGTCATCTCACCGACCAGCTTCCGCAGCCGCTCCAGCCGCGCCCCACGGTCGAGCCCGAAGATCGCGCGCAGGATCACCTCCAGGGTGAGCCCCTGCATGTAGGGGTGGAGCGGCACCGCGGCGCCGGTCGTCCAGCCGTCGACCTCGGAGCGGGCGACGTCGGTCACGACGCCGCGCAGCGCCTCCATCTTCTCCCCGTGGAAGGCGGGGAGCATCAGCTTGCGCTGGGCCAGGTGCCGATCCTCGTCGAGCAGCAGGATCGAGTTCGGGCCGACGACCGGCAGCAGAACGGCGCTGCCCTCGCCGGAGTGGAGGACGTCGGGGGGAGCCGTGAAGATCGCCTTGATGTCCCCGGGGCGGGACATCATCACGAACGGGTCGATGCCCAGGAAGTCGAGCGTGAACGTCTTGCCGTAGCGGGCGCGGCAGCGTTCCAGGTAGGGGATCGGGCGCGTCTGCCAAGCGAACGACTGCCAGGCGCTCGGGGCCCGCGGGCCAGGCGGAAGCTCCCCGGTGGGTGCCATGTGTCCAGCCTAACCGGCCCGGCCGATCGGTCGGGCCGGCATCGTCAGCCGTCGCCCGGGTTCGCCTCGATCAGCTCGATCCGGTAGTCGTCGGGGTCGCGGACGAAGCAGAGGCGGGAGCCGCCCTCGCGGACCGTGTAGGGCGGGCGCTCGGGCTCGATGCCGAGGTCGGCCAGGCGGGCGAGGGTGCCGTCGAGGTCGTCGACGGTGATCGCGATGTGGCCGTAGCCGGTGCCGATCTCGTAGGGCTCGCTGACGTCGTGGTTGTGGGTGAGCTCGAGGCGCGGCCCGTCGCCGGGAAGGCCCATGAAGATGTTGGTCGCCTCGTCGCGGATCGGCATCCGCCACAGGACCTCGAAGCCGAGCTTCTCGTAGAAGGCGACCGAGGCGTCCGGGTCGAGGATCCGGTAGCAGGTGTGGATCAACTCGCTCACCGGTCCACCTTACTAACCGGTCGACCCACCCCGCCACCCCGGGTGGGGCATCTAGCGGCCGCATACGGTGCTGAGAATGCCCCAGGTCGGAGGGGCCCGCAAGGGTGGGGCATCTAGCGGCCGCATACGGTGCTGAGAATGCCCCAGGTCGGATCTGGCGAGTGCGGGAGCGGTCGGATCAGGCGACGCAGGAGGGAAAGCATGCGAAAGGGACGTGGGCCGACGAGGATCGCTGACCTAGCCACCCGGCGCCGCGAGGTCAGAAGCCGGCTCTCGCGCCGCCGGGTCAGTCGCCCGCTCTCGCGCCGCCGGGTCAGTCGCCGCTCTCGCGCCGCCGGGTCAGGAGCCGCTCTCGCGCCGCCGGGTCAGGAGCCGCTCTCGCGCCGCCGGGTCAGGAGCCGCTCTCGCGCCGCCGGGTCAGTCGCCGGCTCTCGCGCCGCCGGGTCAGTCGCCGCTCTCGCGCCGCCGGGTCAGTCGCCGCTCTCGCGCCGCCGGGTCAGGAGCCGCTCTCGCGCCGAGGGTCAGAAGCCGGCGGGGTGCGTGGCGGTGAAGCTCTGCGACTGCTCCCAGGAGCTCGAGTAGTCGGCCCAGCTCGGGCCGTCCCCGCCGGAGTCGGAGGTGTCCCAGCGGAGGCCGGCGATCATCGCGTATGCGTGGCCGGAGTTCGCGTAGACGGTGATCCAGTTGCCGACGCCGGGCTCGCCCCAGCTCATGAAGCCGGTCGAGTCGAGCGGGCTCGAGAGGAAGCCGCCGCCGTGGAGGGCGTAGCTGACGGCACCGGAGCAGTCGTAGCCGGAGGCCTCGAAGGAGCCGTGGCCCCCGCCCCACAGGTACGGCTTGTCGCGGATCGCGTTCGCGGCCGCGATCACGTCCTTGACCTGCTGCGGCGCGCTCGCCGGCGCCGTCGCGCTGCCGTCGGGGTTGAGCGTCGCGGTCTCGCCGTTCGGGGCCGGCGCGCTCGGGGCCGGCGCCGCGACCTCGGCTGGGTCGGGGGCGGCGGCTTCGGCCTGGCGCTGCTGCGCGTCGGCGATGCCGGCCTCGAGGTCCGCCTCGCGGGCGGTCAGCCTCTGCAGCGTCTGGCGGCGGGCGGCGCGGGCGGCGTAGAGCTGCTGCTCCTGGGCCTCGAGCGCCGCGCGCTGATCGGCGAGCTCCTGATGGCGGGCGGCGAGATCGTCGCGGGCGGCGGCGATCCTGTCCCTGGCGTCGGCGAGGCGGGCGACGGTGCTCTCGACCTCGTCGCGCAGCTCTTCTACGCGGGCGACCGTGTCCTCCTGGTAGTCGTGGACGCGGTCGAGGTAGGTGGCGTCGACGGAGGCGTCCTCCCAGCTCGAGGACTCGATCAGGACCTCGACGACGTTCGGGTCTCCGGACTTGTAGACGCCGACGAGGATCCGCTCGAGCTCGCGGATCGCGGCACGGAGCCGCTCGCGGACGCGGGCGAGATGGTCGCGCCCTGCGGCCAGCTCCTCCTCCGCGACGTCGAGCTCCTCCTCCTTCGCCCGCAGCGCGGCCGCGGCCTCGGCCTCGGCCTGCCGCGCCTGCGAGACCTCGCCGATCAGGGCGTTGATCTGCTCGTTGCTGTCCGCGAGCCGCGCGGAGAGCAACGACTGCTGGTCACGCACGCCGGCGAGCGCGGCCTGGCGCTCGGCGATCGTCGCCGCGGCAGGCGACGGGCCCAGCAGCAGGGCGGCCGCGCAGGCGGCGAGAAGCAGCAGCGCCGCGGCCGTCAAGAGGGTGTTCGGGCGCGCGGCAGGATTCCCTGCCCGGCTGTGGAAGAGGTTCGGTCGCATCGCGGTCGGCGAGGGAGCCGTGACCCCACTCGCGATGCGGCACGGTAGATGGCTCGGGCCGATTGCAAGCGCCCGCTAACAGACCTGCAACGGATCTTGCGCCCGCCGCGGCCGGCCCGGAACGCCGCCGGACGGCTTCACGGCGGCGATCGCACCCCGCAGGGGCGACGATGGCAGCGCCCGCGCCCCTCGGGAAACGCAGGATCCCTTGCATTTCCGGGGGTTTTCGACCGATTGTTAGCTCCCTGCAAGCGTCCCGGCGATCCTCGGCGCGCCCGGGCCGGGTGCCGGCCGCTCTCAGATCGGCCGCAGCTCGCCGCGCAGGTGCACGGGCGTCTCCCCGGCGCCCGGCCCGCGCAGCGCGAAGGCGATCCTCCCGCCGTGCTCCGCCATCGCGAAGCACACGCGGCCGGGAAGGAGCACCGGCTTGCGGAACGACACCGCGACGGTGAACGCGTCGCCCGTCCGGCCCTCGAGCTGGGCGAGACAGCGCGCCATGGTCCACATGCCGTGGGCGATCGGGCGCGAAAAGCCGAACGCGCGGGCACCGAGCGGGTGCAGGTGAATCGGGTTGCGGTCGCCGGAGACCGCCGCGTAGCGGCGCCCGAGATCGCCGGGCAGGCGCCACTCGGCACCGGCCCCGAGCTCCTCGGGTACCGGCGGCCCCGGCTCGCGGACTGCGTCGGTGCCGCCGCCGCCCCGCCGGAGGATCGTCCCCGCCTCCTCCCAGACCGGCTCGCCGCCGGCGCTGGCGCGGACGACGAGGGTGAAGGCACGCCCCTTCGGATGCGGGCGCAGGCCGACGGCCTCGACCTCGAGGTCGAGCGGCTCACCGGCCCCGACGCGGCGGTGCTGGGTGATCTCGTCGGCGATGTGGACGAGCCCGAGCGGGGAGAACGGGAACGACCCCGACGCCATCAGCGCGAGCTGGAGCGGGAACGACATCACGTGCGGGTAGGTGCCGGGCAGCTCGTCGCGGAGGGTGAAGCCGCAGACGCGGGCGTAGCGGGCGACCCCGTCGCGGTCGGCGACGACGCCGGCGAGGCGGAGGCGCTCGTCCGGCAGCTCGGCGCCCCGGCGGCTCGCGGGCAGCAGCGGCAGGCGTCCGAGCAGGCTCGCGCCCGGGATCGATCCGAGGCCGACGCGCGCGTAGAGCCCGCCGAGCGACGGCATCGTCGCGAGCTCGCGGACCCGCGCCACGTCACGCCCCGATCAGGCTCTGGCCGCAGACCCGGACGACGTTGCCGTTGACGCCGCTCGAGTCGGGCGCGGCGAGCCAGGCGATCGCCTCGGCCACGTCGACCGGAAGCCCCCCCTGGGCGAGCGAGCTCATCCGCCGCCCCGCCTCGCGCGGGCCGAGCGGCATCGCCGCCGTCATCGCGGTCTCGATGAAGCCCGGCGCGACCGCGTTGATCGTCGCGGCGCGCTCGGCGAGGATCGGCGCCATCGACTCGACCATCCCGATCACGCCGGCCTTCGACGTCGAGTAGTTGGTCTGGCCGGCGTTGCCGGCGATCCCGCTCATCGAGGAGACGCAGACGATCCGCCCGTCCTCGCGGAGCAGACCCCCGCGCGCGAGCAGCTCGTCGTTGATCCGCTCCGCTGCGGTCAGGTTGATCGCGATCGTCGCCTCCCAGCGCTCGGCGTCCATGGCGGCGAGGGTCTTGTCGCGGGTGACGCCGGCGTTGTGGACGACCACGTCGACTCCGCCGCGCTTTGCTAGCGCGTCGCAGATCCGCCGGGGCGCATCGGCGGCGGCGATGTCGACGGCGATCGCCGAGCCGCCGATCGGCTCGACGACGTTCTCGAGGTCGCCGGAGAGCGCCGGCACGTCGAGGCCGACGACGTCGGCGCCGTCGCGGGCGAGGACGTTCGCGATCGCCTCCCCGATGCCGCGCGAAGCCCCGGTGACGAGCGCCGTCTTGCCGCGCAGTGGACGCTCGCGGTCGACCTCGGGCACGTCGCGGCCGGCGCCGACGCGGACGAGCTGACCGGACACGTAGGCCGATCGCGGCGAGAGCAGGAAGCGAAGGGTCGAGCCGATCCTCCCCTCGGCGCCGGCGGCGACGCGGACGAGCTGGGCGGTGGATCCGTTGCGGACCTCCTTGCCGGCGGCGCGAACGAAGCCCTCGAGCGCCCGCTGCGCGGTTGCGGCGGCGGGCGCCGGGCACTCCCCGGGCTCGGCGCCGATCACGATCAGCCGCCCGCAGCGCTCGAGCCGGCGGATCGTCGGGTGGAAGAACGACCAGAGCTCGCGCAGCTCGCCGCTCGAGCCGATCCCGGTGGCATCGAGGACCAGCCCCTTCCAGCGCTGGGCGCCGGGGGCCTCCGGGTTCCAGACGCCGGCGTCGATCGCGGCGGCGCCGAGCGCCTGGCGGACCTCGTCGTGGAGGCGGCTGTCGACCGCCGTCCCGGCCTCGGCGAGAACCGCGGCCACGGCCGCGGCGCAGCGGCCGCCGGGCGCGGCGCCGACGAGGACGCGCCCGTCGATCAGCGGGGCTCCGGGCCGGTGGCGGTCGAGCTCGACCGGCCGCGGCAGGCCGAGGTTGCGGGCGACGAACCCGCCGAACGGGTTGCTGACGAGCTGCGTGTACGCGTCGGTCACCGCCACCGCCCGCCGGCGGCTGTCGCCCGCCCGCTCAACTCTCGAGGATCGCGACGACGCCCTGGCCGCCGGCGGCGCAGATCGAGATCAGCCCGCGGCCGCCGCCGCGGGCGCTGAGCAGCTTCGCGAGGTTGCCGACGATCCGGCCGCCGGTCGCCGCGAACGGGTGCCCGGCGGCGAGCGAGCCGCCGCGGACGTTGAGCCTGTCGCGGTCGATCGGCCCGAGCGGCCCGTCACGCCCGAGTCGCTCGCGGCAGAACACGGGGTCCTCCCACGCGGCGAGCGTGCAGAGGACCTGCGAGGCGAAGGCCTCGTGGATCTCGTAGAGGTCGAAGTCCTGCAGCTCGAGCCCGCGGCGCGCCAGCAGCCGCGGCACGGCGTAGGCGGGCGCCATCAGCAGGCCCTCGCGGGCGCCGACGTGGTCGATCGCGGCGGTCTCGGCGTCGACGAGGCGGGCGAGCGGGGCGAGCCCGCGCTCGGCCCCCCACTCCTCGGTGCCGAGCAGGACCGCCGAGGCGCCGTCGCTGAGCGGCGTCGAGTTGCCCGCGGTCATCGTCCCTTCGGCGCCGCCAAAGACGGGATCCAGCTTCGCGAGCTGCTCCGGGGTCGAGTCGGGACGGAGGTTGTGGTCGCGCTCGAGGCCGAGGTAGGCGGTGACGAGGTCGTCCTCGAACCCGCCGTCGTAGGCGGCGGCGAGGTTGCGATGGCTGACGGCGGCGAGCTCGTCCTGGGGCTCGCGGGCGATCCCCCACTCGCGGGCCATGATCGCCGCGTGCTCGCCCATCGACATCCCGGTGCGCGGCTCCTCGTTGCGCGGGATCTCCGGCACGATCTGCCCCGGCCGGACCTTCCCGAGCGCCCGGACCCGGTCGAGGTTCGACCGCGCCGCGTTGATCTCGAGCAGGACCCCCCGCAGGCCCTCGTTGATCGCGATCGGAGCGTCGGAGGTGGAGTCGACGCCGCAGGCGATGCCGCTCTCGACCTGGCCGAGGGCGATCTTGTTGGCGACGAGGATCGCCGCTTCGAGCCCCGTCCCGCAGGCCTGGCCAACATCGCAGGCCGGCGTCTCGGGCGCGATCCGGGTCCCCAGCAGGGACTCGCGCGTGAGGTTGAAGTCGCGGCTGTGCTTGAGCACGGCGCCGCCGGCCACCTCCCCGAGCCGCTCGCCCGCGATCCCGGCGCGATCGACGAGGCCGTCGAGCGCCGCCGTCAGCATGTCCTGGTTCGACGCTCGCGCGTATGGTCCGCTCTGGCGCGCGAACGGGATCCGGTTCGAGGCGAGGACCACGGCCTGTCGCGGCGACGGGCTCATCGCCGGGGAACCGCGGCGAGCGTGACGGGCATCCGTCCGCCGTCCACCGGCCTCGGCCGGCCGTCTCCCACCGCTTCGGCGCGCCGCTCCGTCATCGGTCCCATCCGGGCCCGGACCTGTTACTTCAGCTCCGCCGAGCTCAGCCCGAGGAGCTGGCGGGCGATGATCAGGAGCTGGATGTTCTGGGTGCCCTCGAAGATGTCGAGGATCTTCGCATCGCGGGCCCACTTCTCGAGCAGCTCGTCCTCGCCGAGGCCGGCGGCGCCGCAAAGCTCGACGCAGCGGAGGGCGGCGTCGACGCAGGTCCGCCCCGCCTTCGCCTTCGCGTAAGAGGCGTGGAGCGAGTTCGGCTTGCCGTTGTCGGCCATCCAGGCGGCCTCCATGGTCAGCAGGCGCGCCGCCTCGTAGTCGGCCTCGATCTCGAGCAGCGCCGCCGCGGCGGCGCTCTGCCGGCCCGCCGGGCGGTCGGGGTCGGGCTCGATGCCGGCCTCGGCGAGCAGCTCGCCCGTTCGCTCGAGGCAGGCGCGGGTCAACCCGACCGCCATCGCCGCGACGAGCGGCCGCGTGCTGTCGAAGGTCCGCATCGCCCCTCCGAAGCTCTTCTCGGTGTCGATCTCGGGGCTGCCGAGCAGGTTCTCCTTCGGCACCCGGCAGTCGTCGAGGATGAACGCCGCCGTGTCGGAGGCGCGGATCCCGAGCTTGTGCTCGAGCCGGTCGAGCTTCAGCCCGGGATTCGAGCGCGGAACCACGAACGACTTGATCGCCGCCCGCCCCCGGTCCGGATCGAGGCTCGCCCAGACGACGACGAGCTCGGCGCGCTCGCCCGCGGTCACGTAGATCTTCTCGCCGTTGAGCACGTACTCGTCGCCGTCGAGGACCGCGGTCGTCCGGATCGCCGCGGAGTCGGATCCCGCCTCCGGCTCGGTGATCGCCATCGCCGCCCACTTGCCGGCGAAGCGGCGCTTCTGGTCCTCGTCGGCGACCGCGGCGATAGCCGAGTTGCCGAGCCCCTGCCGCGGCAGCGACAGGAGCAGTCCGACGTCCCCCCAGCACATCTCCATCACCGACAGCACCGACGCCAGGTTGGAGCCGTTGCGGTTGCCGTCGTCGTCGTTCCCGCTCGCCCTGCTGACGCCGGCGGCGCCGGCGCCGCTCGAGGAGCCGCCCTCCTCGAGCCCGTCGATCATCGCGGCGAGCATGTCGAGCTCCTTCGGGTACTCGTGCTCGGCGAGGTCGTACTTGCGCGAGATCGGGCGCAGCACCTCGGCGGCGACCATGTGCGCCTGCTCGACCAGCTGCTCGAACCTCCGCGGGACCTCGAGGTCGATCGCCATCAGACCAGCAGGCCCCCCTCGAGGACGCCGGCGGCGCGGAGGTCACGGTACCAGCGCTCGACCGGGTGCTCTTTGACGTAGCCGTGCCCGCCGAGCAGGCCGACGGCGTCGGAGCCGACCTTCATGCCCTTCGCCGCCGCGAGCCGGCGGGCGATCGCCGCCGGGCGGGCCAGGTCCGCACCCCGGTCGGCGAGCGCCGCCGCCCGGTAGGTCGCGAGCCGCATCCCCTCGATCTCGATCGCGAGGTCGGACATGTTGAAGGCGACCGCCTGACGGTGGCTGATCGGCTCGCCGAAGGCCCGGCGCTCGTTGACGTAGGGGATCAGGAAGTCGAGCGCGCCCTGGGAGGTCCCGACGGACATCGCGGCCCAGGCGATCCGGCCGAGGCGGACGCAGTCGGCGTACTCGCCGGGGCCGCCGAGGCGGGCGCCGGGGCCGACCCCAACCCCGTCGAGCCGAACCCTTCCGGTCGCCGCCGCGCGAAGGCCGATCGCTGGCTCGTCCCTGACCCCGAGGCCGCCGGTCGCGGCCTCGACGACGAACAGCGTCGGCCCCTCGCCCTCGAGGGCGGCGGCGATCACGAACAGCTCTGCCGCGTCGGCACGCGGCACCAGGGCCTTGACGCCGTCGATCACGAACCCGTCACCGTCGGCGCGGGCCGTCGTCGCGAGCGCGAACGGATCGAACACGGCGCCGGGCTCGTGGATCGCCAGCGCCGCCGCCGGGACCTCGTCGCCGGCGAACGACGGCAGGTAGGTGGCCTGCTGGTCGGCGTCCCCCCAGAGTCCGAGCGCGGTGCTGACCGCGGCGGGGGCGAGGGCGGCGAAGGCGAGCCCCATGTCGCCGCTCGCCAGCGCCTCGGTGACGAGGGCAGAGGTGACCGCGGAGCGCTCGGCGACGGCGCCGCCGAGCTCCTCGGGAACGCCGAGAACGGCGATCCCGAGCTCGGCGCTCCGGGCGAGGATCTCCTCCGGCGCCGAGCAGGCGGCATCTGCCTCCCGGGCGGCGGGGCGGAGCACGTTCGCGGCGTAGTCGCCGAAGGAGTCGATCAGCATCGCCTGCTCCTCGGTCGGCTCGAGGTCGAAAGCCGTCGCCGGCCGCGGCCGCTGCTGCCGGGCCGGCCGGGCGAGCCTTCGCGCGGCGGCGAAGCGGCGGCCCGCGGCGTTCGCGGCCCGAAAGCCGTCCCGGGTGCCGCGATGGACGAGGCGCTCGGCGTGCTCGCGAACGCCGAGGCGGTCGAGGAGCCCGGAGCTCGCCATCCGGCTCAGGGCGCGCAGCCCGGCGCTCGTTCCCCGCTCGGTCAGGTTCATCGCCCGCGCAAGGCTAACACCGAACGGTGGCACATCGGCCAATGGCGCCGGCCGTCCGCCGCTTCGCCGTTGAGGTGCGAATCGGGTCCCCCCGAGAGCACCGATTCGCAGTTGACCGGGCGTCAACGGTCGCGCCCGCCGGCGGGCGGCGCAGCGATCAGCGGCAGCGCCTCCGGCAGCCCGAACGGGGCTGCCGTGATCCGGGCGAACCGTCGGTCGACCGGCAAGCCGACGGAAGCGGACGGGGGATGCCAACTCAAGGGCGGCGCTGCGGAACCGGCGCCTCGTGAGCGGCGCCGTGATCCTCGTGCCGCCGTGCGTGGCCACCGGAGCCGACCGAAGCGGACGGCCGGCGGAGCATTCGGTCGGGGTCATCCTCTCCGCAGCAGCGCCAGCTGGCGCGACTGCGCCAGCAGCCGCCCGTGACGGTCCCAGACCTCGCCCTGCTCGTCGAAGAGGCCGTCGATCGACGCCTCGGCGCGGAACCGGACCAGCGCCATCGGGTCGGCCGGGTCGGGACGGGCGCGGAAGTGGATCGTCAGCTCGAGGGTCGGGGCGGGAGCGAAGTCGGTCATGAAGCTGAACGGGGCCGGCCACCAGGCGTCGGTGTAGAGGGCGATCAGCTCCGGGCTCATCTCCTCGCCGGAGCGGGCCCGAAGCCAGCCGCCCGACACGGGCTCCTCGCCGCCGCTGAAGGGCGGCGGCCCGAAGACGTTGCGCGTCTCGAGCTGGTGGAAGATCGGCGGGACGCCGGATACGGCCGCGAGCGGCTCGACGCGATCTGGAGGCGGCGCCGGTGGCGGCTCCGCGGCCCAGCTCAGGGCCGGCTCGTAATCGGTCGTGAGCACGCAGAGCGCGAGCGTCAAATCGCGGCCGTCCTGGATCAACCGGGCCGAGCAGGTGCTCGCCGACCGGCCCGAGCGCTCGACCGTCACCGCAAGCTCGGCCGCGCCGGCGACCGGCGGGCGCAGGTAGTGGAGCGTGAGCGACCGGGGATATCGGGACCGATCGCCGACCTCGGCCCGGATCGCGCGCAGGACCAGCGCCGCGATGAAGCCGCCGTTGGGTCCGGGAGGCCCGAACCACTCGGGCGTGATCGTTCCCCGCCAGCGGCCGTCGCCGGCGGCGGTCACGGCGGTGTCGGCGGCGAGGCTCCGATGACGGACGGGTGGCATCCCGGCAATCTCGCACGGCCGCGACCGCCGGTGTGTGCGGCGGACACGATGCGGCGCCGGCGACGCCGATCGCCCGCATCCGCGTAGGATGCCCGCGTTCCCAATCGGACGTTGCCGCCGGAGGTTCGTCGTGTATCAGCCCCGCACACTCAAGTTCCTGCTGCTCTCATGCCTGATCGGCGCCGCCGTAGCCCTCGCCGCCTGTGGCGGGGATGACTCGACCGTGGCGACTTCGGCCGACGGGACGGCGGCGACCGCGTCGCTCGACGAATGCACCCCCGAGACGCTCGACACGCGGCAGCCGGGGACGTTGACGATCGGCACCGACAAGCCCGCCTATCCGCCCTACTTCGAGGACAACGACCCCTCCAACGGCAGGGGCTTCGAGAGCGCGGTCGCCTACGCGATCGCCGACCGGCTCGGGTTCGGCGAGGACCAGGTCGAATGGACCGTGGTGCCGTTCAACTCCTCCTACGCGCCGGGCCCGAAGGACTTCGATTTCGACATCAACCAGATCTCGATCACGCCGAAGCGCGCCCAGCAGGTCGACTTCTCGACCCCCTACTACACGGCCGACCAGGCGGTGGTGACCCTCAAGGACTCCGAGTTCGCGGGCGCGACGTCCCTCGAGGAGCTCAAGGGCGCGACGTTCGGCGTCCAGATCGGGACGACGAGCCTCGACGCGGTCAACGACGTGATCCAGCCCGATGACGAGCCGCGGGTGTTCCAGAACTCGAACGACGTGGTCAGCGCCATCAAGCAGGGCCAGGTCGATGCCGTCGTCGTCGACACCCCGACCGCGCTCTACCTGACAGCGGTGCAGGTCCCCGACGCGGCGATCGTCGGCGAGTTCCCGGCGCCCGGCGGCGACGAGTGGGGAGCGCTGCTGGCCAAGGACTCGTCGCTGACCGGCTGCGTGTCGGCGGCGATCGAGGAGCTGGAGGGCTCGGGCGAGCTCGACCGGATCCAGGACAAGTGGATCAACAGCGTCGGCGGCGTCGAAGAGCTGCAGTAGCCGGGGCGGCGCGCCGCGTGACGATCTGAGTAGGTGGAAGCGGAGGCGGCCAGGCCCGATCGGCGAGCCGAGCGGGCGGCGGCCAGGCGCCGCCGCGACCGTCGCGGCTTCGCGATCGCGGCGGCCTCGACGGTCCTCGTCATCGGCGGCCTCACGGCGCTGATCCTGACCAGCAGCGGCTGGCCGGCTGTCCGCGAGACCTTCTTCAACGCGACCGTCTTCAAGGAGTCGTTCCCCGATGTCGCCAAGGCGTTCTGGCTCGACATCAGGGTCTTCCTGATCGTCGAGGTCGCCGTGCTCGCCCTCGGGCTCCTGGTCGCCCTGATCCGGACCTCGCGGGCGGCGGCGATGTTCCCGCTCCGGCTCCTCGCGATTCTCTACGCCGACATCTTCCGCGGGATCCCGACGATCCTGCTCGTCTATCTCATCGGCTTCGGGATCCCGGCGTTGGCCAACTCCGATGCCGAGGGCAGCTCGACGCTCTCCTGGCTGCCGACCGAGCCGGTCGTGCTCGGCGCGATCGCCCTCACCCTCTCCTACGGCGCCTACGTCTCCGAGGTCTACCGCGCGGGGCTGCGCTCGGTCCATCCCGGCCAGCGCGACGCGGCGCTCGCGATCGGGCTGACCGAGCGGCAGGCGATGCGCCACGTGGTCATCCCGCAGGCCGTCCGCAACGTCGGCCCGCCGCTGCTCAACGACTTCATCTCGCTGCAGAAGGACGTCGCGCTGATCGCGATCATCGGCGTCACCGGCGAGGCGTTCCAGGTCGCGCAGATCATGGCCTCGACCGACTTCAACTACACGCCGCTGCTCTGCGCCGCGGTCCTCTACATGGCGGTGACGATCCCGCTGGCGCGGATGCTCGACCGCTGGGACCGGGGACGGGTCCGGTGAGCGGGACCCCGGTGATCGCGATCGAGGGCGTCACCAAGGCCTTCGGCGATCGCGGCGTGCTGCGCGGCATCGACCTCGAGATCGCCGAGCACGAGGCGGTCGCGGTGATCGGGGCGTCGGGATCGGGCAAGTCGACCCTGCTGCGCTGCGTCGACCTCCTTATCGAGATCGACGACGGCGACATCCTCCTCGACGGCGAGGTGATCACCGACCCCGCCGCCGACCCGGTCGCGGTTCGACGCCGCCTCGGCTTCGTCTTCCAGGCCTACAACCTGTTCCCGCACCTGAACGTGATCGACAACGTGACCCTCGGGATCACCCGCGCCCACGGCCTCGGCCGCGAGGACGCGCGCGAGGCGGCGCGGGCGACGCTCGCCCGCTTCGGCCTCGAGGGCCGCGAGGAGGAGAGCCCGTCCAACCTCTCCGGCGGCCAGCAGCAGCGCGTCGCGATCGCCCGCGCGTTCGCGACCCGGCCGCGGGCGATGCTGCTCGACGAGGTGACGAGCGCGCTCGACCCCGAGCTCGTCGGCGAGGTCCTGCGCGCGGTCCGCGACCTCAAGCAGGAGGGGGTGACGATGCTGATCGCGACCCACGAGATGGGCTTCGCCCGCGAGGTCGCCGACAAGGTCGGGTTCCTGCACGAGGGACGCCTCGTCGAGGTCGGCCCGCCCGAGCAGGTCCTCGAGGACCCCCGGGACCCCGAGACCCAGCGTTTCCTCCGCCGCCTCCTCGAGGCCGGCCGCGCGTAGCGCCCGCCAACCGGGTCATCTCAACCCCGTACAGGAGGGCCAGGATTCCCCAGGCCGGGGCTCGGGACGCGCTGGGTCATCTCAACCCCGCATGGCGGGGTCAGGACTACCCGGGTGCGGGGTTGGCGGCGCCTGCCGGTCGGCCCCCGCCCACCGAACGGGCCGGTCCGGGTTGCCGTACCCTTTCGGGACCGCCGCGCAGGCCGCTTGCCGGGCAGCCGAGGGGCTCTCGCGTGCGCCGGCACCGACCGCGCGCGGCTCGCGGCCACCTCTCGGACCCTCAGACCACCCGCAGCAACCCGACCCCCAGACCACCCGCAACCCGACACCCAGACCATCCGCAGCCGACGCTTCTGATGACCCGCAGCACCGACAGCGCCCCATCCGCCGGACCGGCCGGGATCGGCTTCGGCGGCCTGCACGACCCGTCGTCGTTCCGCGACGGCTGCGGGGTCGCCTGCGTCGCGCGGCTCGACGGCAAGGCGATCCACGAGACGATCGACCGCGGGCTGGTCGCCCTCGACCGGCTCGAGCACCGCGGCGCGGCGGGCGCCGACGAGTCCACCGGCGACGGCGCCGGGATCATGTTCGAGCTCCCGCACGAGTTCTTCCGCTCGCGCACCGCCGAGATCGACACCCGGCCCGTCGTCCTCCCCGGTCCCGGCAGGCTCGCGGTCGCGATGTGCTTCCTCCGCCGCGACTCGACCGGCGGCACCGAGCGGATCCAGCGCCGGATCGGCGAGCTCGTCGCCGAGGCCGGCCACAGGGTGGTCGGCTGGCGCCAGGTCCCAGTCGACGAGACGTCCTGCGGTCGGCTGGCGCGCGAGTCCGCGCCGCGGATCAGCCAGCTCTTCATCGAGGCCGGGGCGAGCGTGGCGAGCGCCGAGGACTTCGACCGCAGCCTCTTCGTCGTCCGCCGGCGAGCCGAGCGCGAATGTGGCCGGGACGTCTCGTTCCCGAGCATGTCGTGCCGGACGATCGTCTACAAGGGCATGCTGACGGCGCCGCAGCTGCCGCAGTTCTACCCCGACCTGCGCGACCTGTCGCTGCTCAGCCGCTTCGCGATCGTCCACTCGCGGTTCTCGACGAACACGGCGCCGAGCTGGGAGCTGGCGCAGCCGCTGCGGATGATCGCCCACAACGGCGAGATCAACACGCTCCTCGGCAACGTCAACTGGATGCGGGCCCGCGAGGCGGTGCTCTCCTCCGGGGCCTTCGGCCGCGACCTCGCCGACTGCCTGCCGCTGATCGACGAGGGCGTCTCCGACTCGGCGGCCTTCGACCGCGCCTTCGAGCTGATGGTGCTCGGCGGCCGCTCGCCCGAGCACGCGATGATGATGATGATCCCGGCCGCCTGGGAGGGCCGCGAGGACGTGCCGGCCGAGCTCGAGGGCTTCTACCGCTATCACTCGCGCCTGGTCGAGCCCTGGGACGGCCCGGCAGCGATCGCCTTCAGCGACGGCCGCAGGCTCGGCGCCATGCTCGACCGCAACGGGCTGCGGCCGGGGCGCTGGACGATCACGCGGGACGGCTGGGTCTGCCTCGGCTCCGAGTCGGGCATCTTCACGACGACGCCGAGCAAGATCGCCCGGATGGGCCGGCTCGAGCCGGCCCAGCTCTTCGTCGTCGATCTCGACACGGGCCTCGTCAGCACCGATGGCGAGCCCGAGCTCGCGGTCGCCTCGGCCCGCCCCTACGGCGAGTGGTACGCGGAGGGCAAGCTCGGCGTCCGCCAGCTGCCCGACCCGATGGCGACGATCGAGCCGGTCGAGCCGCTGCTCAAGCGCCAGCTCGCGTTCGGCTACACCCAGGAGGACCTGCGGACGATCCTCGCGCCGCTGCTCCGCGACGGCCGCGAGCCGACCGGCTCGATGGGCAACGACCTCGCTCTGGCGGTCTTCTCCGACCAGCGGCCCTCGCTCTACAGCTACTTCAAGCAGCGCTTCGCCCAGGTCACCAACCCGGCTATCGACTCGGTCCGCGAGCAGTGCGTGATGAGCCTCCGCACCGACATCGGACCGCAGGGCAACCTGCTCAGCGACGAACCCCAGATCGTCAGCCACGTCGAGCTCGCGCAGCCGATCCTCACCGACTTCGAGCTCGAGCGGCTGCGCCGCAACCCCCACAACGCGCTCGACGGCACGACGATCGACATCACCTGGCCGCTCGACGGCGGCGAGGACGGCCTCGCGGCGGCGCTGGAGCGGATCCGCGCCGAGGCGGTCACCGCGATCGAGGACGGGGCCACCCTGCTCGTGCTCAGCGACCGCGCGACGAGCCGCGACCGGGTCCCGATCCCGTCGCTGCTCGCCTGCTCGACGGTCCACCACGCGCTCGTCCTGAAGGGGACGCGGCTGCGGGCGGCCCTCGTCGTCGAGTCCGGCGAGCCGCGCGAGACCCACCACCTGGCGGCGCTGATCGGCTACGGCGCGACGGCGGTCAACCCGTACCTGATGCTGGAGACGATGACGATGCTCGACGAGCCGACCGTCGGCCTCGACGGCCCGCTCGCCGACGCCAACGAGCTCGCGATCGCCGCGATCGGCAAGGGCCTTCTGAAGATCCTCTCGAAGATCGGGATCGCGACGATCCGCTCCTACCGCGGCGCCCAGATCTTCGAGATCGTCGGCATCGACCAGGGCGTGGTCGACGCGCACTTCACCGGCACCCCGTCGCGGCTCGGCGGCATCGGCATCGGCGAGCTCGCCCGCGAGGCGCTCGACCGGCACGCCCGCGCCTACCCGGAGGCACACGGGCTGGCCCTGCCCGAGCACGTCGAGGAGGCGCGGCTCGCGGCCGACAGCGAACGGCTGCTGCCCCAGGGCGGCGTCTACCGCTGGCGTCGCGACGGCGAGCGGCACATGTGGGACCCGGAGACGATCGCCGCCCTGCAGCGGGCGGCCCGGGCCGAAGACGGCAGCCCCGAGTCCTACGAGGAGTTCCGGCGCCGGGTCGACGACGAGAACGCGGGCAGGGCGCTGCTGCGCGGCCTCCTCGAGCTCGTCGAGCCCGGCGATCCGGTCCCGATCGAGGAGGTCGAGCCGGCGGCGGAGATCATGCGGCGGTTCTCGACCGGCGCGATGAGCCTCGGCGCGCTGTCGCCGGAGGCGCACGAGACGCTCGCGATCGCGATGAACCGGCTCGGCGCCCTCTCCAACAGCGGCGAGGGCGGCGAGGACCGCCGCCGCAACACGCCCGACCCGAACGGCGACGAGCGGCGCTCGCGGATCCGCCAGGTCGCCTCCGGGCGCTTCGGGGTCGACGTCGAGTACCTCTCCCGCGCCGACCAGATCCAGATCAAGATCGCCCAGGGCGCGAAGCCGGGCGAGGGCGGCCAGCTCCCCGGCCACAAGGTCGACGAGTACATCGGGGCGCTGCGCTATGCGCTGCCCGGGACCGAGCTGATCTCGCCGCCGCCGCACCACGACATCTACTCGATCGAGGACCTCAAGCAGCTCATCTACGACCTCCGCGCGGCGAACCCGCGCGCCGGGGTATCGGTCAAGCTCGCGGCCGAGTCCGGGGTGGGCACGGTCGCCGTCGGCTGCGTCAAGGCCGGCGCCGACCACGTCGTCATCGCCGGCCACGACGGCGGCACCGGCGCATCGCCGCTCTCCTCGATCCAGGGGGCCGGCGTCCCCTGGGAGATCGGCCTCGCCGAGACCCAGCAGGCGCTGCTCGATAGCGGCCTCCGGACCAGGGTGGTGCTCCAGACCGACGGGCAGATGCGGACCGGGCGCGACATCGTCGTCGGCGGCCTCCTCGGCGCCGACGAGCTCGGGCTCTCGACGGCCCCGCTGATCGCCACCGGCTGCATCATGATGCGCGTCTGCCACCTCAACACCTGCCCGGTCGGCGTCGCGACCCAGGATCCGGAGCTGCGGGCGCGCTTCTCGGGTCAGCCCGAGCACGTCATCAACTACCTGGCGCTCGTGGCGGAGGAGGCGCGGGGGCTGATGGCGGCGCTCGGCGTGCGCCGCTTCAGCGACCTCGTCGGGCGCACCGAGCTTCTGCGGCAGAGCGACCGGACCGATCACTGGAAGGCGGGCTCGCTCGACCTGAGCCCGCTGCTCGCGGTCCCGGCGCGGGCCCGCAACGCGCCGCGCGGGTTCGTGCCCGGCGACGCCAAGGAGCACCCGGTCGGGGCCTCGTTCGACGAGCGCAAGCTGCTCGGCCCGGCGGCGGCGGCGATCGAGCGCGGCGATCCGGTCTCCTACGCGACATCGGTCACCAACATCGACCTCGCCGTCGGCGGTCGCGTCTCGAACGCGCTCGTCGTCGCCCGCGGTCCCGACGGCCTGCCCGAGGACACGATCCGCTTCGACCTGACCGGCTCCGCGGGCCAGAGCGCCGGCGCCTGGCTCGCCCCCGGGGTGACGATCAACGTCGCCGGCGACGTCAACGACTACGCGGGCAAGGGCCTCTCCGGCGGCGTCCTCGCGGTGCGGCCGGCGAGCACGGCCGGCTTCCGCGCCGAGCGCAACGTGATCGCCGGCAACGTCGCCCTCTACGGCGCCACCGCCGGCAAGGCCTTCTTCCGCGGGCTCGCCGGCGAGCGCTTCGCCGTCCGCAACTCGGGGGCGCTCGCCGTCGTCGAGGGGATCGGCGAGCACGGCTGCGAGTACATGACCGGGGGCTGCGTCGTCGTGCTCGGCCCGACCGGCCGCAACTTCGCGGCCGGGATGAGCGGCGGCATCGCCTGCATCTGGGACCCCGGGGACGAGTTCCCGCCGAACTGCAACATGGGGATGGTCGAGTTCGAGCCGGTCCATCCCGACGGCAACGAGTTCCTCCGCGACCTGATCGCCGAGCACGAGCGGCGGACCGCCTCGACGGTGGCCGCCGCGCTGCTCGAGCGCTGGGATGAGGCCGCGAGCGAGTTCGTGGTCGTGATCCCTCCCGGCTTCCGCGCCGCGCTCGCCCACACGACCCCGCCGGCGAAGGGCCGGACGATCAACCTCGCGTAGGGACCCGGGCTGCGGATGGCGAACCCACGCGGATTCCTCGAAGTGCGACGGGCCCCGGCGCCGGAGCGGCCGCCGCAGGAGCGGGTGCGCGACTACGCCGAGATCTACGGCACGCTGCCGGAGGACGAGCTCCGCCACCAGGCGTCGCGCTGCATGGACTGCGGCGTGCCGTTCTGCAACAACGCCTGCCCGCTCGGCAACCTGATCCCCGACTGGAACGACCTCGCCCGGGTCGGCGACTGGCGCCGCGCGATCGACCAGCTCCACGCGACCAACAACTTCCCCGAGTTCACCGGCCTGATCTGCCCGGCCCCCTGCGAGTCCGCCTGCGTGCTCGACATCGACGACGACCCGGTGATGATCAAGCAGATCGAGTACTGGACGATCAACCACGCCTTCGAGCAGGGCTGGGTGGTCCCCGAGCCGCCCGAGACGCGGACCGGCCGCCACGTCGCCGTCGTCGGCTCCGGCCCGGCCGGCATGGCGGCCGCCGCCGAGCTCAACAAGGTCGGCCACCGGGTCACCGTCTACGAGCGGGACGAGGCGCCCGGCGGCATGATGCGCTTCGGGGTCCCGGACGCGAAGCTCGAGAAGTGGATGATCGACCGCCGGATCGCGATCCTCGAGCAGGAGGGGATCGAGTTCCGCTACAACGTCGAAGTCGGCCGCGACCTCCCGGTCGAGCGGCTCCGGGCCGACCACGACGCTGTCGTGCTGGCGATCGGGTCGCGGGTCGAGCGCGACCTCGAGATGCCCGGCCGCGATCTCGACGGCGTCCACCTCGCGATGCCCTACCTGTACGCGCGCAACCGCTGGGTCGCCGAGTCGCAGGGGCGGCCGGCCAAGCACGCCCCCCGCGAGATCAGCGCCGCCGGCCGGCGGGTGGTCGTGATCGGCGGCGGCGACACCGGCATGGACTGCGTCTCCAACGCGCTCCGCGAGGGCGCCGAGGACGTGCTCCTGCTCGACGTCTACCCGGAGGTGCCGGCGAGCGGCCGCTACCCGAACACGCCGTGGCCGGTCCAGCCGCGCCGGCTCGTGACGACCTACGCGCTCGAGGAGGGCGGCGAGCGCCGCTTCGGCCGCCAGGTCCTCGGCCTCGAGGGCACCGGCGGGCGGGTCAGCCACGTCGTCGCCCGCGAGGTCACCGGCGAGTCGTCGCGCTCGCTCACCCCGATCGAGGGCAGCGAGTTCGCGATCGAGGCCGACCTGGTCCTGATCGCCGTCGGCTTCACCGGCCCCGAGCACGCGGGGCTGCTCGACGACCTCGGCATAGCCTACGACCGGCGCGGCAACGTCAGGGCCGGCAGCTACGCGACCTCGGTCGACGGCGTCTTCGCCGCCGGCGACGCCCGCGTCGGCGCTTCGCTGATCGTCACCGCGATCGCCGAGGGCCGCCGCTGCGCCCGCGTCGTCGAGGCGGCGCTCAGGTAACGGCTCCCGTCAGGGTCTTCCATTCCTCGCTGAGCCGCGCCTCCGCCTCCCCCTGGGCGGTTAGCGTCACGCATCGCTTCAGCGTCTCCTCGTCCGGGAACAGCGACGGGTCCCGGTCGAGAGCGGGCGGGAGAAGTCGGCGCGCCTCCCGATTCGGCGTCGCGTAGCCGTTGCGCTCGGTCGTGCCGGCGGCCAGGCGCGGGTCCATCAGCTCCCGCAGCAGGGAAGTAGACAGCTCCGGGTCGGGCGCATCGGCCGGTATCGCTGCGCTGGTCACCCACAGGATCGCCCCCTCCTCGGGCACGAAGTAGCGCAGATTCCGATTGGCGCGCACGGCCCCCGAAGCCGGCCCGCTCCAGGCATGGGCCGCAACGACCTGTCCCGTTGCGACGGGCCCGACGAAATCATCGCTGTCGAAAGCGGCGATCAGAGGCATCCGGCCGAGCAGGCATCGCCGTGCGAGGCGGAGCGCCGCGGGCGAGAGATCGTTCGGATCCCGCCCCGAAGCGATCAGGGCGGCCCCGAACACCTCGCGCACCTCGTCGAGCATCAGGACCGGTCCGTCGATCGCGAACAGGGCATCCCATCCGGTGGAAGGGCACTCGGGGCCCGCCAGAACCCCGGTCGTCCCGTATGCGAAGGGAACCGACCATCGGCACCCCGGGTCGTGAGCGCAGTCGATGGCCCAGTCCTCGAGCAGGTCGAGAGGCAGGGCCCCGGGTTCGAGAGGAACGATCGCACGCTCCCCGCGAAGCCGTTCCACCATGTAGTCGGAGGGGAAGACGATGTCGAACCGACCTCCCGACATCTCGTTCGCAAGATCCTCGTTCGAAGCGATCTCCACGACGTCCACCTCGCACGACAGCCGTCGACCCGCCTCCGCGAGAGGCTCGCGGGCGGGCATGCCCGGCCAAGTCAACGCACGCATCGGCTCACGCCATCAGCGCAAGGCTTCCCAGCGTGGGGCATGGGTAGCGATCACGGACTCGAGGCGCTCGTCCCAGGCCCCGGGAGGCTCCGCATCCAGGGGGGCGAACGGATCGGGCTCCTCGACCTCGAATCCTCCGAGGCCGGCCACTATGGAACGGTCGAGGAGCGGAAGGGTCGAGACGTTGTACCCGCCTTCGTGAATGACCACCAGCCCGATCCCGAGCCTCCTTGCGAGCTCCGCCGACCGCGTGGCCATCGCCTTGAACCCGGAGGCCGAGACGAGCTGCCCGCAGAGCGGATCCGCAGCATGGCAATCCTGGCCGGCCGAGACCAGCAGGATCTCCGGGCGGAACTCCTCGATGACGGGAAGGGCGACCCGATCGAGCGCCTCGAGGTACTCCACATCTCCGGAGCCGGTCGGCATCGGGATGTTGATGTTGAAACCGGTGCCGTCGCCGGCGCCCGTCTCGTCCACCCAGCCGGTCCCCGGATACAGGGGCCACTCGTGGAGCGAGCAGAACAGGACGCTCGGGTCAGCGTAATGGATCTCCTGGGTGCCGTTGCCGTGGTGAACGTCCCAATCGAGGATGGCAACCCGCTCGATCCCGTAGGTCGCCTGCGCGTAACGGGCCGCGATGGAGACGTTGTTGAGCAGGCAGAAGCCCATCGCCTTGTCGATGCCGGTGTGGTGTCCCGGAGGCCGCGTCAACGCGAACAGGCTGTCGGGGCGGTGGTAGGCCTCCATCGCGACCGCATCGACCGCCGCAAGCGCCGCGCCGGCGGCCAGCAGGGAGTTCGGGTAGCTGTCCCGTGACACCCTCGTGTCGGTGTCGAGCCAGAGCGGTGCGTCCGCGCCGGTGCTCTCGAGGATCTCGACGAATCCCTCGGAGTGGACCCGCAGGGCATCCTCGGTCCTGGCGTAACGCGGGTAGAGGACGAACAGCCGATCCCATTCGGGGGCATCTCGAAGCCGATCGACCACGCCCGGGAGGCGCCGTACGTTCTCCGGATGCTCTCCGGGGTCATGGCGTTCCTGGCTCGGCAGGAGCACCACCCCCGTCAGGGGCTCGGAGCGCTCGTAGTAGGCGTGCGGAACGCTGCCCACCCCCTGGATCTCGCTCGTGCGGCTCATCCTGGGGCGACCTCGATCAGCTCGCCGGTGCCGATCTCGGCGCCGTGGCGGTCGAACGCCGCGCCGCCACCCGGGAACTCGACGTCGTTGCTCCGACCGCCTCGATTGACGATTACCGCAATCACGCTGTGGAGAGCCGCAAGGCCCGCGACGGCGGTCATCGTCTGGGGCCAGGACTCGGCATCTTCGGCGACCCCGCAGACGACCGCCCGAGCCCCCGCCGAAACGAGCTCCTCCCAGGCCGGCGCCGACCGGACGTCGGAGCCGACCAGCGACCCGGTTGGCCCCAGCGGGCTCGCGGCGACCTCGTTGCCCTCGTGTCCCGGCGACCAGAACATCTGCTCATACCGTCCGGGCTCGGCCACGACCGCGGCCTGCCGGTATCGGCTGACCGGTCCGTCCGGTCCGGCGATATAGGAGCTGACGTAGAAGACACCCTCCCCTTCGGATTCATAGGCCGAGGCCGAGATCCACGCGCCATCGGCTAACTCGATCGCCTCCAGAAGCGACGGTGACGGCGGGCGCTCCGCGTGCTCGAGGCCGGCACGGTCGCGTTTCGCCGCTACCCACGGGGCGAAGCTCAGCAGGGGCAGGCAAATCAGCTCGGCGCCTGCCGCTCGCAGCCGTGCGATGCCGTCGCGCCAGTCAAGACCGGAGACGAGCCCGATCCGCAAGGATCACTCCCACCAGACGTTGGCGACGTGATCGGTCAGGATCTCGACTCCGTCGTCGGTCACGATCAGGTTGTGCTCGAACGCTCCCGTGCCGGCGCCCGGGCGTCCCACCTCCGCCTCGACCGCCATCACCATTCCTGGCTCGAGGATCGCCGCCTCGCCGGGCACCAGGGAGGGGTTCTCCCAAGCAAGCCCGAGGCTGTGGCCGAAGGAGGGATAGCTCTGACCGAGGAGGGCGACCCCTTCGCTTTCCGCCGCCCCGGGAACCTCGAACCCGTGCTCACGGAGCCATGCGGCTCCTCGATCGAAGAGCGAGCCACAGCTCACGCCGGGACCCATCCCGTCGATGATGTGCTCGACGACCCCGATCGATGCTTCCAGCACCTCCCGCTGCTCCGGTGTGACCTTCCTGCCCGCAACCGTGGTGCGAACCAGGTCATAGAAGTAGCCGTTGACCGTCCCGTACATGTCGGGGTGGATCATGTCGCCGGGCTCGAGCCTCCTCTCGCTGTTCCAGGAGGGCATCCGGTCCCAGAGGAAGTGATCGACGTGCGGTCCCGATGCAACGGGGATGTCGAGCGGGAACGCCCCCATGGGAATGCCCCGGTTGAGCGCCGCAAGCACGCAGTCGGCCTCGGTCGCACCGGGCTCGGCCGCCGCAACGAACGCCTCCACCATCGCGCAGCCGACCCGTGTGGACTCACGGATCAGATCGAGCTCGGCCGGCGACTTGATCCGCCGCATCCCCTCGATCAGATCATCGGCCCATTCGAGCCGTATCCCGGGCAGCTGCTCCCCGATGCGATCGACCGCGGCGTGAAGAAGGCTCTCACGACCGACCAGGCCGACCCGCCCCGTGGACAACCCGCTGTCCCGCAGGGTCGCCGCCAGGCCGGCCCAGAGATCGAGCTCGACACGGACATCCTCGATCGCTACGAGATCCTCGCGCCAGTCCGGGATCTCGACGACCAGCGTCCCGTCGCTGTCGGCCGGCATGACGAGACCGGAATGCCCACGGCCCGACCAATGCCCTGGCCGATCGGGAATCTGCGGGAAGGCCGAGTAGTGGTTGGTGAGGTAGATCACGTCGGCACCCCAATCGGCGCCATTCGCCCCCCGGCTGACGACGAGCAACCCGTCGAGCCCGCGCTCCGCCGCAAGCCGACGAAGCCGCTCGCGGCGATCTGAATACTCGGCTGCCGGGATCGGAGGCACTTGTCCTCGGCCTCCCATTCGACTCGGCATCGCTTCCATCGTTCCTCCGTCCTTTGGTCTTGGCTTGTGTCCCGCCGCGCCGATTCAGCCTGCGCGGTCGACTTCCTCGGGTTGCTCGTACCAGCGCTTGCGCTCGCCAACCCGAGCCCGCAGCTTCCATTTCCTCGACTTCGGCGCCTGCTCCATCAACTCGCCGAGCGCTTCGATACGGCGGGTCAGCTCGGCCCGCTCGACGTCGTTCAGCGGCTGCTCGTCAAGGCCGGCGCGAAGCCGCTCGAGGTTGAGCTCGAAGGTTCGCTGCAGGCCCCAGTCCCGGGAGGACAGCTCGGCGATCCTGCGGCCGTTGACGAACCCCTCGTCGACCTCGTCCACGTCATGGCTGAGCAGGAGCGCATAGAGGTCCGCCCGGTCCTTGGCGTTCAGGTCGACGATCTGGAGCTTGGTCATCAAGACCTCGGCCGCGGGAAGCGTGCACGGGACGACGTCGAGTCGCTCCGCCAGCGGCAACGAGTGACACATCTCGAACGTCTCGACGAAGATGTCGATCTGGCGATCGTGGCCGGGATCCACGAAGAGCATGCGCCGAGCCCCGTTGAGCGCGTTGAATCTCTCGTCCCCGACGTAGCCCGCATCCTCCAGCAGGCTCTCCGCCTCACGTCCGTGACGCCTTGCCACGATGAAGTCCAGGTCCTGGATCTCGCGATGGAACGCTGGATGCAGCGCGTCGCCCGCCAGCAGTCGTATCGCCATGCCGCCGATCAGGCGCATGCGCAGGTCGCGGCGGACCACCTCGTCCAGGAGACGCTTCGCCTCCTGCTCGAGGTCGTCATGGATCGGGCTTTCCGGAGGCCCCGGCACGGGTCAGCCGATCACGAACTGATAGTCGGCGCGAGCCCCATCGAGATGGACCAGGACTCCCGAGATGCGCCCGGTGTGGTAATCGCTTCCGGGATTGATGCAGAGCGTTCGCCCTATCTTCGTCGCGCCGCGCGACTCGTGGACGTGTCCGTGGAGGGTGAGCATCGGCTGATAGCGCTCGATCAGGTCGCGCACCGCGGTGGATCCGACCGGCACCAGGCGCGGCTGGCCCGCCGTCGCCACCACCCTTAGCTCCTCATCGAGCTCAGGTGCCGTGTCGAGTTGGGAGTCGTAGGGAGGCACGTGGAGGTTGAGGATCGCGTGCGAGGCGTCGACACCCTCCATGAGCGCTTCGACGCGCCTGTAGAGCTCATCCTCATCGAGCTCCCGTGGTGAATCGAAGGGGGTCGGGTTCGAGTATCCGAGGGAAACCATGGAATAGGGCCCGAACTCGACCACCCGCTCATCGCATGCCTCGACGCGACTCGCCCGCTCGATCGCGTCGTCGACACCGGGAGGGTCATCATTGCCCGGCATCACGAAGCACCTGACGTCCGCTCGCGAGAGCCGCTCCTCGGCCAGCGCCATCCAGCGGTCGAACGTCTCCAGCATGACCCGCGCGAACCAGAGCTCACGCTCGTCCTCGGACAAGCCGGCGACGCGTTCGACCTCGTCAGGCGACATGACGTGTGGATACATGCCGTTCGAGCGGATCTTGTGCTCGAGCTCTTCACGCTCCTGGTCGGTGACCGCGCGCTCAGGCTGGCCGAACAGCTCGGCCGCCAGGGCACCACCCTCGTCGACGAGCGGAATCACCACCTTGCCGGTCACATCGCCGCCCATGACGATCACGCCGGCGCCATACACCTCCGGCGCCCGCAGGAACTTCCGCCACAGGACCTCCGTGCCGTGGATGTCGGACGCATAGTAGACCCGCGTCCGCTCGCCACCGTCTTCGTTTCGGCGCTTTCCGAACAGCCCCATCGGGTCACTCCGGAGGTAGCTCTCGGTAGTTGAGCGAGAGGTCGATCCCCTGGCGGGCGCGAGCCGCGCGCGAGACGAAGTAGATCACGACGCCGAGCGCCAGCACGCCAAGGGTGAGCCAGAGCTTGCCCGGGTTCGCGCTCAGGCTCGCGCCCGATCCCGGATCCCAGAGAAGGACGGCGATTGCTGCTCCGAAGCCGAGCAACGCGAGCCCCCCGACGATGCTCAGCACGGGAATGCCGGCGATCCGGCCTCCGTAGGGAGAGTTCTCGACCATCGCGCGCTGCCGGTACGGCAACACGATGCCTCCGATCGCCGTGATCAGGAGCGTGGACGTGAGCCCGAGCAGGACCGACAGCGTGCTGAACCAGTCCGTGAACGCATAGATCGCAGTGCTCCCGATGGCCAGCACGGTGACGATCCCGATCGCCAGCAGCGGCGAGTGGGTACGGCGATCGACCGATGAGAGCCGCGCGGGCATGATCCGGTCGAACGACCATGCGAACATGCTGCGGCTGATCAGCAGCATGGTCTGCGGCAGCCAGACCAGAAGCCCGACCGAGAACCCGATGATGATGACCGCTCCGAACACCCACGATCCGGAGGCGATGCTCATGATCTCCGGGTATCCGGGGGCCCCGGCTACGAATCCGTATGCCGCCGGATCGGCGAACCCGAGCGCGCCGTTGAAGTCGTACCCCGTGAGACCGAGGTAGACCGGGATCAGGATCCCGATGAAGATGACCGATACCAGCGTCGCGCCCGGGATCGACAGCAGGTGCGTCCGCTTCTTCATCCGGATCTCACCGGCAAAGTAGTTGCTGGAGTAGAGGAAGCCGAAGATGTACCAGAACACCGTCACCGACTTCAGGGTCATCTCCGTGTCGAACCCCGAGGGCGCAAAGCCCGCATCAGCAGCCGACTTCGCCAGTTGGCCGCTCGCACCGGTCACGCCGAGGTTGGCCGCGTAGTCATTGAAGTTCTCGAAGAACCCGGCCTTCGACTGCAGGATTCCGACGATGACCGGAATCAGGAAGGTGCCGAGGATGTACAGGGCGAACGTCGCGACCTGGAGCTTGAGGAACAGGCGCAGACCGCCGAGCACGAACACGAACGCGGAGATCAGGATCGCGACCGTCCCGGTGATGAACAGGGCATAGTCGTTCGCGAACCAATCGCCGAAGTCGAGCCACCCGCTCGACCCCGTGAAGCCGGCCATCATCCGCCCGAACGCCCCGAACCCGTATGTCGCCATGTAGGTCGTGTAGACGCCGTAGATGACCGCGAGCCAGAAGCAGAAGCTGAAGTTGCCGGCGAACCCGATCGCCGGGTGCAGCGAGCGGCTGTTGAACACGTAGTCCCCTCCCGTTCTCGGCATCACCTGAGCGAGCATCGCGTACAGGAAGGCCCCGGGAATCCCGAGCACGGCGGCGATCAGGAAGGCGACGAACATGTTCGAGCCCGGGTAGGCGAAGCCGTACAGCAGCCACGCAAACGTGAAGGCGAGCGCGACGCTCGCCCACATCACGTTGTAGAACAGTGCGTCGCTGGTACGCGCTTCGCGCACGAGGCCGGTCGCCTTGCGCGTGAACAGGCCCGGCGCGGCCTGTGTCGGTGCAGCCTGTCCAGGCTCGCTCATGTGATCCTCCCATGGTCTCTTGGTCCGATTACCTCGATGTCCTCCCGCACTCGCGGCAGGTAGTCCACTTCGATCTCGCGCACGGCTCCGGGGTGGAGCTCGACACGAAGCAAGCCCTTCTCCTCGTCATCGACCGCGGCCTCGATCCGGCCGTCGGCCGTCACGTAACGCGTACCGCCGACAAACCGGTGGCCGCCCTGCTCGCCAATCCGGTTCACGTACAGATGCGGCCGGCGATTGTCGAGCGCTCGCGCCTGCGAGGCGATCAGATGGTCATGGAAATACGGTGCCATGTTCGCCGAGGAGGTGACGAGGAGCTCGGCGCCCGCGCCGGCCAGAGCTCGAGCCGGCTCGGGGAACTCGCAGTCGAAGCAGATCATCGGTCCGATCCGGACGCCCGCGAGCTCGGTGACCATCAGCTCGTTGCCCTGCTCGAACACCTCCCTCTCACGGGCGAACAGGTGGGTCTTGCGGTAGACGCCCGCGAGCTCCCCGTCGCTGTCGATGAGCGCGAGGGAGTTGGCGATCCCAGTCTCGATTCGCTCGGCGAAGCCAACGATGACGGCGGTATCGGTGCCGGCTGCGGCATCGCGGAGAGCCATCATCGGCGCCGAGTCGGCCGCGATCGCCCGCTCGTCGACCCGGGCGAGGTCGTATCCGGTCAGGTGCAGCTCCGGGAAGACCGCAAGATCGACGTCGGACTCGAGCAGGGCCGCCGCCTCGGACGCGCCCACGTGGGGCTCGCTCGCAGCCTCGATCTGAACGAGGAGAGCCCTCATGCCTGGCGACCCGCACCCGCGTGGAAGGCCATCGCCTCGAGCGCGATCCTGCAGCCGAGAACCGCCGTGGTCGCCGTGGCGTCGAGGCTGGGCGCAACCTCGACCACGTCGACACCGAGAAGGCCACCGGCACTGATCCCCCGGACGAGCTCGATGGCCTCCCGGCTCGTCAGGCCGCCGGGCGTCGGACAGCAGGTGCCAGGGGCATGGGCAGCATCGAGGCTGTCGATGTCGAACGACAGATAGGCACCATCAGCCGCGGCGCCGACCACCTCCAGGCATCGTTCCACTGCCCAGGCGGTGCCCCGCTCCCAGATCTCCTCGAGCCAGATCACGGTGATCCCGTTGTCCCGGCAGTACTCGAGCTCGGTACGGGGGTTCATCCAGCCGGAGATGGCGACGAGGACGATGTTGGCGGGATCGAAGCCGGCGTCGACTGCCCGTGAGACCGGGCAGCAATGACTCAGCGGCTCGCCGCCGACGTCGGGAGCGGTATCGAGATGAGTATCAACGAGGACCAGGCCGGGATCGCTGTGGCGATCGCAAACGGCCCGGACCGCGGGAATCGTCACCGAGTGCTCGCCGCCGAGCGTGACCGGCAGGGCACCGGCGTCGAGGATCTGGCCGATGTCCGCCTCGGCACGCTCGAAGGTCCTGGCAGGGTCCCCGGGGATCACCTCGCAGTCGCCGCAGTCGACCGGCCGAAGCGCCTCCACCAGGTCGAAGTCGAGCATGGCGTTGTAGGCCAGGAACTGGCAGGAGACGTCCCGCATCCCCCTCGGCCCATAGTTGGAACCGGTCCTGCTGATGTTGGTCGCATCGAAGGGAACGCCGTAGACCGCGGCTCCCGCTCGCGCGTCGCGCAGCCCCCGCGCCTCGGCCGCGACGTGGGGAAACCGCATGAACGACCCCGCCAGGCCGGCGTGCAGCAGGCTGCTCCACATCGTCGGGTCCTTCTTCTCAGCAGCCGTGGCCACCGGTCTTTCTCCTTCCCGCGCAGAAGCGCTTTTGCACCCTCGCGGCCACTACCCTTGCAGAACCGCTTTTGCATGTCAACCCCTTCCTAGCTACAGTCATCGGTGACTTGGTCAAGCGGGCGGTTCGAATCAGCGATGTTGCCGCTGCGGCGGGGGTTTCCAACACCACGGTCTCCCACGCGCTGAACGGCAAGGGCCGGCTGCCGGAAGCGACCCGGGAGCGGGTCCGCGCGGTCGCACGGAAGCTCGGCTACCAGCCCAGCGTGCTCGCACGAGGGCTCGCCGGGGGCCGAACCGGGATGCTCGCGGTGACGGTGTCGTTCGTCGAGGACGAGCCGCTTGCGGTGGCCGACTTCGACTACTTCCTGCAGGTGATGAACGGCGCCTCCGCCGAGGCGCTCAAGCGCGGGCTCTCGCTGATGCTGCTGCCGACGGATTCGCGACGGGACCCGTTCGTCCAGCTCCCGCTCGATGGCGCCATCGTGATGGATCCCGTCCCCGGCGACGAGATCGTGGACATCCTCGACAAGCGTGGGATTCCCGTCGTCACAACCGGTCGTCGACCCGACGGGCCCCCGGATGCCTGCTGGGTCGACAACGATCACGTGGCGGGGACCCGGATCATGGTCGACCACCTGGTCGACCGAGGTTCGACGCGGATCGCCCTGCTGACGGCCCCCGTGCTCTCGACCTACACCCAGGATGCGCTCGGCGCGTTCGAGGCGCGCTGCGACGAGCGTGGCGTCGAGTCGATCGTGGAGCACCTCCCCGGAGAGGCATTGAGTGAGAGCGGGGCATATGCCGCCGCGTCGCGGCTGCTCGAGTCGCCGAAACCGCCTGACGGCATCTACGCGACGCTCGATCGCGTTGCGCTGGGCGCGCTGCTCGCCGCTGAGGCAAAGGGGATCAGCGTTCCGCAGCAGCTGCGGATCGCGGGCTGCACCGACAGCACCGCGAGCCGGGCGGCCCGCCCGTCGCTGACCGCGCTCAGCCTCAACCCGGAACGTATCGGACAGGAGGCCATCGGACTGCTCGTCGAGCTGATCGAGGACGGCACCCCCGAGGACGGGCAGCGCATCGTGCCGTACTCGATGATCCCCCGGGGGTCGACGGCCGAGGTCGGATGAGCCGTGGGCGCCTACCGGTGCCGGCCGGTAGCAGCCCGTCGCGGGGCGACGAGGCCCCGTTGCGGCGTGATCATCAGGCCGGCTCGACGACCGTCACCGTTCGCGTCGTAGTGAAGAAGTCGCGGGCGGCGCGGCCCTGCTCGCGCGGGCCGAAGCTGGAGCGCTTCTCGCCGCCGAAGGGCGCGTAGTAGTCGACCCCCGGGGTCGCCGCGTTGACCCGGATCAGGCCGCAGTCGAGGCGCTCGGCGACCGCGGTGGCGGCGGCGACGTCCGTGCCGTGGACGGCCCCGACGAGCCCGTAGCTGGTCGCGTTGGCGGCGGCGACGGCGGCGGCCTCGTCCTCGACCCTGATCAGGGTCAACAGCGGCCCGAAGGTCTCCTCGCGGTTGACCTCGTCGCCTGGGTCGTCCGTCGCGAGCAGGGTCGGCGCCACGTAGAAGCCGTCGCCGCCGGCCGGGGGCGGGGCGGTCGCGAGCGAGCGCGCCCCGCGAGCGATCGCGCCGGCGACCCGCTCCTCGAACTGATCGACCGCGGCGCGGTCGATCAGCGGGCCGACCAGCGTCGCCGGCGTCGCCGGGTCGCCCACGGGCAGCGCGGAGACGGCGCTCGCGAGCTCCCCCTCGAGCCGGTCGGCGACGGCGTCGAGCGCGATGACCCGCCGGGTCGCCGTGCACTTCTGGCCGGCGTAGTGCATCGCCCCGGCGACGATCTTCTCCGCGGCCGCCGCGGGGTCGGCGTCGGCGAGCACGACCGCCGGGTTCTGCCCGCCCATCTCGGCCTGCGCCGGGGCGCCGCGCCGGGCGAGGCGCTCGGCGACCGAGAGCCCGGTCGCGGTCGAGCCGGTGAAGGTCGCCGCAGCGATCCGCTCGTCGTCGAGCAGCGGGCCGAGCCCGGCGCCGGGGACGTTGAGGACCGTCAGCACACCCTTCGGCAGGACGTCGGCGGCGACCGCGGCGATCTCGGCGGCGACGCCGATCGCCGGTGCGGCCGGCTTGACGATCGCCGCGTTGCCGTAGGCGAGCGCCGGCGCCGCCTTCCAGAGCGGGATCGCCAGCGGGAAGTTCCACGGGCAGATCGCGAGGACGACGCCGAGCGGCTCGCGCCGCACGAGGACGCTCGCCCCGGGCGCCGAGCCGGGGTAGATCTCGCCGATCGGGTCGAACGCGGCCTGGGCGTAGTAGCGGAGGATCGCGACGGCGCGGGCGAGCTCGCCGCGCGACTCGACGATCGGCTTGCCGACCTCGCGGGTGATCAGCTCGGCGAGCCCCGCGCGCGCTGCGAGCGCATCGGCGAATCGGTGCAGCGCGGCGGCCCGGTCCGGCGCCGACGCGGCCCAGCGGCGCTGGGCGTCGACGGCGACGTCGACCGCGGCCCCCACCTCACCCGCATCCGGCGGCTCGGCGCTGGCGACGATCTCGCCCGGGCGGGCCGGGTCGATGCTGGCGATCGTCATCGGGCCGACCCAGCTCCGTGGCCGTCCGGCTCGACCACCCCGGAATCGGCGATCACCTTGCCGTCTCGCATCTCGATGACCCGCGAGGCGTGCTCGGCAACGGAGGCATCGTGAGTCGAGACCACGGTGGTCATACCGCGCTCGTGGTTGAGCTCGGTGAGCAGGCGAATGATCGCCGCCCCGTTGCTCCGATCGAGGTTCGCGGTCGGCTCGTCCGCGAGCAGGAGGTCGGGCCCGCCTATCAAGGCCCTGGCGATCGCGACGCGCTGCTGCTCGCCACCGGACATCTTCGCCGGGACGTGGTCGAGGCGGTGCTCCAAGCCAACCCGCGTCAGCAACTCACGGCAGTCGGCCTTGACCTGCCCCGGGTCGGCATCGTCGAACATGAGCGGCAGCTCAACGTTCTCAACGGCGGTCAAGAGCGGAATCAGGTTGAACGACTGGAAGATGAAGCCGATCGTCTGGTGGCGGAGGAGCGAGAGCTGGCTCTCCGTCAACCCTGCGTATGGCTGACCGAGGAGCTCGATGGTCCCCTTGGTTGGACGCTCGAGCCCTCCCAGCAGATGCAGGAGAGTGGACTTCCCGCTACCGCTCGGCCCCATCACGCAGACGAACTCGCCAGGGCGGACCGAGACGGTGACCCCCCGTAGCGCCTTGACGACCTCATCCCCCAGCTTGAAGAGCTTCCAGAGATCGGCAGTCCGGACGACGTCCGTGGCGGTCGTCAGCGGGCCGGCGTCCTGCTCGGGAACCTGCTTGCCCACCGGGTCGTCCTCCTTTCGTTTGGGATTCACCATGCGTGTGAGATCGCTTCAACGGCGGACGACCTGACCGCACGGCGGGCAGGCGCAAGGCCAGCGAGCGTGGAGACGACGGTTGCGAGCACGATCGTCACCACAGCCGCCCGAACCGCCTCGCCGGCTTCCGGCATCGGCCCGGCGGCGGCGATCAGCAGACCCGCGAGGCATCCGAGCACGCCGCCGATGAAGCCGTACATCAACGCCTCGAACAGGAAGACGAGGAAGATGCTGCGGGTCGCTACGCCCGAAGCCTTGAGGATGCCGATCTCATGCATCCGCTGGAGCACGATCCGGGTCATGAGCACGCCCACCTGCAGGGCACCTACGACGATTGCGATCACCGTCAGCGAGAAGGTCGCACGCTCGACCAACGACGAGCCGATCCCCCCGACCGCAAGCTCCCCGGCCTGCGCCCGAACGGTGCCGCTCTGAGCGAGGACGAAGAAGGTCAACGCGCTCGCAACCGCTATCGCCAACGATCGCAGCAGGACCGGCCCCCGGGAACGGCCGATCATCCGCAGGGTGTAGCGGAGCGACCTGATCATGGCGATGACCGGAGCAGCTCGAGCGGGCTGCGCTGCAGCAGCCGCCAGGCGGGAATCAACGCTCCCCCGATCAGCATGATCGGGAAGTAGACGGAGACGAGCGCGATGGCTTTGAAGACGGTCGCGGCAGAGAAGATCGCCGGCAGCAGCGTGGCGAACAGGATCCCACCCATCAGGACCCCCCCGAGCAGGCCCGCAGCGACCAACATCGCCGACTCCGTCAGGAACAGATAGAGGACGTCGTCGGTGATGCCAACCGCGGCGAGGATGCCGAACTCGCGGCGTCGCTCCTCGATCGAGATCAACAGCGACGTCAGCACGGACAGGAAGCCAAGCGCCAACGTCACCCTGCCGACCACGCCGAGAACGCTCGAGGCCACCTCGTTGACCTGGACGGATTCGAACTCCTGCGCGAAGGAATAGGCTGAGAAGCGGCTTGCGTTCGCGGTCACCAAGTATGCGAGAGCAGCGTCGCCGTCCTCGGCTTGGGTCCGAGCCGGATCGCTGCTGACCGTCAGATCGAGCGCCCCGAGCGCGTCCCCGGTCGCCTTCGGATCGCTCGAGATGACTTGCAGGGTTCCCGCCCCGGAGCCCCTCGGCGCGACCACCGCATCGACCGCAGGCAGCGACCCGACCTCCTGGGCGAGCTCCGCCGGCAGCTCACCCACGGCCTCGACTCCACCCGCGTCGCGATCGACCACAACGCCGTCGGCAGGGACGATCCAGATGTCGGCTTCCCCGATCGCTGAATCGATCGCTGCCGACCCCGCGTCCTGGAATGAGATCGAGAGCGCATAGACAAAGACCACCGCGCCAACGGAGAGGACCAGCGAGCTGATCGTCAACGCGGTGCGGAGCCGCTGGCGGCGCCAGTTCGACAACGCGAGCTTGAGGAGCTTCGGCATCAGCCGATCACCAATCCGGCCCAACGCAGGCTCAGCTCCGTGCCAGCCTCCTGGCGAAGCAGCAGCGATGCCGTGTTGACGAGGTGGGCCTTCATCGCCGCCGCGGCGGCGTCGGGGTCGTTCGCCTCGATCGCGGTGATGATCGCCTCGTGCTCGCGGACGATCGCCGGCAGGTCGCGGGAGCGCCCGACCGTCGAGACGCCGCGGGTCAGGATCAGGTCGCGGAGCGAGTCGACGTAGACGGCGAGGCGGCTGTTGCCGGACGCCTCGTTGATGATCTCGTGGAAGCGCCGATCGTGCTCCATCATCGTCCGCTCGTCCCGCTCCCGCGCCGCCTTCCGCATCGCCATCAGCTCGTCGCTGAGCTCGGTCGCGGTCTCCTCGGTCGCCTGCTCGGCCGCCCGGTAGGCCGCAGGGACCTCGAGCAGGATCCGCAGCGAGAGGATCTCCTCGAGGTCGTGGATCGAGGTCTGGAGGATGCGAACCCCGCGGTTGCGCTCGAACCGGACCATGCCGCGGCCCTCGAGGTCGATCAGGGCCTCGCGCACCGGCGTCCGTGAGACGCCGAACGAGGAGGCCAGGCTCTGCACCGAGTGCAGCGACCCCGGCGCCAGGCGGCCGTCGATGATCGCCTCCCGGATCGAGTCGCGGACGCGATCGGTGATGCTCGGGTCGGCCTTGATCTCCTGCAGCGATGCCTCGGTCATCGTCCCTCTCCGCCCGCCCCGGCGCCGGCGGTCGCGTCGACCTCGTCGAGCTCGACCCGTTCGCCGCGTTCGGCGGACCTGTATGCGGCTTCGATGATCGCGACTGTCGCACGCGCAGCGGTCGCTCCGACGGGCGCGGGGCGACCGGCGGCGAACGCGGCCAGGGCCTCGTGGACCGAGCGGGCCACCGAGGCGTCCCAGGCGTCGCCGACATCCTCGGCGCGCCACTCGCCGCCGAGCCGCACGCGCAGCCGCGGCTCGTCGCGCAGGTCGCCCTCGAAGTAGGCCTCGCAGCCGGCGACGACGGCCGCGCCGTCGGTGCCGACGGCGTCGACCCGGTCGTCGAAGGTCCCGGCGGGACCGAAGTAGCTGCCCTGGACGAGCGCGACGGGCCCGCCGGCGTGCTCGAGCACGATCTCGAACCGCTCCTCGGCGCGGGGGGAATCCATCGTCGCCGTGACCGCGACGACCTCGCCGCCGAGCGCCTGCATCAGGTAGACGCGGTGGACGCCGGCGTCCATCAGCAGCCCGCCGCCGACGATCGCCGGGTCCTCGCGCCAGCCCCGGTAGCGGTCGCCGATCCAGAGGCGCGCGTAGAGCGCCCGGAGATCGCCGAGGCCGCCGGCCGCGATCAGCTCGCCGAGGCGGCGGTGCGGCAGGTAGGCGAGCTGGTTGTGGGAGACCGCGACCTCGACCCCGGCCGCGGCGGCGGCGGCGGCGATCCGATCGCAGCCCGCGAGATCGATCGCGAACGGCTTCTCGAGCAGCACGTGGCAGCCGCTCCCGATCGCCGCCAGGGCGGCATCGACGTGAAGCGAGTGCGGCAGGCAGACGGCGACGGCGTCGAGATCGGTCGCGGCGAGCATCTCGTCGAGGTCGGAGAAGGCGGGGACCTCGCCGCCGGCGCTCGACCGCGCCAGCTCCGGGTCGAGGTCGCAGACGGCGGCGAGCGTCGCATCGGCGCTGGTCCGGATCGCGCCGAGATGATGCTGGCCGATCTCGCCGAGCCCGACGATCCCGGTCCGCAGGCCGCTCACGCCGGCGCTCCGCCGCGGTCGGCCAGCAGCGCCGCCACCTGCTCGCGGGCGAGCGCCGCCGCCCGGGTGGGATCGCTCCCGAGGATCTGCTCGTAGTAGCGGTAGGCCTCGAACTCGACCGACATCCCCCCGGCGTAGCCGACCTCGTCGAGCGCGTCGAGGAGCTCCGGCCAGGGCACGCCGCCCTCGCCGAGCAGGCAGAAGATGAAGTCCTCGCCGTCGATGCCGGGCCGTCCGAACGCGTCCTTGAGGTGGACGTGGACGATCCGCTCGCCCCAGCGGCGCGCGAGCGCCGGGATGTCGTCGCCGCTCATCACGAAGTGGCTCGGGTCGAACGTGACCGAGACCGGCACCGCGTCGAGGACGCGGTCGGCGGTGGCGGCGTCGTGGGCGAGCGTGCCCCAGCAGGGCTCGAACCCGATCGTCACCCCGAGCTCCTCGCCGCGGCGGCATGCGGCCTCGAGGCCGCGCAGGGCGACCCCCCACGCCTCCTCGTCGTCGCGCGGGCCCGCCCCCGCCTCCCAGAGGTTCGGCCCGGTGAGGACGTTGACGAGCTCGATGCCGGCCTCCGACGCGCGCTCGACGGCGCCGATCGTCGTCGCCAGCGCCACCTCGCCGCCGCTCACGAGATCCTGCTGGCAGGCGAGCGCGAGCGCCGGCTCGCGCAGCTCGTCGGCGTGCGCCATCGTCCACTCGACCCCGTCGTAGCCGGCGCCGAGCAGCGACTCGACGACGGCGTCCGCCGCCATCTCCTCGTAGCCGAGCGCCGCGATGAAGCCGATCGGGCGCGCCGTCGTCAAAGCGTCGCCTCGACCTCGGCCAGCGCCGTGCCGAACAGCTCGGCCATCTCGACGATCTCGTCCTCGCCGACGTTGACCGCGGGCTTGAACTTGATCACGTTCCCGTTCGAGCCGAACACGGGGCCGCTCTTGCCGACCATCAGCCCGTGCTCGAGGCAGGCCGCCATCACCCGGTCGGTCTCCGTGCAGGCGCGCTCCTTGGTCTCGCGGTCGCGGACGAGCTCGACCCCGACCATCAGCCCCTGGGCGCGGATGTCGCCGATCAGCTTCGAGCCCTTCTCGATCTCGCGCAGGCGATCGACGAGGAGAGCCCCCATCCGCTCCGAGTTCGCCGGCAGGTCGTCGCGGACCATCACCTCGATCATCGCCAGCGCCGCCGCGCAGGCGACCGGGTTGCCGGCCTGGGTGAAGCCGTACTCCCAGGGCAGCAGCTCCGAGTACTCGGGAGTGGTGATCGTCGCCGACAGCGGCAGCCCGCCGCCGAGCGCCTTGCCGAGGACGATCATCTCCGGCTCGACGCTCGTCCGCTGCGTCGCGTACATCGGCCCGCAGCGGCAGAGCGCGCCCTGGACCTCGTCGACGATCAGCGGCACCTCGTGGTCGCGGCAGATCTCGTGGACCCGCTCGAGGTAGCCCTCCGGCGCCGGGATCATGCCGCCGTTGGCCTGGAGCGGCTCGACGACGACGCCGGCGGGCCCGTTGGTGTGGCCCTTCTCGAGCGCGAAGTCGACGTAGTCGGCGCAGGCGAGGTCACAGCTGGAGCGCTCGAGGCCGAGCGGGCAGCGGTAGCAGTCGTAGTTCGGCACCCGCATCTGTCGCGGCAGGTAGCGGTCGAGGCCCTTGTTGGAGCCCTCGACCATCCCCGGATCGACGTAGGTCATCCCGATCGTCGCGAAGCTGCGGCCGTGGAAGGCGGCGTCGAGGACGACGAAGTCGGTGCCGCCGGTGGCCCGCATCGCGAGGTGGACCGCGCCCTCGACCGCCCCCGCCCCCGAGAGCGCGTAGAGGACCTTCGAGAGGCGCCCGGGAGCGAGCTCGGCGAGCTTCTCGGCGAGCTCGGTCCGCGCCTCGCTCTCGAACACCGGCGAGACGTAGTCGATCGTGTCGAGCTGGTCGATGATCGCCTGCTTGACCTCGGGATGGCGGAAGCCGAGGTTGAGCACCCACTCGGCCGAGATCGCGTCGAGGTACTCCCTCCCGTCGGCGTCGGTGACCCGCAGCCCCTCGCCGGTGACGAGCGCCATGTCGACGTCCCCCATGCACTTGATCACGTGCTCGTCGGAGGCGGCACGCAGCTCACGGCTCTTGCTCATCGCGACTCCTTCCCGTCGGCGCTCACCCGCTCACTCCGGAAGATATTCGGGCTTCGGCAGGTCCCAGTGGCCGACGTTGATGCCCTCGGTGTCCTCGGGGCGGCGGGAGAGCATGAACTCGATCAGGTACGGGCCCTCGGAGGCGAGCGCGCGGCCGACCGCGCCCGCGACCTGATCGGCGCTCTCGACCCGCTCGGCGCCGCAGTTGAATGCCTTCGCGATCGCGGTGAAGTCGACCGGCATCAGCTCGTCGCCGCGACGCGAGCGGAACTCGACCGAGAACGCCCGGTCCTCGCCGAACATGCCGCGCTGGAAGTCGCGGATCGAGATCCACCCGGTGTTGTTGAGGCAGGCGACGATGCAGGCGGCGCCGGTCTCGGCCGCCACCGCGAGCTCCTGGATCGTCTGCTGCAGGTCGCCGTCGCCGGCGAACCCGACCACCGGCCGGTCGGGCTGGGCGAGCTTGGCGCCGATCGCCGCCGGCAGCGTGTAGCCCATCGTCGAGTAGCCGCCGGGGCTGAGCCAGGTCCGCGGCTCGTAGGAGAGGAACTCCTGGAAGGCCTGGATCTGGGGATGGCCCGCGGAGGCGATCGCGATCGTCTCCCGCGGCGTCGCCTGGCGGACCTCGTGCAGCACCCGGCTCATCGAGAGCTCGTCGGTCCAGCGGCCGGTGATCGCCTCCCGCCACTTCTTGCGCCACTGGGCGAGCTCGGCCCTGTACTCGGGGCGCGAGCGACCGTCGGGACCGCCGCGGTCGGTGAGCGCCGCGAGCAGGTCGGCCAGCCCGGAGCGGGCGTCGCAGACGGCGCCGACCGCGGTCGGGTAGTTCTTGCCGATCTCGGTCGGATCGATGTCGAAGTGCACGATCTCGGTCGGCGGGACCGAGAACGACTGGCCCTCGACGTAGGAGGAGGAGGTCTGCTCGGCGAACCTGGTCCCGACCGCGAGGATCACGTCCGCCTCGCGCGACATGTGGTTGCCGACGACGGTTCCGTTGGCGCCGGTGTGCTCGGCGGCCAGCGGGTGGTCCTCGGGGAAGATCCCCTTGCCCATCATCGTCACGATCACCGGCGCATCGAGGTACTCGGCGACCGCCCGCACCTCGGCCGCCGCGCCGGCGGTGAGACAGCCGCCGCCCGCGAGGACGACCGGGCGCTCGGCGGCGAGCAGCTTCGCCGCGGCGGCGTCGACCGCATCGGGGTCGGGACGGGTGGCGCCGCGGGCGGGCCGGCGCCGGACGGGGTCGGGAACCGGCAGCTCGGTCGTCTGCGCCTGCACGTCCATCGGCAGCTCGACGTGGACCGGGCCGGGGCGGCCCGAGAGCATCGTGTTGAACGCGCGCGGGAGGACGTCGGCGAGGAGGTCGACGTGCTGGACGTCCCAGTTCCGCTTCACCATCGGCTGGATGATGTGCGGGAAGACGTTGTCCTGCTGGCGCTCGAGCTCCTGCAGGACGCCGCGACCGAGCATGTACGTCTGGGGGCCGCCGGTGAACGAGATCAGCGGGATCGAGTCGATGAACGAGGTCGTCAACCCGGTCGCGACGTTCATCGACCCCGGGCCGATCGAGGTCAGCGTGGCGAGCGGCCGGCCGGAGGCGCGGAAGTAGGCGTCGGCCATGTGCGCGGCCGCCTGCTCGTGGCGGGGCGCGATCACGGTGATCTCGTCCTCGCGGTCCTTGAGCGCGTCGAACGCGGCCATGTCGCCGTGCCCGGGGATCCCGAAGACGTAGGGCACCCCCTCGGCCACCAGATAATCGGCGACCATCTCGCCACCCGTCAATGCCATCTGCCGCTCCTTTCGGTTGGGTTGATCATTCGATGAGAGCTCAGCAGCGCCTCACGGGGCGCTGCTGAGCTCGGGGGAGGGTTCGTCGACGGCGAGCTCGGCGAGCTGGTCATCGATCGACTTGCCACGATTACGCATCTCGCTGACCGCGTAGACGATGACGCCGACGATACAAGCGACCGCGACCAGTCCGAAGACCCAGAGCCGCCACTCGCTGGCCGAGATCTCGTCCGTGAACGGGAGCTTGAACACGTAGTAGATGGAAGCGCCTGTGCCGATCGTGCCGATGATCGCGGTCAACGCCACGCCGAGGCCGCCACCGGGGATCCTCCAGACCTTGTCGCCCCGCTCGGCGTACAGCGCCTTCCAGTTGCGCCGCGCCTGCACGATTCCCGTGTAGAGGTAGAACAACGACAACGACCAGATCGCGACGAGCGTCGCGATGTAGAGCTGGAACGCGGTGTTCAACGATTCGAGCGAGAAGAACAACGCGATGACGGCGATTCCGATCACCGCCTGGAGCAGGATCGCCGGCACGGGCTGCCGTGACCGCTGTCCGACATGGGCGAAGATCCGCGGAAGCCGGCGCTCGATCCCGGAAACGAACAGCAGCCGCGAGTACGCGTTCATGTAGGCCAGCCCCTGCGACAGCACCGCCGCGCAGATGCCAAGGGCGACGATCACGCCGAGAAAGCCCGAAACGGTCTTGACGGCATCGGCAACCCCGGTGGTCGGGTTGATGTCGGCGATCGGCGTGATCAGGAGCGTCCCGAGAATGCCGCAGACATATCCGAAGAGCAGGGCGACCGTGCCCCAGGTGAGCATCTGGCCAACCCCTCGCTTCTGATCCTTGAACTCGGCGCCCATGTTGAACGGGATCTCGACGCCGATCAGCCAAAGCACGGCGGCGCTGAAGAGGAACCCGTACGTACCAAGGTTGAGCGTGAGGATCTCGTCGGCGGACGAGACCGGATTCGGGCCGCCGTCGGTGAGCCCGTTGTAGAGGCCGCAGACCAGGCAGACGATCGCGGTGGTGATGGCAATGAAGAAGATCCACTTGATCAGCGACATGGAGAGGTCCAGCCGGGCCAGGCAAAGTCCGGTGATCAGACAGACGACTGCAACCTGGGTCAGGACCGTCGCCCACAGCGGCCATTCGACACCGAGCGCTACCTGCAGGTGCGCGGCGAACGCGGTCGACACGAGCGGAAGGAGAAGGAACACGGCCACCCAGGAAAGCCAACCCGCGATGAATCCATGGATCTTCCCCATGGTCTTGTCGGCCCAGATGTAGATTCCGCCCTCCCCGGGGAACAGCGTCCCGAGCTCATACGAGGCGAGGATCGCGGGCAGCAGGAAGACCACGACCGCCAGCGCGAGCATCGAGAAGACGGCCCAGCCTCCGGCAGCGAGCTGGGAGGCGCCGTATGCCCCGAAGATGATCGCGAAGTAGATCGTGACCAACTCCATCCGCCCCAGGTTCTTGGGCAGCAGCTTCGGCGGGACGAGCTCCGCCAGCATCGGCGAACCCTTCTGTGTGGCGTCGTTTGCAGCCATTTCTTTCCTCTCCTCTGGATCCTTGCGCCCACGGGACGCGAGCACACTCTGCGTTTCTCACATGCAGCAGGTAGCATGCTACCGCCTACGCGTAGAATTTGCATAGCCGATCGCCCACGACATGAAACCCGCACCACGTCACAGCCACGATTCCAACCCCGCCGCCGCGGTCAGGGACGGCGCGCTCGCCGCCGAGCTCGCCACCCTGGTGCCACTCGGCGAGGTCATCAGCGAGGGAGGGCGGCTGCGCGACGCCTGCAGCGACGCGACCGAGTCGCGGGGGCTGCGCGGCGCGACCGCGGCCCTGGTCCTCCCCGGCAGCGCCGCCGAGGTCGCCGCGGTCATGGCCTGGTGCTACGAGCGCGACGTCCCGATCTTCACCCGCGGCGGCGGCACCGGCCTCGCCGGCGGCGCCGTTCCCGACGGCGGGATCGTGCTCTCGCTCGAGGGGATGCACGCGATCCGGGCCGTCGATCCGGGGCAGTGGCGGATGGAGGCCGAGGCCGGCGTCCGCACCGCCCGCGTCCAGAGGGTCGCGCGCGAGAACGGCCTCCTGTTCCCGCCCGACCCGGGCGCCGGCGAGCAATCCACCCTCGGCGGCAACATCGCCACCAACGCCGGCGGCCCGCACGCGTTCAAGTACGGGGTGACCGGAAGCTGGGTCACCGGGCTCGAGGTCGTGCTGCCGCCCGGCGACGTCGTCACGATCGGCGGACCCGTCCGCAAGGACGTCGCCGGCTTCGACCTGCTCCACCTGATGACCGGCAGCGAGGGCACGCTCGGGGTCATCACCGCGGCCTGGCTGCGACTCGTGCCGGCGCCGGAGGCGCAGACGATCGTCGTCGGCTTCTACGACGACGTCGAGTCCGGCTGCTCCGCGGTCGCCGACGTGATGGGCAGCGGCCTGCAGCCGGCCGTGCTCGAGTACCTCGATGCGGGGGCGCTCGCGGCGAGCATCGGCTCGTTCCCCTTCGCGGCTCCGGGCGACCCCGCGTTCGCGGTGATCGCCGAGGTCGACGGCAGCGCCGCCGAGGTCGAGGCGGCGGCGACCGAGGTCGTCGCGGCGATGTCCGCGGCCGCGGTGGGCGACGCGCTCCGGCTCTCCGGCCGCCGCGACGCCAGGTCGCTGTGGGGCTGGCGCGACGGGGTCTCGATCGCGGTCAACGCCCAGCGCGGCGGCAAGGTCTCCGAGGACATCGTCGTCCCGGTCGACCGCCTCGCCGACGCGATCCGGGGAACGCTCGCGATCGGCGAGCGGCACGGGCTGCCCGCCTGCTCCTGGGGGCACGCCGGCGACGGCAACATCCACGCCTCCTTCCTGATCGAGCCCGGAAACGGGGACGAGCTCGCCCGCGCCGAGCGCGCCGCCGGCGAGACGTTCGACCTCGCGATCGAGCTCGGCGGCTCGATCAGCGGCGAGCACGGGATCGGGAGCCTCAAGACCGGCTGGGTCGAGCCGGCGCTCGGACCGGCGCTCGTCCGCGCCCAGGGCGAGATCAAGCGGACCTTCGACCCGAAGCTCCTCCTCAACCCCGGCAAGAAGGTCCCGATCGCGGGCCCCCGCGACGCCGGGGCGACGGAATCCGGGCCCGGCGGCGGTCGGGCCGGCGTGCGCTGATCTTCCCCCGGGTCGGTGCGCGCCGGCCGGGCCGCCGCCGGCGGCCCGGGCATTCCCGGCGGCTCCTCCGACCGGGGACGCGCCTCCCGGAACCTTGCTAACTTGAAGTCAACGCTTCCCCGGGCCCCGTCGACAGGAGATGAGATGCGGCTGAGAACGACCGTCGCGCTGCTCGCTGCGGCGCTTGCGACGCTGACCATGGCGAGCGCGGCCGGCGCCGCGATCAAGGACTCGGGAATGCGCGACACGCGCTACTGCGAGATCTTCACGGTCTTCCTCTCGCCGGCGCCGATCGCGAGGATCAACAACTCCTACGGGCTCAACAACTGCCGCCAGGGCTGGTGGGAGTCGCTCGACGCGGCCGCGCTCGCCGACGAGGCCGGCGCCGACCTCGTCCTCCTCAACGGCCCCCGGTACTGGCTGATGGACAGGGTCTCGGTGACCGATCCGGGCCCCGTCTCGACGCTCGGCGGCAAGCGGATGCGCGAGGTCGCGACGATCGACCTGGCGCGGGTCGGCCTCGCCCCGCCCCCGCCCTTCACCACGGTGAGGATCCAGCGCGACACCAGGTTCGTGTTCCGCGCCGGCAGGCGGATCTTCGAGCTCACCGACCCGGACGGCCGCCGCTGGGTGATGCAGTCCTACGCGCGGATCGTCGACCCCGGCCTCCGCTACCGGCAGCTGCGCGGCCTCGGTCGGGAGATCGGCCTTCCGGCGGGCTGGACGTACCGCGCGCGGAAGCCGAAGCGCAACCTCGTCCTCCGCGCGCGCGGCCGGGCGACGATCGTCCAGGACGCCCTCAAGAACACCTACCAGCGGATCCCCCGCTAGAGCGACGGCGCGGGGCCACTACGGACTCGGGGACGGCGCCGACTACTGGCAACCGGCGGCGGGGCAGCCGCTAGGGTCCGCTCCAGCGATGCCTTTCCGGCAGCCCAAGTCCCGTCCGGCCGCGAGCCGCAGGCTGCGCCTCGCGGCGACGCTCGTGACGGCGAGCTTCGCGCTGGGCGGCGTGGCGGCCGCATCGGCGGCGGCCGACGTCGTCGAGGTCAAGCTCACCGCCAAGCACAAGAAGGTGAAGATCGCGCCCGGCGTCCACATGAAGGCGTGGACCTTCAACGGCACCGTGCCCGGACCCGTCGTCCGCGCCGACGTCGGCGACACCGTCGAGGTCCGCCTCCACAACGCCGATCAACACATGGCCCACTCGGTCGACTTCCACGCCGCGCAGGTCTCCCCGCAGGTCGTCTTTCGCGACGTCGCGCCGGGCGCGACCGAGACGGTCTCCTTCGAGGTCAACCAGCCGGGCGTGTTCCTCTACCACTGCGGCACCAGCCCGGTGCTCCAGCACATCGGGATGGGCATGTACGGGGCGATCATCGTCGACCCGATCGGAGGCCGCCCGCCGGCGAACGAGACGGTCCTCGTCCAGAGCGAGTTCTACGGCAAGCTGAAGAACAAGGGCAAGACGCTCAAGTCGAGCTACAAGGCGATGCGGACGAAGGACCCGAAGTACACCGCCTTCAACGGCAAGGCATTCCGCTACCAGCGGCATCCGATCGACGTCGAGGTCGGCGAGCCGCAGCGGGTCTACGTCGTGGCCGCGGGCCCGACCCTGGGCAGCGACTTCCACGTCGTCGGCGAGATCTTCGACGCCGTCCAGGTCGACGGCAACCCCGCCAACGTGCTCACCGGCGTCTCGACCTACGGCGTCCCGGCCGGCGGCGCGTCGCTGTTCGAGCTCACCTTCGACGAGCCCGGCAGCTACCCGTTCGTCACCCACGCCTTCCGCTGGGCCGACGCCGGCGCCCTCGGCCTGTTCCGCGCCGAGTAACGGGCCCGGCGAGGCGGGCCGCGCCCGCCGGAGCGGCGGCTTAGGCTGCCGTCGTGCGAGCGAGCGGCGGCAGAGCGGACCCGGGCGCGGCGCCCGGGCCCCTTCACCTCCGGCCGCTCCTCCGCCAGGTCGCCGACGGCTACCGCCACAACTGGAGGCTGTTGCTCGGCACCGGCCTGATCCTGTTCGGTGTGATCGGGCTGGTCAGCGCGCTCGATCCCTTCGACACCGAGGCGGTCGATGACTGGGACGGCTCCGCGATCGCGGGGCTGGTCCTCCTGATCACCGCCCAGGTCTCGATCCCACTGCTCGGCGACGTCTTCTACTCGGGCGTCGCCGCCGCCGGCGAGCAGCGCCGCCGCCACGGCGCCGGCCACGGGATCGTCGCCGTCGCCCGCAGCCTCCCCTACCGGACCCTGATCCTGGCCGACCTGCTGCTCTTCGCGCTCGTCGCCGCCGGCCTCGTAGTCCTCATCGTCCCCGGCTTCATCGTCGCCACCTGGTTCGCCCTGATCGCGCCCCTGATCGAGATCGAGGGCCTCGGGGTCCGGGCCGCGTTCCGCCGCAGCCGCACCCTCGTCCGCCCGTACTTCTGGCGCGTCGCCGGCGTCGTGGTCCCGCTCGCCTTCCTCCAGGCCACCCTCGAGGCCGCCGGCGACTCCCTCGGCCACTCGCTCCTCGGCGAGGGCTACCTCGGCAACTGGCTCGCCGAGGTCGCCGCCAACCTCCTCGCCTCACCGCTCTACGCGCTGACCGTCCTCGCTCTCTACTTCGAGCTCACGGCGCGGGAGGAGCGGGCGGCGGCGGGTCGTCGCCCGCGCGGCCGTGATCCCGGCCCCGAGGGTGGGTAATCCTGCCCGCGCCATGCGTGGGCCAGATGACCCGGGTCCAGGGCCCGACCCCCGTCGGAGGGCGGCCGCCGGCAGCGCCGGCCGCGACACCCCGCCGTGCTCGCTCGAAGCGGAAAGCATCGCCCGGCCCGACCGCGCAGCGCGGCCGGCCGAGCCGGTCGCTCAGCGGTTCCGCCCGTAGAGGTCGTGGGCGGCGACCCACTCCTCGGCGACGATCGCCGAGCCGAGCGAGAGCTCGCCGCAGAGGACGGTCGCGGCGACGATCTCGGCGAGCTTGTTGACCTTGCCGGCGCCGGCGCATCCGAGCAGCTCGAGGCACTCGCGCTGGGTCGGCAGGCCGGTGCCGCCGCCGTAGGTGGCGACGATCAGGGAGGGGATCGTCACCGAGTAGTAGTAGTCGCCGCCGTCGCGGAGCTCGGCGTAGACGAAGGCGGCCGACGACTCCGCGACGTTGGCGACGTCCTGGCCGGTGGCGATGAACATCGCCGTGATGCCGTTGGCGGAGTGGGACCCGTTGTTGTTGACGCCGGACATGAAGCCGCCGAGGTTGGAGACCTGGCGGGCCTTGAACATCAGCTCGGTGTCGGAGCGCATGACGCGAGCGACGAGCTCGTTCGGGATCACGGCCTCGGCGACGACCCGCTTGCCGCGGGTCCGCAGCATGTTCACCTGCGAGCTCTTCTTGTCGGTCGCGAAGTTCGACTCGAGGAAGAACTGCTCGACGTCGGGGCAGTTGGCGAGGATCCAGGCGCAGGCGGCCGCCGTCGCCTTGCCGGAGAGGTTCTGGCCGGCCGCGTCGCCGGTCGTGTAGTTGAAGCGCGTGAACAGGATCCGCCCGGCCGAGTACTGCTCGACGTCGCGAAGGCGGCCCGAGGAGGTCGTCGCCTCGGCCGCCGCCTTGACCTCGCCGAAGTGCTCGTCGAGCCAGACCCCGAACTGACGCGCCTCGCGGGCGCTGGCGAACAGGAACGACGGCGCCCGCTGCATCGCGTCGTCCATGATCGTCGTCTTCACGCCGCCGACCTCGTGGAGCAGCTTCATGCCGCGGTTGTAGCTCGCGACCAGCGTTCCCTCCGCCGTCGCCAGCGGCACGTAGAACTCCCCCTTGGCGTGCTCGCCGTCGACCAGGAGCGGCCCGGCGACCCCGATCGGCACCTGTGCGACCCCGATGAAGCTCTCGATGTTCCCCGGCAGGACCGCGGGATCGAAGGAGAAGCTGCCGACGTGGCCGAGCCCGGCGCCGGCCCGCCCGGCGAGGAACTCGCGCCGGCGCTCGGCGGCCGCGGGCGTGTAGTCGTCCTCGGCGTCGCGCGGGACCCGCGCTCTCGCTCGCTCGTCGCTCACGGTGGGATTATCGCCGAGCGGCCACGACCGCGGCCGCGAGCGGAGGAGCCCGGCGACTCGATCCGGCCCCGGATGCGCGACGATGGCGAGATCGGCGACGACGCCCTCCGCACCATCGAGCGCGAGCTCGACCTCGACGGCTCCCGCCCGGGGACCTGAGCACCGGTGCGCATCCACCTCCTGCGCCACGGCGAATCGCGGTCGAACGCCGATCCGGAGCGGATCGCGATCCCCGAGCACGAGGGCGACGCGCTCAGCGACCGTGGCCGGAAGCAGGCCGCCGCGGCGGCGGCCTTCGTCGCCGACCTCGGGATCGCGCGCATCGTCTCGAGCCCGATGGGCAGGGCGCGGGAGACCGCAGCGATCCTCGCCGCCCGGACCGGGCTCGAGCCGGTCGTCTGGGACTGGCTCCACGAGCTCCGCGAGCCCTCGGGGTACCCGGCGCTGCCGCGGGTCGAGCAGGAGCGGCAGCGCTGGTCGAACCGGATGTCGCAGAACCCCGACCCCGCCCACCGCCCGGGCGACGGCGAGTCGTTCGCCGACCTGCTCGCACGGGTCGGGCGGACGCGGGAGCGGCTCGTCGCCGACGCCGTCGATCGCACCCTGCTCGTCGGCCACGGGGTCTTCTTCCGGTTCATGTTCGCCTCGACGCTGCTCGGCGCCGAGTTCGCGCCCCGCCACGCCGACCGGCTCTGGCGGATCGGCTCGCTGAACTGCGGGCTGTCGACCTTCGACCACGTCCGCTCCGGCGGCAGCGAGGACCCGGCCGACATCGACGGCTGGCGCTGTGTCACCTGGATGGCGCCGACCGCACCGGCCGATCTCGTAACCGGGACCGGCGGTGGCGGCCCCGGATTCTGACCCGGAGCTCGGCCGCCGCGGTCAGTCGGCCGGCTCGAGGACGAAGACGTGGATCCGGCGGCGGTCGGCGCGCTTCTCATAGGTGGCGTAGCCGGGGTAGATCTTCAGCGCCTCCCGCCAGATCCGCTCGCGCCGCTCGCCCTCGGCCTCGACCGCCCGCGCCGACCAGGTGCGCTCGTTCATCCCGACGTCGGCCTCCGGGTTCTTGCGCAGGTTGTGATACCAGGCCGGGTGACGCTCCTGCCCGTAGTTGGAGGCGATGATCGCCAGTCCCTCGCCGGTCGGCAGGCCGAGGACCGGGACCGTGCGCCGCTTGCCGCTCCTCGCCCCGGTCGTGGTCAGCATCAGGATCGGCAACCCGGTGATCAACGAGGCGGCCGTGTGGCGGCCGTCGGTCATCCGGTAGACCGGCCTGTCGAGGTGGTGGGCGACCCGGGCGAAGACCCAGGAGCCGGGCCCGCTGGAGGCGAACCTCCGCATCGCCCGCTGCGCGACGTTGGCCTCGGCGAAGGTGATCGGCTCGGTGGGGCCCGCCATCGCCGGCGTATTGTTGCCGATGGCGAGCGATGGAGGCGGCCGGTACTGCCCCGGCGTCCGCGAAGGACGCCCCGATGCGTCAACGAGCGTTCCCTACGGAGTCTCTCTCGGCATCCGGCTCGGTCGATCCGAGGGGCACGTCGCCGGCGCCAGATCCTCCTGGTGGTGTCCCCGTCCGGCCGAGGAAGCTGCCGGTCGGGTGAGCCCACATGATGAAGCCGCTACCCGGGGCGTGGGCGGCCCGGGGCGACTGCTCTCAGACTGCCTTAGGCAGCGAGAGCGAACTCGTGAGAGTCCGCACTTCTTGGTTTTCCTGGGCTTTTTAACGAGGCCGGCCCAGGGACCTCGACTCGCAACACCGGGACGAGAACCGTTCACGTCGAATCTGGTTCGCCCCCGTATGTGGTGTCTATGTGAGCCGCATTGTACGGGCCGGCCGCGCCCGAATCCAGCCGTCCCGATAGGTTTGGGTGGCATGGCCTGCTTGATCGCCCTGTTCGCGCTGATCTCACCGCGCCTGGCGCTCCTGTTCGTCGCGATCTTCTCCGACCTGCTCGGCCGCGCGTTCGATTCCTGGCTGATCCCGTTCCTCGGCTTCTTCCTGCTGCCCTGGACGACCCTGGCCTACGCCTGCATGTGGAGCCTCGGCGGCGACGCGGTGAGCGGCTTCGAGTGGTTCATCGTCATCCTCGCCTTCCTCGCCGACCTCGCCGGCTACGGGCTGATCGGCAACCGGCGCAGCTCGGGCTGACGCGGCCCGGCACCGCTCAGCTCAGCTCCGGCAGGTACCGGGCGACGTGCGTCGCGATCGCCTCCCGCACCCAGCGGCGCTCCCGCGGCGAGGCCATCCGGTAGCGGCCGAGGAGCAACGCCTGCCGGTCGATCGGCAGCCCGGCGACCTCCCAGCGCACCGCGAGCCGCTCGAACAGCATCTCCTCGCGACGCTGCCAGGCGTCGTCGACCGAGGCGGCCGCGCTCGCCGGCGGCTCGGCGAGCTTGCGGATCGTCGCCGGGCTGAGCGTCTGCCGCAACTCCAGCACGTTGCCCTCCTCGTCCCGGTACTCGCTCGTCGCGGCCGGCTCGCGCCGCCTCCTCCGCTTCCGCTTCGCCACGCCGATGAGTCTGCCAGCGCCTGCTCGCCGACGAGCCCGAGAGCCCGCGAATCCAGGACGCAGGAGGCGAAGCGACCTCCGGTCGTGAGCCGACGAGGACGCCGGGTCGCGGGCTCGGAGGGCCGACTCTGACGAGCCCGAGAGCCCGCGAATCCAGGACGCAGGAGGCGAAGCGACCTCCGGTCGTGAGCCGACGAGGACGCCGGGTCGCGGGCTCTCGGGCCGTCAGACGGTCAGGCGGGTCTTGATCTGGTCCAGGAAGTCGCGCGGGAACCCGGGGATGTCCTCGAGCTCGTCGATCGACCCGAACCGTCCGGAGCGCTCGCGGTGGGCGAGCACCCGGCCGGTCTGGGTCACCGACATGCCGATGTCGCGGAGCTGCTCGAACGTCGCGTCGTTCAGGTTCAGCGGCAGGAACTGGACCGAGCTCATCTCCGACGGGGACGGGAGCCGGATCGAGCCTCCAGCCGCCTCCGGCCCCGCCGGGGGCTCGGAGTCGCCAGCCCCCGCACCGGCTCCGGCCGGCTCCGGCTCGGCGGCCGCGATCGGCTCGGGGCGCGCCTCGGGCTCGGGTCCGGGGGGCGGCGCCGTGGACCCGGGCTCTGCCCGCGGCGTCTCGGGCTCGCGGACGGCGGGCGGCGGCGCCGGGGGCTCGGCCGGCGGCGGCGTCGGCTCGGGTGGCGGCGCGGGCTCCTGCGCGGGCGGTACCGGCACCGACGGCGTCGGAGCGCTCCCCGACGGGGACGGCTCGGCGACGCCGGCGACGACGTCGCGCGCACGAGCCTCGGCCTGCCGAGCGCGCTCCTCGGCCTCGTTGATCCGCGCCAGCATGTCGTGCAGCCGGCGCTCGCGGTCGGCCTCCTGGCTGCGCAGCGCGGCCAGCTTCTCCGCGCGCTCGGCCCGCAGCTCCGCCTCGCCGGCCTGTGCCTCGATCTTGTCGAGCCGGGCCTGGGCCTCCTCGATCGCCCGCTCGGTCTGCTCGCGCCGCTCGCCGATCTGGCGCTCGGTCGCGTCCAGCTCCTCGACGAGCTCGCGGTCCCGCTGCCGGCGGCGGTCGATCAGCTGATCGGCCACGCGCAGCTCCTCCGCGAACGGATCCGCGGCCGCCGCGGCCTCGCGCTCGCGCGCGGCGGCGGCCATCTCCGCGTCGGCTGCCCGCCCTTCCGCCTCCATCCCGATCGCCTCGACCTCGCGGATGTCGCGGTCGGCCTCCGCGGACGCCCGCTCGGCGGCCGCCCGGACCGAAGCCTCCTCCTCGCGCCGCTCGGCGGCCTCGACCCGCTCGGCGGGCGGAGGCGCGGCGGGAGCCACGCCGGGCGGCGGAGGCGGCACCTGCGGCGGAGGCGGCCCGCCCGGGGCCTGGGCGGCGGCGGGGGACTCGCCGGCGGCCGGCGGCGGCGGGGGCGGCCCGGCGGCCGGGGGCTCGCCGGCGGCCGGCGGCGGCGGGGGCGGCCCGGCGGCCGGGGGCGGCGGCGGGGCCTGGGCTTCGCCGGCCCCCCCGCCACGGGAAGCGGCTGCGGCCGCGCCGGCACCCGCCGCCGCCGCGGCGGCGGCGCCGAGCGCGAGCTTGGGATCGGAACCAGGTTCGGCCTGCGGTGTCCACGCGGGGGGAGCCGGTGGGGCCTGGGGTGGGGCCGGCCGGCCCTTGGCCGCGGCCCGCGCCGCCTTCTTCTCGGCGATCGCCCGGCGGCGGGCTTCGCGGGCGCGGTCGCGCTCCGCCCGCGCCGCCGCCTTCTTCGCCTCACGCTCATGCTTCCGCTGCTCCCGCCGAGCCCTGCGATCGACCGGGCCTGACGGCGCCCCGGGGGCCTGCGGCGCCGGTGCCGCTCCCCCTACCTGGGCGGCGGCGGCCGGCGTGGCGACTCCCGACGCCTCGGCCGCGGGCGTCGCCGGCGGTTGCTCGGCGACGGGAGCGGGCGGGGGAGCGCCACCGCGGCGGCGCGCCTCGCGCTGCTCCGCCCGCAGGCGCTTCTTCTCCTCCCGCTCGGCCTGCTTGCGGAGGCGGAGCGCCTGCCGCTCACGCTGCTTCTCCTGACGCTCCCGCCGCTTGCGGTCGCGGGGGCTCTCGCCCGGCGGCGCGGGCGGCGGGGCCGCCTGCGGCTGCACCGGCGGCGGGGTGCCCGGCGGCGGGGCGCTCGCGGGCGGAGGAGCGGCCGGGCCCGCCGGCGGGGGGGCACCCTGAGCGGGCGGCTGCGGGGCCCCGGGCTGCGGATCGGCCGGCGCTTGCTGTTGGTCCTGCTCGTTCACTCGTCCTCCTCCGTCCTGACTAGGTGGCCGATTCCACACGATCGGTCGCGCGCGAGCTCGCCGGATCGGCCATCTCGGCACATTCAAGCAAGGGCGGAGCCGATCGCGAAGGGCCGTCGCGGGCCGCTGAACGGGGGCGTTCAGCGGTTGCGATGCTTGATCTCGCGCTCGATGTCCCGCGCAACGTCGCGATCGCGGATCTGGCGGCGCTTGTCCCGCTGCTGCCTGCCCCGCGCCAGCGCCAGCTCCACCTTGGCGCGCCTGCCCTTGAAGTAGATCCGGGTCGGGATCAGCGTCAGGCCCTTGCGCTGCATGCGACCGATCAGGCGCTCGATCTCCCAGCGGTGCATGAGCAGCTTCCGCGGGCGTTCGGGATCATGGTTGTCGCGGGCCGGCGGGTAGGGCGGGATGTAGGCGCCCCGGAGCTGCAGCTCCCCCTCCTCGATCGCCGCGTAGGAGTCCTGCAGGCGGGCCTTGCCGTCCCGCAGCGACTTGACCTCCGTGCCCGTCAGGGCGATGCCGGCCTCGAACGTCTCGACGATCTCGTAGGCGTGCCGGGCGGCCCGGTTGGTGGCCACGTCCGGCCCGCGGTCGCTCATCGCCGCCCCCGTCCCGCCTGCCGCCCCCGTCCCGGGGGGCGCCGGCTCGGACGCCCGTCGCGGTCGCCATCGCGGTCCACGCTGAGGTCGACCCGCCCCCGGGCCGGCTCGACGGCGTCGACAGCGACCTCGACCGCGTCGCCGATCCCGACCCTGCGACCCGTCCGGATCCCGATCAAGGCCGACTCGACCTCGTTGATCTCGAAGCGGTCGCCCGGCATCCGCCGGGCCGGCAGGAAACCCTCGTAGACGTCCGCGCGCTCGCCACCGAAGCGGATGAAAGCACCCGCGGGGATCACCCCGGAGACCTCGCCCGCGAACCTCGCCTCCGGGCCGCGCTCGAAGAGCTCGCGCCGGAGCAGGAAGGCGGCGCAGATGTCGTCCCCGTCGCGCTCGATCCGCATCGAGTCCCGCTCGGTGTCGGAGCAGTGGACGGCAGCGCCGGCCGCCTCGTGCGCGCCCGGCGGCTGCTCGCCGCCGCCGATCGCCGCGAGCAGCCCCCGGTGGGCGATCAGGTCCGGGTAGCGGCGGATCGGGGAGGTGAAGTGCGCGTAGGCGACGCTGCCGAGGCCGGCGTGGCCGAGGTTGACCTCGCTGTAGCGGGCCTGCTTGAGCGCTCGCAGGACGAGCGACGAGAGGCTGGCTGCGCCATGGCCGCGCCGCTCCGCCTCGGCGGCGACGAGCCGGCTCGCCTCGACCGCGGCCGCGCCCGCCTCGGCCGGCCCCGCGGTCTTCGCCAGCGCCGGCGTCGGGACGTCGAGCGCCGCGAGCTGGTCGATCAGCAGACGCACCCGGGCCGGATCGGGCTGCTCGTGGACCCGGTAGAGCGTCGGCACGCGCCTGCGCTCGAGCAACCGCGCGACGAGCTCGTTGGTCAGGATCATCAGCCTCTCGATCAACCGGTGGGCCTCGGTCTGGACGAGCGCGTGGGCGCCCTCGACGTCGCCGGACGGCGTGAAGGTGAACTCGGGCTCGGCGCTGCTGACGGCCAAGCCCTCCCCGAGCCTGGCGCCCGCGATGGCCGCGGTCGCCCTGCGCACGGCGGCGATCGCGGCGGCAACCGGCTCCGGAGCCGGCTCGGCACCGGCGAAGACGCGGTCGAGACGGTCGTAGTCGAGGCGCGCGTCGGAGCGGATCCGCGAGCGGTAGAAGGACGACGCGACGGGCTCACCGGACCCGGCGAGCTCGATCTCGGCGGTGACCGCGAGCCGCTCGACCCCGGGGTTGAGGCTGCACGCGTCGCTGCTCAGCGCCGCGGGCAGCATCGGGCTGACGGTGCCCGGAGCATAGGTCGAGTTGCCACGCGAGAGCGCCTCGCGGTCGAGACCGCTCTCGGGCTTGACGTGGGCGGCGACGTCGGCGATGTGGACCCAGACCCGGAAGCCGTCGCCCTCGGCGCGGGCCGAGACCGCGTCGTCGAAGTCGCGGGCGCTCGCCGGGTCGACGGTGAAGGTCGGCTCCGCGGTCAGGTCGCGCCGCGGCCCCGCGTCCCGTTCGAGCCGGGCGACGACGTCGCGCGCCTCCCGCTCGTGGCGGTCGCGAAAGGTCGGGCGCAGGCCGCGGTCGGCGAGCAGCGCCGCGACGACGTCGCGCGCGCGATCGGCGCGCCCGAGGTCGGCGATCGGCTGCCCGCCGCGCCGGTCGATCCGGCAGAGCGCGATCCCTCCGGGGCCGACGTCGACGCGCCCGCGGGCGAGGCTCACCTGCGGCCCGCGCTCGAACAGCGGCTCACCGACCCGGAAGCGCCCGCGACGGGAGACGACGAGCGCCCGCGGGCGCCCGGGCTCGACCTCGTGCGTCATCACCGCGCCCGCAGCTCGGAGGCGACGCGGCGCAGGCCGGCGTCGAGGACCTCGTCACCGCCGCTCGGATCGCCGTCCTCGATGCGGATGTCGGGAACGACCCCCTTGCCGAGGATCGAGCTGCCGTCCGCGGTCAGGTACTCGCCCACCGTCAGGTCGAGGGCGCCTCCCGCCTCCAGCGGGATCACCTCCTGGAACACGCCCTTGCCGTAGGTCCTCGTCCCGATAACCGTCGCGAGGCCGTTCTCCTTCAGCGCCGCGGTGACGATCTCCGACGCCGAGGCGGTGTCGCCGTCGACCAGGACCGCGATCGGGCCGATCCCCTCGAGCGGGTCGCCGGTGACCTCGAAGGTCCGCTCGTCGCGGGCGCGCCCGTCGATCGTCAGGACCGGCCCCTCCTCCTGGAAGATCGACTGCACGAGGACGGCTTCGTCGACCAGCCCCCCGCCGTTGCCGCGCAGATCGAGGACGAGGCCGTCGGCGCCCCTGCCGTCGAGCTTCTCGATCTCGTCCCGGAGCTCGCCGTGGGCGCCCTTGGTGAAGCCGGCGAGCCGCACGTAGGCGATCCTGCGGGCGCCCCGCCGCTCGATCCTGCCGGTCACCGCCGGGATCTCCACCTTGGCGCGCTCGACCTCGACCCGGCGGCGCTCGCCGCCGCGGCCGTCGACCACCGTCAGCTCGACGGTCGTGCCCGCGGGGCCCTTGATCCGCGCCGCGGCGGCATCGGCGGAGACGCCGGCGAGCGACTCGCCGTCGACGCCGACGATCAGGTCGCCGGGGCCGATCCGGGCCTCCCGGGCCGGCGCGCCCGGGAACACCTGAGCGACGCGGAGGCCGCGAGGCGTCTCGGCCACGGTCACCCCGATCCCCGAGAACTCACCCGAGGAGGCGGCCAGGAACCGCTTGTATGCCGCCGGGTCGAAGTAGTGCGAGAACCGATCGTCGTTGGCCTTGCTGATCCGCTGGACCATGCCCTCGATCGAGGCGTTCTCGAGCTCCTCGGAGCCGGTCGGCCGGAAGTAGCTCTCCTCGATCACCCGCTGCGCCTCCGCCGCGCGTGAGAGGTCCCGCTCCGGGAGGAGGTCCCGGAGCGGGCCGACGAAGGCGAGCAGGGCGACGGCGATCGCCGCCCCGGCGAGCAGCCCGGGGGCGAAGCCGCGCCGGCGGCCGTCGCCGCGGCTCAAATGCGGAGGAAGCGGCGCAGCGTCACGCCGCTGCCAAGCGCCGCGACCACCATCGCGCCGGCCACGAGCGCGGCGACGAGGGGCGCGAAGGAGATCGTGTTGAGGTTCTCGACCAGAGCGAAGTTATCGGACAGCGGATCGACGATGGTCACCTTGCCGAGGAACAGTATGCCGACCGCGATCAGCGCGCCGAACAGCCCGACGACGAGGCCCTCGATGACGAACGGCCAGCGGATGAACCAGTTCGTGGCGCCGACGAGCTGCATCACCTCGACCTCGCGGCGGCGGGCGTAGATCGAGAGCCGGATCGTGTTGCCGACGAGGAACAGCGAGGCGACCGCGAGCAGCACGGCGATCACCGCGAGCAGGATCTTGACGGCGCCGGTCACCTCACGGATCTGCGTCGTCTGCTCGCCGGTCACGATCTCGTCGATGGCCGGGCTGATCGGCTGCGGCTTGCCGGCCGAGCTCGGCGGCGAGAGCGCCGTCTGCACCGACTCGAGGTTGTCGGGATCGTCGGCCTTGACGTTGAAGGCGGGCGGCAGCGGGTTGCTGTTGAGCTCGTCGAGCAGGCTCCTGTCCTCGAGGTCCTCCTCGAGGATCTTCAGGGCGGCCGCGGGCGAGACGTACTCGACCCTCTCGACGTGCGGGATGCGGCCGATCCGGTCCTCGAGGTTGGCGATCTCCTGCTTGCTGGCGTCATCGAAGAGGAAGACCTTGAGCTCGAGCTGGGAGCGGACGTCCTCGGTCTTCGACCCGCTCGCGTCGAGGACCGGAACGAGGACGCCGACGAGCAGCACGGTCACCGCGATCGTCACGATCGCCGCCAGCGACGGGGCGGCATTGCGGCGCAGCGCCCGATAGGCCTCGCCGAGAAAGAACGGGAGCCGCCTCACAGCAGCGCCCCGCCGCCCTCGTCGTCGGGCTCGGCGACCCCCATCTCGCTGCGGACGCGGGCGCCGAACTCGGACGTGTCCTCGTCGGTCGCGTACATGCCCGCGGCCTGGTCGCGGATGACGCGGCCGTCATGGAGCTGGATCACCCGACGGCGCATCTTGTCGACCATCTCGCGGTCGTGGGTGACGACGACGACGGTCGTCCCGGTCCGGTTGATCCGGTAGAGGAGCTGCATGATCCCGATCGAGGTCTCGGGATCGAGGTTGCCGGTCGGCTCGTCGGCCAACAGCAGCGGCGGGTGGCTGACGAACGCGCGCGCGACCGAGACGCGCTGCTGCTCGCCGCCGGAGAGCTCGTCGGGGTAGTTGTGGATCTTCGCGCCGAGCCCGACCATGCGGAGGATCTCGGGCACCTGGCGCTTGATCTCCGAGCGCGGCGTCCCGATCACCTGCAGGGCGTAGGCGACGTTGTCGTAGACGGTCCGGTTCGGGAGCAGCTTGAAATCCTGGAAGACGGTGCCGATCCGGCGCCGCAGCAGCGGCACCTTCGACCGCGGCATCTCGTTGATGTCCTTGCCGGCGACCCGGACCGTGCCGCTTGCCGGCTCGAGGTCACGGAGCAGCAGCTTGATGAACGTCGACTTGCCGCACCCGGTCGGGCCGACGAGGAAGACGAACTCGCCGCGGTCGATCGAGATCGAGACGCGCTCGAGCCCGACGTGGCCGCCGGGGTAGACGACGGTGGCGTCGCGAAGCTCGACGATCGGAGGGCGCCGCCGCCGCGGGTGAGACCCGGGCATCCGCGAGCGACGTGCCCGCAGGCGGCTGCGTGTGCGTGCTCTGGCCATTGTCGGAAGCCTCCTTCGTCGGCGCCGGGAACGTTCCTCCGGCCGGGCCCGGTGGGCGGAGCCCTGCAAGGCGCGTCGTTAGGGGGACGAATGATAAGCGAACGCTCATAATGCGCACACGGTTCGCTCGTGCGCCCGACGCGACCCGGCCGGCCCCTACGATCTCCGCCGTGGTCCATCTGCGGATCGTCGCCCCGCACGCCGAGTGCCGCCACGTCGTCGAGCTGCTCACCGGCAGCGACTCGGCCTTCAACATCGTCCACCTCGAGAACGTCGCGACGAAGCCCGACGGCGACCTCGTCCTCTGCGACGTCGCCCGCGCCGACGTCAGCCTCGTCGTCGCCGACCTGCGCGAGCTCGACGTCGACGTCGACGGCTCGATCGCGATCGAGGAGATCGACTCCGAGATCTCGGCCCTGAGCTCGAACGCCTTCCGGCGTCGCCGCGACGACTTCGCCACCGACCCGGTCGTCTGGGAGAACGTCTCCTCGCGAACGTCGGAGAACGTCGAGCTCTCGCAGAGCTACATCGTCTTCATGGTCGCCTCGATGCTGATCGCGGCCGTCGGCATCTACTTCAACCAACCGATCCTGATCGTCGGGGCGATGGTCGTCGGGCCCGACTTCGGGCCGATCGCGGGGATCTGCGTGGCGCTCGTCAACCGCAGCGAGCGACTGGCGCGCCGCTCCGCCGCGGCGCTCTTCTACGGCTTCCTGATCGGCACCCTGGCCACCTGCGCGATGACGATCCTGCTGCGCGAGATCGACCAGATCCCGAGCACGATCGACTTCGACTCGCACACGCTCGTCCGCTTCATCTCCAACCCCGACATCTTCTCGGTCTACGTCGCGCTCATCGCCGGCGTCGTCGGGATGCTGAGCCTGACGACCGCCAAGTCGAGCGCCCTCGTCGGCGTCCTGATCTCGGTCGCCACGGTCCCGGCCGCATCGAACATCGGGGTCGCGGCCGCCTACGCCGACTGGTCCACGGCCCGGGGCGCGACGATCCAGCTCGGCCTCAACCTGGCCTCGATCATGGCCGCCGGGCTGGTCACGCTGCTGCTCCAGCGCCGCATCTACATGCGCCGCCGCCGCGCCCATCTCAGCGACCGCGCCCGCACGACGGCCGGCCTCCCGATCGGCCGCAGCCGCCGCGCTGACGTCGATCCCGACGAGGAGCCGGCGGCCGAGTAGCCGGGAGCAGGCGGGGGAGAGAAGGGGTCGGGCCCGGGGGCACGCCCCGATTGGCCGGGGTTTGGTGTCGCATGGACCGCAAATGCCGACCGATGGCCGCTGCGATCGCCGATCTCGCCGCTCGCCAGCACGGCGTCGTCGCCCGGCGTCAGCTGCTCGCGATCGGAGTCACATCCGATCGGCTCAACGGCCTGGCTCGTCGCGGCCACCTTCACCGCCTCCACCGCGGCGTCTACGCGGTCGGCCACGCCAGGATCTCGCAGGAGGGGCGCTGGCTCGCCGCCGTCCTCGCCTGCGTCCCGGGCGCCGCCCTGAGCCATGGCCCGGCGGGACAGCTTCACGGGATCGTCCCCCGCCGCGAGCGCTTCGCCCTCCACGTCTCGGTGCCCGGTCGCGGGCGCCGCGGCCCGACCGGGATCGTCACCCACTCCCCTCGCCGCCTTCCCCGGAGTGACATCACCGTTCGCAACAGGATCCCGGTGACCACCGTGACCCGCACGGTCTGGGACCTCGCCACGGTCCTGACGCCGCTTGGGACGCGGCGCGCCTTCGAGCAGGCGGAGCGACGCGGGCTCGACCGCGAGCGATTGGGCGCGCTGCTCGACGCCTCACCATCGCGGAAGGGATCGGGGACGATCCGCAAGCTCCTCGGCGAGCGGTCGCTGCCGCTCGCCGCGACGCGTTCGAGGCTCGAGGAGATCCTGCTCGCGACCTGCCGCGACCACGGTCTGCCGCTGCCTGCGGTCAACGTCCCCTTGCTCGGCTACGAGGTCGACTTCCTGTGGCTGGATGCGATGCTCGTCGTCGAGGCCGACGGAGCCGATCACCTCGCTCGCGCGCAGCGCGACAGGGACAACGCTCGCGATGCCGACCTCGCCCTGGCCGGCTACCTCATTCGCCGCTACTCGTGGACCGCGCTCGCGGACCGCACGGCGGTCGCGACGGAGATCGCCGCGATGATCGGCGCGCGGATCAGGTGAGCCCGCCGGCCTGCCGACAAGGCGGGGCACGGGACCGGGAAGGTGCCGGCGATGCATGCTCGGGCGCGCGAGCGGGCCGAAGACGGCGCCATCGCGTCTCCCGGCCCGTCAGCCGATCGCGACCATCCGCTCGATCGGGATCCGCGCCCGCTCGGCGATCTCGGTCGGGACCCTGACCTCGTGGACCATGTCGCGGAGCGAGTCGCGGAGCTTCGGCAGCGTGATCATCTTCATGTACTTGCAGAAGGCCATCCGGTTGGCGGCGATCAGGTCGGCGCCGGGGGCGGCCTGCTCGAGCGGGTAGAGCATCCCGGTCTCGGTCGCGACGATGAACTCGCCCTCCGGGTTCCCCTCGACGTGATGGAGCATCCCCGAGGTCGAGAGCATGTGGACGCCCTCGTCGGAGATGTCACCGGAGGCGACGTACTCCATCGCCTGAGTCGAGCAGCCGCACTCGGGGTGGATCAGGAACTCGGCCCCCGGGTGCTCGGCCCGCATCTCGGTGATGTCGTCGGGGCGGATCCCGGCGTGGACGTGGCACTCGCCGTCCCAGACGTGGAAGCGCGACCGGCGCTCGGGATCGTCGACCAGGCCGGTCTCGCGCTCGACGAACGTGCCGAGCCAGAGGTCGGGGCCGAACAGGATCTCGGTCTCGGGCCCGTGCTCCCGCCAGATGTGCTCGACGACCGCAACCGCGTTCGAGGACGTGCAGCAGTAGTCGGTCTCCGCCTTGACCGCGGCCGAGGTGTTGACGTACATGACGACCAGCGCTCCCGGGTGCTCGGCCTTCCAGGCGCGAAGCTGGTCGGCGTCGATCGAGTCGGCGAGCGAGCAGCCGGCCTCGAGGTCGGGGATCAGCACGGTCTTCTCGGGCGACAGCACCGATGCCGTCTCGGCCATGAAGTGGACGCCGCAGAAGGCGATCACCGCGGCGTCGGCCGCGGCGGCGGCGCGCGAGAGGCCGAGCGAGTCGCCGACGTAGTCGGCGAGGTCCTGCAGCTCGGGCAGCTGGTAGTTGTGGGCGAGGACGACGGCGTCGCGCTCGGCGGCGAGCTCCTTTACCTCGGCGCTGAGCACGGCGATCTCCACCGGCGTCAACGCCTCCGGCGAGCCCGGCATCGTCGCGGGCGGTTCCTGGCTGGTCGCGAGTTCCTGCATCGGTGCCTCCCACCCTCATCGGGCGGACTGATCCTTGATGTTCGCAAGCCGCCGGCCACCGGCCATGCGGGCGTGCGAATGACTGCCTTGAGTCTAGCGCCCGCGTTGACCGGGGCCGGGATGGGTGGCGAACGTCGCGGAGGCAGGCGGGGGGCTCCGGCCCCCTGGACTACCCTGGGGCGGTGCCGGAGCTGCCCGAGGTCGAGATCACGGCGCGGAGACTGGCCGCGGCCCTGACCGGGGCCGAGGTCGAGTCGGTGCTGGCTCCGGGGATGGTCGCGCTGAAGAGCGTCAAGCCGCCGCTCGAGGCAATCGTCGGCATGCGGGTCGCCGGCGTGCGCAGGGCCGGCAAGATGCCGGTCGTCGAGCTCGGCCGCGGCGGCGATCCCGAGCTCGCGCTGCTCGTCCACATGATGTCGGCCGGGCGCCTGCAGGTCTTCGGCAGGCGGGCCTCGCTGCGCGACCGCGCCTCGCGGGTGCTCGTCCGGCTCGGCGACGGGCGCGAGCTGCGGCTGCGCGAGTTCGGATCCAAGCAGCGGGCCTGGGCGAAGCTGCTCGAGGCCGGCGCCGTCGAGGACGACGAGATGGTCGCCACGCTCGGCCCGGAGGCCTGGCCGGCGCCGGGCCGGGAGGAGCTCGCCACCGCGCTCGACCAGCCCCGCCACCTCCACCCGCTGCTGCGCGACCAGCGGACGATCGCCGGCATCGGCCGCTCCTGGGTCGACGAGATCCTCTGGGAGGCGAGTCTGTCGCCGTTCAGGAAGGGCTCGGAACTGAGCGCCGACGAGCTCGATCGCCTGCACGCCGCCCTCCACGTCCTCGGCGACGCGATCGACCACTACGAGGAGGTCGTCGGCGACACGATCCCCGACAAGATGCCGATGCCGCTCGAGGTCCACCGCCGCGAGGGCGAGCCATGCCCGCGCTGCGGCACCACGATCGCCGCGATCCACTACTCGGATCGGATCACCTGCTACTGCCCGGCCGAGCAGACCGGCGGCCGGGTCCTCGCCGACCGCCGCCTCTCGCGGCTCTTGAAGTAGCTACCCCTCGAGCAGCATCGACAGGTCGAGCGCCGGGGCCGAGTGGGTCAGGGCGCCGACCGAGATGAAGTCGACGCCGGTGGCGGAGATCGCGGCGACCGTGTCGAGGGTGACGCCGCCGGATGCCTCGAGCGCTGCCGCGGAGCCGGCCTCGTCGCGGGCGGCGACGGCGGCGCGGAGGCCGTCGGGGTCCATGTTGTCGAGGAGCAGGCGGTCGGCGCCGGCGGCGAGAGCGGCGGCGAGCTCGGTCGCGTCGCGGCACTCGATCTCGACCGGGAGGTCGGGGCGGGCCTCGCGGGCGCGGGCGACGGCCGCGGCGACGCCGCCGGCGAGGGCGATGTGGTTCTCCTTGATCAGGATCGCGTCGTCGAGGCCCATGCGGTGGTTCCGGCCGCCGCCGGCGCGGACGGCGGCCTTCTCGAGGGTGCGGAGCAGCGGCGTCGTCTTGCGGGTGTCGAGGATCACGGCCCGGCCGCCTTCGGCGCGCGCCGCCTCGACGTAGCGCGCGGTCAGCGTCGCGACGCCGGAGAGGTGCCCGAGCAGGTTGAGTGCGACGCGCTCGGCGGCGAGCAGCGCGCGGGCGGGTCCGGCGACCAGGGCCACGTCGCGGGGAACGGCGTCCGACCAGGTGCCCTCGGCGATCACCCTGTCGAGATCGCCGGCGCCGGCCTGCCGGAACGCGGCCGCGGCGGCGTCGAGTCCGAAGAGGACGCCGGGCTGCTTCTGGACGATCCTCGCGCGGCCGCGGGCGTCGGAGGAAACGGTCGCGTCGGTCGTCACGTCGCCGGCGCCGAGGTCCTCGGCGAGCGCCGCGGCGACCAGCGCCTCGAGGTCGTCGGGCCGGAGCGTCACGGGGTCGCCGTCGTGCCGGCGGCGCTCTGCAGCAGGTACTCGCGGACGAAGCCGTCGAGGTCGCCGTCGAGGACGCGCTGGGCGTCGCCGGCCTCGTGGCCGGTCCGGTGGTCCTTGACGCGGGTCGTCGGGTGGAGCGTGTAGCTGCGGATCTGCGAGCCCCACTCGACCGCCTTCTGCTCGCCGCGCGCCGCTGCCAGCTCCTCCTCGCGCTTGCGCTCCTGCTCAGCGATCAGCCGCGCCCGCAGCATCTGCATCGCCGTCGCCTTGTTCTGGGTCTGCGAGCGCTCGTTCTGGCACTGGACGACGATCCCGGTCGGCACGTGGGTGAGCCGGACCGCAGAGTCGGTCTTGTTGACGTGCTGGCCGCCGGCCCCGGAGGCGCGGTAGGTGTCGACGCGGATGTCGCCCTCGTCGAGCTCGACCTCGACGTCGTCGTCGACGAGCGGGGCGACGTCGAGCTGGGCGAAGGCGGTGTGGCGCCGCGACTGCGAGTCGAACGGCGAGATCCGGACGAGGCGGTGGACGCCGCGCTCGGCCGCGAACAGGCCGTAGGCGTTCTCGCCGCGGACGACGAAGGTCGCCGACTTCAGCCCCGCCTCCTCGCCCTCGGAGGCCTCCTTCATCTCGACCGCGAACCCGCGCGCCTCGGCCCAGCGCAGGTACATCCGCAGAAGCATCTCGGCCCAGTCCTGCGAGTCGGTGCCGCCGGCGCCGGAGCGCACGGTGACGACGGCGTCACCGCCGTCGTGCTCGCCGCTGAACAAGCGCTGCTCCTCGAGCTCGGCGAGCCGCGTCGCGATCGAGTCGAGCTGGGATTCGAGCTCGGCGGCGAGCTCCTCGTCCTCGGTCGCCATCTCGGCGAGGTCGTCGAGGTCGTCGACGTCGGAGGAGAGCCCGTTCCAGAGCTCGAGCCGGCGCTTCGCCCGGGTGTGCTCCGCCGAGACCTTCGCCGCGCGCTCCGCCTCATCCCAGAAGCCCGGCGCCTGCATCTCGCCCTCGAGCCGGGCGACCTCCTTGCTCAGCGAATCGGGGTCAAAGGTAGTCCCGGAGCAGGGTGAGCTGCTCGCGGACCTCCGCGATGCGGGCGTTGGTCTCGGGCGCCTCGCTCATCGACGGCGAGTGTATCCGTGGAGGCCGAACCGGACCCCGGGCGGACGATCCGGCGGGCCCGGAGGGGCCGGACGCGCAGGGGCGGGTCCGGCGGAGTAGACATTGCCCCGTGGGCCGGGTTCCCGACATCAACGTGGTCGGCGGCGGGCTGCGGAAGTGCTCGGCCGAACCGACGACGGGGTTCTACCGGGACGGCTGCTGCGCCACCGGGCCCGAGGACGCAGGCAGCCACACCGTCTGCTCGATCGTCACCGGCGAGTTCCTCCGGTTCAGCCGGCTCGCCGGCAACGACCTCTCGACCCCGGCGCCGCAGCTCGGCTTCCCCGGGCTCGCGCCCGGCGACCGCTGGTGCGTCTGCGCGCCGCGCTGGCTCGAGGCGGAGCGGGCCGGCTGCGCCCCCGGCGTCGTCCTCGCGGCAACGCACGAGCGCGCGCTCGAGGTCATCCCGATCGAGATGCTGCTCGCCAACGCCGTCGAGCCCGACCCCGGGGGCGTGGCACCGGACGGCTGACCGCCTCCGAGGCTCGGCGCGGCCGATCGGCCGCCCTGGGTCACCCGAGGGTTGGCGGCCGGCGGTCAGCGGGGCGGGAGGACGACCCGGTGGTGGCTGGTCACCCGGTCCCCCGCCGCGTCGCGGAGCCGGACGCTCAGCCTCGCCCTGCCCATGCCGGCACGTCGCCGGACCGGGACCCTCACCTTCCCGGCGCCGGTGCCGACGTCGACGCGCGCGTGGCCGATCCGCCTGCCCTGCTTGCGGAGCACGGCGTTGACCCGGGTCGCCTCACCGCTCTCGATCCCGACCACGACCTTGCGGCGCTCGCCGGACCGGATCTTCGTTCCGGCCACCGAGGCGGCGACGACGCTCGCCCCGAGCGGCTGCTCGCCGGCGGCCAGCTCGTAGGCGCCCCAGGGCGGGTTCGCGTTGACGATCCGGCCGTCCCTGCAGGTCGCGAGAAAGCTCGCGAAGCGGGTGCTGGGGCTCGTCGTCACGATCCGGTAGGTCCCGGCCGGGACGACGCTCCAGATGATCCCGCCGTCCTCCGAGGTCTCGGTCTTCGTCCGGTCGGGGATCACGTGCTCATTGAAGTAGACCGGGCCCTCCAGCGCCGGCAGCTCCTCCGAGGTCGCGCCCGGGACTCCGTGCGGCGTGCGCTCGTGGAAGGTCTCGTAGTCGACGCCGCGCACGTTCCGTGCCGAGGCGGTGGTGACGATCACGCATTGCGCCGGGCGGCCGGTCGCCTCGTCGATCGGCACCGAGAGGATCGCCGCGAGCGCGTTGTACTCGAGGTCGGCCGGGGTCTGGAAGTTCGCGTTCTCGATGTCCTCGCCGCGGGTGTGGAACGTCTGCAGGTCGATCTCGTTCCAGCCGTCCGGCGGGTCGATGTACGGCGTGACGTTGCTGTCGTCGGGCACCTCGAGCGTGTAGTCGCCGCTGGCGTCGGTGGTGGCGCCGAGGCCGGGGATCTCGCGGACTTTGATCGTCGCGCCCTCGATGTAGTCGCTCATGTGGTTGAACGTGTAGGCGCGACCCGAGATCGTCACCGTGTCGGCGGTCCCGGCGCCGGCGCCGGCCGGGGCGGCGAGGGCGGCGAGGGCGGCGATCAGGGCAACGGCAGGGGGGAGCTTTCTCATCTCATCCTTCTCTGGTGGGCCGGGGAGGGACGCGACCGTCCCCTTTGCGCCTCCGGCCCGCGCGCGTTCGCGGCGGAGGGCCCCCACACTACCGAGCGACCGCCCCGCCCGGGCCGGACGAGAGCGCCGCCGTCTCCCGCCCGCTCAGGCGCCGTGGCACTTCTTGTACTTCTTGCCGCTCCCGCACCAGCAGGGGTCGTTGCGGCCGATCTTCTCGTCCTCGCTCTTGACGACCGTCGTCGTGTTGGTGCCGCCGCCGGCGGCCATCGCGGCCGCCGGGGCGGTGGCGGCTCCGCCCGCCGCCCCGGCCGCGGCCCGTGCCTCGGCGAGAGCCGAGGGCTGCTCGTCGCCGCCGCCGGAGTAGCTGACGTCGGCGCCTGACCCGTCGGGGCCGAAGGCCTCGTCGACCCGGCTCGGCTCGATCTCGACGTCGACGTGGAAGATCAGCCGCGCGAACTCCTCCCAGATCGAGTCCATCAGCGCCTCGAACATGATGAACCCCTCGTTCTTGTAGGCGACGAGGGGGTCGATCTGGGCGAAGCCACGGAGGTGGATGCCTTCGCGCAGGTAGTCCATCTCCGCCAGATGCTCCTTCCAGCGGACGTCGATGACCTGGAGCAGGATGTGACGCTCGAGCGCGCGCATCAGCTCCTCGCCGAACTCCTCCTCGCGCTCGTCGTAGGCGGCGAGCGCGTCGTCGGTGAGGAGCTCGATCACCTGCTCGCGGCTCGACGTCTGCGGGTCGAGCTCGCCGAGGTCCACCGTCACCGGCCAGACCGTCCCGAGCTGGGTCTCGAGCTCGCCGAGGTCCCACTCCTCGAAGACGTCCGAGGTCGTGTACTCGCCCACCTTCGCGGCGACGACGCCGGAAAGCTGCTCGCGGGCGACATCGCCCATGTCGCGGCCCTCGAGCACCTCGCGCCGGTACTTGTAGACGACCCGGCGCTGCTCGTTCATCACGTCGTCGTACTCGAGGACGCGCTTCCGGCTCAGGTAGTTCTGCTCCTCGACCTTCTTCTGCGCGTTCTCGATCTGCTTGCTCAGCATCTTCGCCTCGAGCGGGTACTCCTCGCCCTCGTCGTCGGTCGGGCCGAGGCGGTCGAGGATCTTGTAGATGCGGTCGCCGGCGAAGAGGCGGACGAGGTCGTCCTGGGCGGAGAGGAAGAACCGCGACGCGCCGGGATCGCCCTGGCGGCCGGAGCGGCCGCGGAGCTGGTTGTCGATCCGCCGCGACTCGTGCCGCTCGGTGCCGCAGATGAACAGGCCGCCCGCCTCGCGGACCTTCTCGCCCTCCTCGCGGCAACGCTCCTCGAGCGCCGGCATCAGCGCCTCGAGCTCCTCCTCGTAGTTCGGGTCCCCCTTGCCCACCCCGAGCTTTCGGAGCTCGCCCTCGGCGAGCATCTCGGGATCCCCGCCGAGCTTGATGTCGACGCCGCGGCCGGCCATGTTGGTGGCGATCGTGACCGCGCCGAGGCGGCCCGCCTGGGCGACCGTCTCGCCCTCGCGCTGCGCGTACTCGGGCTTCGCGTTGAGGACCTCGTGCTCGATGCCGCGCTTGGCGAACTGCTTCGAGAGCATCTCGGAGACCTCGACCGACACGGTGCCGACGAGGATCGGCTGCCCGTTCTCGTGACGCTCGACGATCTCGTTGACGACCGCCTTCCACTTGCCGTCCTTGGTCTTGTAGATCTGGTCGTTGGCGTCGTCGCGGACCATCGCGACGTTCGTCGGGATCTCGACGACCGGCATCTCGTAGATCTTCATGAACTCGGTCGCCTCGGTCAGGGCGGTGCCGGTCATGCCGCTGAGCTTGTCGTACATGCGGAAGTAGTTCTGGAGCGTGATCGTCGCGAGCGTCTGGTTCTCCTCGCGGATCGCCAGGCCCTCCTTCGCCTCGACCGCCTGGTGCAGGCCCTCCGACCAGCGCCGGCCCTCGAGGATGCGGCCGGTGTGCTCGTCGATGATCATCACCTCGCCGTCGACGACCGCGTAATCGCGGTCCAGCCGGTACAGCGACTCCGCCTTCAGCGACTGGACGAGGTGGTTGACGAGGGTTCCGTGCTCGGACAGGTAGAGGTTCTCGACGCCGAGGAACTTCTCCGCGCGCTCGACTCCCCGCTCGGTCGGGGCAACGGTCTTGTGCTTCTCGTCGTACTCGTAGTCGTAGTCGGCCCCCGACGTGTCCTTCGACTCGCCGAGCGCCTTCAGCTTCGGCTTCGTCTCGACCCCTTCGAGGCTCTTGGCGAGGCGGGCGAACGTGTAGTAGAGGTCGGCCGCCGCCTCGGGCGCGCCGGAGATGATCAGCGGCGTCCGCGCCTCGTCGATGAGGATGTTGTCGACCTCGTCGACGATCGCGAACGGATGGCCGCGCTGAAAGCAGCGGTCGAGGCTCGGGGCCATGTTGTCGCGCAGGTAGTCGAAGCCGAACTCGGAGTTCGTCCCGTAGGTGACGTCGGCCGCGTAGGCGGCGTGGCGGCGGTCCCCGTGGTCGGGCAGGTCGTTGTCCTGGAGGACTCCGACGCCGACGCCGAGCATGTCGTAGATCGGCCCCATCCACTCGGCGTCGCGGCGGGCGAGGTAGTCGTTGACGGTGACGACGTGGACGCTGTCGCCGCCGAGCGTGTTCAAGAACACCGCCAGCGTCGCCGTCAACGTCTTGCCCTCGCCCGTCTTCATCTCGGCGATCGCGCCGGAGTGGAGGACCATGCCGCCGATCAGCTGGACGTCGTAATGGCGCTGGCCGAGGGTCCGCCGGCTCGCCTCGCGGCAGAGGGCGAAGGCCTCCGGAAGGACGTCGTCGAGCGGCTCGCCGCCGTCGCGGACGCGCGCGCGCAGCTCGTCCGCCGCGACCCGGATCTCGGCATCGTCGAGCAGCTCCATCTCGGGCTCGAAGCGGTTGATCGCCGCGACCCGCTTCTCGTAGTCGCGGAACTGCTTCGATTCGCCGAGCCGCAACGCGCGGTCTATCAGGCCCCGTGCCATCGCAGGTCAGGGTACAGAACGCCAGGCCGCCTCCCGGGCGCCTCGCCACCGGCCCGCCGCCGCGCGCCGGGCGCCGGGCTCAGGCTTCGCGGCCGCGCGCCCGGGAGGCGAGGCGCCGCCTCAGCGAGCGCTTGCGACGCTGCTCGCGGTGCCGCTTGACCTGGCGCCGGATGTCGAGCGCGACCTCCTTGATCGAGTGGTCCATCGTCAGCGAGCGCTCCTCCGCGTGGAGCGTCACGCGCTTCAGGCCCAGCGTCGCCTCGGCGACGTACTTGTCGGCGATCGCCGGGTTCGACTCCTCGCGGAGCACGACCTCGAGACGGGCATGCTCGAAGACCTGGCGATCGACCCGGTCGAAGCGCTTGCGGACGCTCTCGCGCGTCTCCTCATCGACCTCGAATCCGCGACCGACGATCTCGATCTGCACGGTGCCTCCTCACATCGCCTTCCCCGGGCCCGACAATCCTATGGGGCGGGCTCTCGATCGCCAACCGCTCGCCGCGGCGGCACCGCGGCGAGCGCCAGGGCGCGCACCTCGACGCTGCCGGCGAGGCGGAGCGCCCGCGCGCAGGCGTCGATCGTCGCTCCGGTCGTGACGACGTCGTCGATCAGCAGCGCCCGCCGGGGGGCGTCCGCGACGGCGTCGACGACCGGCGGGCGGGCCAGCCGCTCGGCCCGGGAGCGGCCGCGCTGGTGCCGGCGGTCGCGCCGGCGCAGCGCCGGGGCCGCCGCTGCGCCGGTCTGCCCGACCAGCGCCGACGCCAGCTCCCAGGCGGGGTCGAGCCCGCGCCGGCGCGCGCGGAGAGGCGCCGCCGGGACCGGCACGATCGTCGCCTCCAGCCACCCGGCCGGCGCCCGATCGGCGATCAGCGTCGCGCCGAGCTCGGCGACCACCGCCAGCCGCCCGAACTTGAGCGCCGCAACGAGCCGGCGCCCGGTGCCCTCGTAGGGGAGCGGCGCGATGCCGCCGTCGATCGCGTCGGCGCGAAAGGCGACGGGGGACGATCGCTCGACCGCGGCCGCGCAGGGTCCGCAGAGCCCCGGACCCGCCGCCGCCCGGACGAGCGGCGCGCGGCACGACAGGCAGCGCGGAGGGGCGAGAAGGCCCAGCAGCACCGCTCCCAGATCCCGCGACGAAGCCATGGCCGCAGCAAAGCGCCGCCGCCGTCACCGATCAGCACCCGGAAGTGGAGGACCGCGACGGATCCGTGCCCGAACCGGGCCGCGGGGCCGGGCGGCGACCGCCGCGAGGGCGTGAGCGCTCCCTACGCCACCACCGTCCGGTCGCGGCCGGCCTGCTTGGCGTCATAGAGGGCCGAGTCGGCCCGGCCGAGCAGCTGGTCGGCCGTCTCGTCGCCGTCCCAGCAGGCGAGGCCGGCGGAGCAGGACTGCCCGGCCGGCGTCGCCCGGCGGAGGCGGTCGACGAGGTCCTCCGCCCGGTCGAGGTCGCAGCCCGGAAACGCCACCGCGAACTCCTCGCCGCCGTAGCGGGCGAGCAGGTCGCTCTCGCGAAGGACCGCGCGCCACGCGCTCGCCGCCTCGCGGAGGACGCGGTCGCCGGCCTGGTGGCCGTGGCGATCGTTGTAGCTCTTGAACCGGTCGAGGTCGAGCATCGCGACGGCGAGCGGCTCCTGCTCGCGCCGCGCCCTTGCCAGCTCGCGCTCGAGCGCCCGGTCCCAGGCGCGGCGGTTGACCAGCCCGGTGAGGTCGTCGGTGTGCGCCATCCGCTCGAGCCGGTCGAGCAGGGCCGCGCGCTCGATCGCGACCGCGGCCTCGGCGGCGAGCAGCCGCACCAGCCGCTCGACCCGGGGCGACGGAGCGGCGACCGGCAGCCGCCAGCCGATCATCATCACCCCGAGCGCGTCGCTCGACTGCAGGATCGGCACCCAGTAGACGGAGACCAGCCCGAGGCCGCCGTAGAACGCCTGCCGCACGGTGCGGTCGGAGGCGACGTCGGCGGTGAAGTACGGCTCGCGGTTGCCGAACGCGCGCACGGCGCCCGCCGTCGCGGTGAAGCTGACGAAGTCGCCGACGATCTCGACGCCCTCCGATGCGGTCGTCCGCAACCCGGTGCCGGACGGGTCGGGCTCCATCAGCCCGGCGGCGTCGGCGCCGGCGATCTTGACGACGGCGCGGCAGATCGCCGCACGCGCCTCGCTCGCCAGGTTGCTGCGGGCGAGGTCGCCGACCGCCTCGGCCAGCGCCGCCAGATCGCTGACGTTCTCCTGCAGCTCGCGCTCGGCCCGCTTGCGGTCGGTGATGTCGTGCATGAGGCCGTGGGCGACCGTCTCGCCGTCGATCTCGGCGATCGTCACCGCGAGCTCGAGCGGGAAGACGCGCCCGTCCTTGTGACGTCCGTTGCGCTCGGCCCGGATGTCGAACCGCCCCTCGCCCGACACCCCCGGCCACGTTCGCGAGACCATCGTCGAGAACCCGTCCCGGTCCTCCTCGGGGACGATCAGCTCGGCGACGGGCCGGCCGACCGCCTCCTCGGCGGTCCATCCGAACATCTCCTTCGCGGCACGGTTCCAGCCGGTGACGTTGCCGGCCGCGTCGGTCGAGACGTAGGCCTCATTCATCAGATCGAGGATCACCTGGCGCTGCGCCGCCCGCTGCGAGAGCTCGCGGCGGACGCCGAGGTCCTCGAACGCCGCGACGACGCCGACGATCTCGCCCCGGTCACGCAGCGGCGCCGTCCGCGCCGCGTAGGTCGTGTCGCTGAGCTGGCTCGTGTACTCGAAGGCACGCTCCTCGCCCGCCAGGGCCGCCCGGTAGCTGTCGATCAGGTTCGCGGTCGCGACCGAGTCGGGCAGGATCTCGGTGACGTGCCTGCCGACGATCGGCACGCCCTCGACGAGCTCGCCGGCGCCGAACGCTAGGCGGACCCGCAGATCCGGCCCGAGGAGCACCACCGTCGTGTTCGGCAGCTGCGCCAGCAACTCGCGGTGGCGGCGCTCGCGCCGGCGGTTGCGGCCGGCCAGCAGGATCGCGACGACCGCCGCCGTGACCGCGGCCACGAGCGCGATCTCGAGCGCGTCCACGACCGTCATCCGGTTCCAACCTCCTCCCGTCGAAGCATCTTCGTCATCTCCGTATCGGCCGACCGCCGCGCGCCCTTGACGGGCCGGACGGCGCCGGTCAGTCCGCGAACACGATCCGCTCCACGGCCTCGGGATCGGGCTCGCAGCCGGTCACCGCCGGCGCCTTGCCGAGCGCGGTGTCGGGATCCTTGAGCCCGTGCCCCGTCAACACGCAGACGACCGTCTCGGGCCTGCCGCCGCCCGCCATCTCCGGCAGCCCGTGAGCGAGCAGGCCGGCGACCGACGCGGCCGACGCGGGCTCGCAGAACACGCCCTCGCCGGCGGCCAGGAGGCGGTAGGCGTCGAGGATCTGCTCGTCGTCGACGGCGGCGATCCGCCCGCGCGAGGAGGTGACGGCGTCCATCGCCTCCTCCCAGCGCGCCGGGTTGCCGATCCGGATCGCCGATGCGACCGTCTCCGGCTCGGCGATCGGATGGCCGGCGACCAGGGGCGCGGCCCCCGCCGCCTGGAAGCCGAGCAGCATCGGCAGGGCCCCGTACTCGTCGAACCCGCGCCTGTACGCGGTCACGTTGCCGGCGTTGCCGACCGGGATCGCGAGCGCGTCCGGGGCCGCGCCGAGGTCGTCGCAGATCTCGAACGCGGCCGTCTTCTGCCCCTCGATCCGGTGCGGGTTGAGCGAGTTGACGAGCTCGATCGGGTGCCGGTCGGCGAGCTCGCGGACGATCCGCAGGGCGTCATCGAAGTTACCCCGCAGGGCGATCACCCGGGCGCCGTGCATCAGCGCCTGCGCGAGCTTCCCGATCGCGATCTTGCCCTCGGGGACGATCACGACGCCGCGCAGCCCGGCCCGGGCCGCGTAGGCGGCGGCGCTGGCGGCGGTGTTTCCGGTCGAGGCGCAGATCACGGCCTCGGCCCCCTCCGCGACCGCCCGTGAGACCGCGACCGTCATCCCGCGGTCCTTGAACGAGCCGGTCGGGTTCGCCCCCTCGACCTTCAGGTGGACGCTGGCGCCGAGCCGCTCCGACAGGCGCGGAGCCGGCAGCAGGGGCGTGCCTCCCTCGTCGAGCGTGACGACGGGGTCGCCGGGGCCGATCGGCAGCCGCTCGCGGTAGCGCGCGACGATGCCACTCACGAGTACTCCTTCTCGATCACACGGATCGCGCGCGGCGCGGCGCCGAGGAAATCGAGTCGGGAGATCTGCTCGAGGGCGGCGTAGAAGTCGCGCTCGGCGGCGCGGTGGGTGACCATGACGAGGCTCGCCTCGCGGCCGGTGCCACGCTGGACGACGCTCTTCACCGAGATCCCGTTGCGACCGATCACGTCGGCAATCCGGGCCAGCACCCCGGGCTCGTCGGCAACCTCCAGGTGCAGGTAGAAGGACGACTCGAGATCGTCGAGGATCTCCAGGCGCCGATCGGCGAGGTGAACGGGCGCCTCCCCGGCGAGGATCGAGGAGACGTCGGCGAGCACCGCCGAGGCGGTCTCGATGCCGCCCGCGCCCGGTCCCGAGATCGTGATCTCGCTGATCGTCGGCCCCTCGATCGTGACCGCGTTGAACGGGCCCTCGACCGGCGCCAGCGGATGGCCGCGGTAGAGGAAGCAGGGGAAGACGCGGACGCTGATCGCGCCACCGTGCTTCTCGGCGACGCCGAGGAGCTTCAGGGACAGGCCCAGCTCCTTCGCGTAGGCGAGGTCGTCGGGACGGATCTCGGTGATGCCCTCGTAGCTGACGTCCCCGAGGCCGACCCGGGTGTCGAACGCGAGCCGGGCGAGGATCGCCATCTTCGCGGCGGCGTCGGCGCCGCTGACGTCCTCGGTCGGGTCGGCCTCGGCGTAGCCGAGCTCCTGGGCGCGGGCGAGGACCTCGGCGAAGGGGGCACCGGTGCCGGCCATCTCGCTGAGGATGAAGTTGGTGGTGCCGTTGACGATCCCCGAGACCCGCTCGACCGGCAGCACGCCGTGGCCTTCCTGGACGACGCGGATCACCGGCACCGCGCCGGCGACCGCCGCCTCGTAGCGGATCTGAACGCCGGCGCCGCGGGCGGCCTCGAAGAGCTCGTCGCCGCACTGGGCGACGAGCTGCTTGTTCGCCGTGACGACGGGCTTGCCGGCGCGCAGCGCCCGCAGCACGTAGTCGCGCGCGGGGTCGATGCCGCCGATCAGCTCGACGATCAGGTCGGAGTCGGCGAGGATCTGGTCGAAGTCGCCCTCGCCCCGCCGCAGCACGCCGCCGACCTCGGGCCGGAACCCGGAGGCGGCCGCCACGGCCACGGCGCGCTCGGCCACGAGGTCGAGGAACGCACCGCCGACCGTGCCCCGGCCGAGCAGGCCGATCCGCGTCACCGGCACCTCAGCCATCGTCGACGTCGCGCGCGGTCAGATCGGCGTAGGTCTCGCGGCGGACCACCGCGGTGGCGCGGCCACGGTCGCAGAAGACGACCGGCGGCCGCGGGATGCCGTTGTAGTTGCTGGCCATCGCGTAACCGTATGCGCCGGTCGCGGGGGTGACCAGGATGTCGCCCGGGCGCGGTTCGGCGAGCCCGACGTCGCGGACGAGGATGTCGCCGGACTCGCAGTGCTTGCCGGCGACCGTCGTCGTCACGCTCGCCGGACGGTCGGCGCGCGAGGCGATCAACGCCTCGTACTCGGAGCCGTAGAGCATCGGGCGCAGGTTGTCGGACATGCCGCCGTCGACCGCGACGTAGGTGCGGACGCCCGGGATCTCCTTCACCGTGCCGATCGTGTAGAGCGTGACCCCGGCGTTGCCGACGAGCGAGCGGCCGGGCTCGAGCAGGATCCTCGGGAGCGGGTCGAAGCAGCGAGTCAGCGCGTCGACCTTGAGGTCCACGTACTCGGCGATCGACGGCGGCCGATCGCCGGACGTGTAGGCGATCCCGAGGCCGCCGCCGACGTTCATCACCCGCGGCTCGTGCGGGGCGCAGAATGCTGCCAGGACCTCGATCGCCCGGACGTAGGTGTCGAGCTCGTAGATCTGGGATCCGAGGTGGGCGTGGAAGCCGGCCAGCCTGAGGTTGCGCGAGCGACCCACGGCCGCGACCGCCTCGTCGGCCTGACCGCCGTCGATCGCGAAGCCGAACTTCGAGTCGATCTCGCCGGTTCGAACGAACGCGTGGGTCGGGGCGGCGACGCCCGGCGTGAGCCGGATCAGCACGTCCTGCTCGCGGTCGGCGAGCCAGTCGGCGCTCTCGATCTCGTCGAGCGAGTCGACGACGATGCAGCCGATCCCGGCCGCGAACGCCATCCGCAGCTCAGCCGCCGACTTGTTGTTGCCGTGCATGTAGATCCGCGCCGGCTCGAACCCGGCGGCGAGCGCCATGTGCAGCTCGCCGCCGGAGGCGACGTCGACGCTCAGGCCCTCCTCGCGGCAGACCCGATAGATCGCTGTCAGCGGCGCCGCCTTGCTCGCGAACAGCACCTCGGAGTCGATCCCCCGCGCCCGCAGCGCCCCGAGGTAGGCGCGCGCGCGGGAGCGGATGTCCGCGGGCGCGTATACGTAGGCCGGGGTGCCGAACTCGCGCGCGACCGCGACCAGGTCGCAACCGCCGACGATGACGTGGCCGTCGGGGCCGACCGAGCTGCCGAGCGGATAGGCGGAGGACCCGGTCACCGGATCGCCGGTCGTCACGCTGGTTCGGGACATGGTCGCCATTCTCACACGGAAGCCGCCACGGGCCGCGGACGATCGATTGCGGGCCGCCGCGCGCGGGCTCGCGGCCGACGCTCTAGGTTTGGCCGGCGGTGCGGCTGCCAACCCCCGATCCCCCGGATCGCGCCGGCGTCCACGCCGGCCGCCCCTGGTGGCTGTGGCTGCCCGACCGCGATCCGCCCTGGCCCGGGATGGTGATCGTCCACGGCGCCGGCTCGGCGAAGGAGAGCCACGCCGACTTCGGACGCCTCTGCGCGGCGAGCGGCTGGGCGGCGATCGGCTACGACCAGCGCGGCCACGGCGAGAGCGCGGACGCGATGACGCCGGCGGCGTCGGGGGACGTCGGCCGGATGGCGAGGTTCCTGGCCGCCGTCGACGGCGTCGACGCCGGCCGCGTCTGCGTCCGCGGCTCCAGCATGGGCGGCTATCTCGCGATCCATGCCGCCGCGGCCGAGCCCGCGATCGCCGGGGTGATCGCGATCTGCCCGGCGACCGAGGCCGGGCTCCGGGCCGCGCTGCGCGGCGGGCGGCTCGAGATGCGCGCCGACGTCGCGGCGCTCGCCGCCTGGCTCGGCGAGCACGACCTCCGCGAGGCGGTCGCGCGAGTGGCGCCGAAGCCGCTGTTCCTGCTCCATGCCCGCGGCGACGAGCAGGTCCCGAGCGAGTGGTCGGAGGAGCTCCACGGGCGGGCGGGCGACCCGCGCCGGCTCCTCGTCGTCCCCGGCGGCCATCACCGGTCGGTCCAGCACGACCCGGAGCTGCAGGCGACCGCGATCGGCTGGCTCGAACGCGAGCTCGGCAGCGCCTGAGCGTGCCGCCCGGGCCCGGGGCCCAGGAATCGAACGCCTACAGGTAGCCCATCGGATCGACGGCGGCGCCGTTGATCCGGACCTCGAAGTGGAGGTGGTCGCCGAAGCAGTGCCCGGTGCAGCCGACGTAGCCGATCACGTCACCCTGCCGGACCGACCCCGAGGTGATCGCGAAGCTCGACTGGTGCGCGTAGCAGGTCGACAGCCCGCCGCCGTGGTCGATGCACGTGAAGTTGCCGTAGCCGCCGCTCTCTGCCTCCGACTGCGCGAAGGCGATCGTTCCGTCCTTGGCGGCGCGGATCGGCGTGCCGGCCGAGACGGCGATGTCGACGCCGTTGTGCATCCGCCCCCAGCGCATCCCGAAGCCGGAGACGACCGAGCCGTTGACCGGCCAGATGAAGCCGGAGGAGCCGCCCTGGATCGGTCCCGCCGGCAGCGGCTGGATCCCGCTCGCCGCGGCGAGCTGCTCCTGGATCTTCCCCTGGATGTCGCTGACGTCGCCCTCGAGGCGATCGACGTGGCCGTCGACGCGCGTCAGGGCCCGGGCGCTGCGGGCCCGGGCGGCGTCGAGCTCGGCCTCGCGCGCCTCGAGCGCCTGCCGGGTGCGGACGAGCTCGGCCTTCTTGGCGGCGATCGCGTCGCGTGTCGCGCGGACCCGCTCGACAGCCGCCGCGGTCTCGTCGCGCAGCTCGCGCACGCGACCGACGATCTCGGAGTTGCGCTCCTGGATCCGCTGCAGGTACTCGTAGCGGCCGAGCGCGTCGTCGAAGCCGTCGGATTGGAGGACGATCGAGACCGCGTTCGGATCGTCGGACTTGTAGATCGCGACGAGGCGCTCCTCGAGGGCGTCGATCGAGCGGGCGAGCCGCTCGCGCAGGATCCGCAGGTCGTGCTGCGCTGCCGCCAGCTCCGCTTCCGCCCGGTCGAGGTCCTGCTGCACCGCCGCCTCGCGCGTGCGCAGCGCCGCAACCTCACCGGTGAGCTGCTCGATCCGGCTCTCGTAGCGCGAGATCTCGGTCGTCAGCACCCCCTTCTTCTCCTTCGCCCGCGCGAGCTCCTCCTGCTTGGCGTCGAGCCTGCCCTGGAGGTCGGCCGGCGCACGGGCGACCAGCGCCAGGCCGACGGAGAGCGCGACGAGCGCGACGGCGAGCGCCGCCAGGCCCGGGCGCGGGCCCGATCGCATGTCAGTGGAGGTCCCGGCCATCGAGTCGGAGCGGGCGCCAATGTAGCAGCGTCGGGACCGTTTGTGAGCGTTTCTTAACGCTTTTCGGGGCGCCTGCAACCGGCTTTGCAGCGCGCAACCGCACTTGCAGGGCCGGCCCCGCCGCGGCCCGGTCTGAGCGGCGTCGCTCAGGCGAGCGCGGGCTCGCGGGCCGCGTCGCGCTCGGCGCTCGCGACGGAAGCGGCGGCCTCGGCGAGGCGCTCGCGGTACTCGGCGGCCTGCATCCGCGAGATCACCTGTCGCTGGACTTGGGCCGTGCCCTCGAAGAGCTGGAAGATCTTCGCGTCGCGGAACCACTTCTCCAGCGGCGAGGAGGCCGCGGCCGGCCCGACGAGGTCGATCAGCCGCGTCGTCGCCCACATCGTCACGTCGCCCGCCTTGAGCTTCGACATCGAGCCCTGCCCGCCGGCGAGCGGGATGCCGTTGCGGCCCATCCAGGCGGCGCGCTGGCAGAGCAGCCGGGCGGCGTCGATCTCGGTCGCGACGTCGGCGAGGACCTGCTGGACGTGCTGGCGCTCGAGCGCCGGCCGGCCCGCGGTCGAGCTCTCGTCCAGGAGCCCCTCGATCGGATCGGCCACCGCTCCCTCGCCGAGCAGGTGCTCGAGCGTCCACTCGTAGGCGGCCTGCGCGATCCCGATCGCCGAGATGCCGACGATCGGACGGGTCAGCTCGAAGGTCGCGAGCGCGTTCGATGCGCGGCCGCTGCTCTCGCCCGCGCGGGCCCGCTCGAGCTTGCGCTCGAGCTTGTCGAGGCCGCCGAGCAGATGCTCGACCGGGATCCGGCAGTCCTCGAGCACCAACTCCGCCGTCTGCGAGGCGCGGATCCCGAGCTTGCTCTCCTTCTTGCCCATCCGCAGTCCCGGGGTGTCCTTCGGCACGACGAACGAGGCCTGCCCGCGATGGCCGAGCTCGGGGTCGACGGTGGCGACGACGACGTTGACATCGGCGATGCCGCCGTTGGTGATGAAGACCTTGGTCCCGTTCAGGACCCACTCGTCGCCGTCGCGGCGCGCGGTCGTGCGCAGGCTCTTGACGTCGGAGCCGGCCTGCGGCTCGGTCACGGCGTAGGCCCCGAGCTTGAGCTCGTCGCCGACGCCGAGGCACCGCGGCACCCACTCGGCGATCTGGTCGGGCGTTCCGGAGGCGGCGACACCGGCGGCCGCGAGGCCGGAGCCGTTGATCGCGAGCGCGATCCCGGCGCAGCCCCAGTGCAGCTCCTCGGCGTGGATCAGGCCGAGCTGCCCGTCGGGGTCGGCGGCCGTGCGCTCGAGCAGGGCGAGGCCGCTCATCCCCTGCGCCCGGGCTTGGCGCATCACCTCCCAGGGCACGCTCTCGTCAGCGTCGTGGATCGGCGCGGCGGGCCGGATCACCTCGCGGGCGAAGCGCCGGCAGCGCTCCTTGAAGGCGAGTTGCTCGTCGTTGAGCGCGAAGTTCATTGCTGATCCCTCCCGGCCGGGCGGCCCGTCCGCGGCGCGGCCTGATTGACTGGTCAGTCAACCAGTCTACCGCGCGAGGCGGGCGCCGCCGCGGAGTCCGGCCCCGCCCGAACACCTGGGTCATCTGAACCGCGGTATCTGGGGCCGGAATGACCCAGGCCGGGGCGGGCGGGCGCCGACGGGAGCGCCGGCACCGACGTACGGCGGGCGCCGATTGCGCAAGACTGCCGCCGGATGCCTTCGCTTCCATCCCCCCTCCCGCCCTCCCTGTGGTCGGACGGCGCCCGGCGGGTCGGCGCCGTGATCGCCGTGATCGCCGTCGCCGGCCTCGGCTTCGCGGCCGGCTACCTGGCCTTCGACGACGGCGGCGGCGATGCTCCCGCCCCGGCGGCGGTCGAGCTGCCGCCGGCCACCGAGCCGGGCCCGCCCGTCGCGGGCTTCCCCGAGCAGGCGACCCGGAACACGACCCGCGTCGGCGGCGCCGACGCGATCGAGGTTGCCGCCTCCGTCGCCCTCGCCACCTACCCGACCCAGGGCGGGGTCGGCGGCACCTCCGCCGTCGTGCTGGCGCCGGCCGACGACTGGCAGCAGGCGCTGGCGGCGACGCCGCTGGTCGCCGACCCGGTCGGGACCCCGGTGCTGCTCAGCACCCCGGACGGGGTTCCCCCGGCCACCGGCGACGCGTTGACGGCGCTCGCGCTGCCGGGGCTCGAGGAGGCGGACGGGACGCAGGCGTTCGTGGTCGGCGGCGTCGCCGCGCTCGAAGAGATGAAGACGACGCCGATCGAGGGCACCGATCCCGCCGACATCGCCGATGCGGTCGACCTCGAGCGAGCCGAGCTCACCGGCGAGAAGCACCCGGCGCACATCCTCGTGGTCAGCTCGACCGCCCCCGGCCTGGCGATGCCGGCGGCAGCCTGGGCGGCGCGCTCGGGCGATCCGATCGTCTTCGCCGACGGCGAGGAGGTCCCGGCCGGGACCAAGCGGGTGCTGAAGCGCCACCCCGACACCCCGGTCTTCGTCCTCGGTCCGGAGTCGGCGATCTCCGACGCGGCGCTGAAGAAGCTCAACGGCGCCACCCGGGTCGGCGCCGAGGACCCGGTCGACAACGCGATCGCGTTCGCCCGCTTCACCAGCGGCGGCTTCGGCTGGAACATCAACGACCCCGGCCACGGCTTCGCGATCGCCAACATCGACCGCCCGCTGGACGCGGTCGCGGCAGCGCCGCTCGCATCGACCGGCGGCAGCCCCGGGCCGCTGCTGCTCACCGACGACGCGGCGACGGTGCCGCCGGCGCTCCAGAGCTTCCTCAGCGACATCCAGCCCGGCTTCGAGGACGATCCGACTCGCGCGGTCTTCAACCACACCTGGATCATCGGCGACGCCGCCGCGATCTCGGTCCCGTTCCAGGCACAGGTCGACCAGCTCACCAAGCTGGCCCCGGTGAGCACCGCGACGACGCCGCCCGACACGGCAGCGCCGCCGCCGGCGGAGGGGACGGCGACGCTGCCCGACCTCGGCGACCTCGGCGGCGGCGCGGCGCCGACGACCACGACGCCGGAGACGACAACGACGACGACCACCGGATCGGGCGGCCAGGGCGGCTGAGCGGCGGCGCGGATACCCTGAGGCGATGAGCGAAGCCGAGCGCCCCGACCTCCGTGACCCCGCCCGACGGCCGACCGTCGACGAGATCCGCGCCCTCGTCGCCCCCTCGACGCCGCACTTCGCCCAGCAGACCCGCAACCGGATCGCGGCACTGATCGAGCGCCTCCCGACCGACGACCCGGCCCGGGTCGAGGGCGAGCGCCAGATCGCCCGTCTCAACGACCTCGCCCGCCAAAGCGGCGACCCCCGCGGGCCCGGCCCGAGGCCGCCGGACCCGGCCGGGCCATAGGGCCCGACCCGCCGGGGCCGGCACGCCCACGCCGCCCGCCGGCCCGCCACGGCCGCGCCGGGGCCACCCCCGGGAGCACCCTCTGCCCGCTCCCCGGGGACCCCCGCCGACGCCCGCGAGAGCAGCGTCGCTAGGGCGGCCCGCTAGACCCGCTGGATCAGGGTTCCGGTGCCGAGGCCGCCGCCACAGCACATCGTCACGAGGCCGACCTCCCCGTCGCCGCGCTCGAGCTCGTGCAGCAGCGTGGTCATCAGCCGGGCGCCGGTCGAGCCGAGCGGGTGTCCGAGCGCGATCGCTCCGCCGTTGACGTTGACCCGGTCCATGTCGGGCTCGAGCTCGCGCTGCCAGGCGGCCAGCACCGAAGCGAAGGCCTCATTGACCTCGAACAGGTCGACGTCGTCGACGGTCATCCCGTTGCGCTCGAGCAGCTTCCGGGTCGCCGGGATCGGTCCGGTGAGCATGATCACCGGATCGACGCCGACGGTCGTCTGGTCGACGATTCGCGCCCGCGGCTCGAGGCCAAGCTCGTCGGCCTTCTCGCGGCTCGCCAGCAGGACGGCGGCGGCGCCGTCGGACACCTGGGAGCTGTTCCCCGCGGTGATCCGGCCGTCCTCCTTGAACGCCGGCTTGAGCCTGCTCAAGGCCTCGATGTTGGTGTCGGCCCGGATCCCCTGGTCGGTGACGTAGGTGTCGCCGTTGACCTGGAAGGGGATGATCTCGCGTTCGAAGCGGCCCTCCTCGGTCGCGCGGGCGGCGAGCTGCTGGGAGCGGACTCCGAGCTCGTCGAGCTCGGAGCGGGGGATCTCCCACTTCTCGGCGATCATCTCGGCCGAGAGCCCCTGGTTGACGAGATCGAAGCGCGCGAGCAGCTCCGGGGTGAAGGCGGCGCCGTGCTCCCTCATCACCTCGAAGCCGTCGGCGAAGGAGATGTGGCCCATGTGCTCGACCCCGCCGCCGATCGCGACGTCGTGGACCCCGGAGGCGATCAGCGCCGCGGCGAAGTTGATGCCCTGCTGGGCGGACCCGCACTGGCGGTCGACGGTCGTCGCCGGGACCTCGACCGGCAGCCCCGCCTCGAGCCAGGCGTTGCGGCCGATGTTCATCCCCTGCTCGCCGAACTGCTGCACGCAGCCGCAGATCACGTCTCCGATCTCGGTCGGATCGATGCCGGCGCGGCCGACGAGCTCCGAGTAGACCTTCGCGAGCAGCGTCGAGGGATGGGTGTCCTTGTAGTAGCCCTTCTCCTCGTGGCCGCGGCCGACGGGCAGGCGCGCCGCCTCGACGATCACCACCTCACGTCCTCCGAAGCTCGCTACCGCCATCTCGCCGACCGCCTTTCTCCCGGGTTGAGCGAGGCGGACGTTAGACGATCGCGCCCGTCGCCCCCGGGCCCGGCGCGCCCGCCCGCGCCTGTGACAGACTCGCCGCCCGCGTGCGTCGGAGCCCGCTGACACTCCCCGCCGGCCCCCGCCTCAAGTGGCTCTTCCTCGGCGTCTGGCTCCTGGTCGCGTTCGCGATCGGCGCCGGGGACCTGCCGGCCAAGTTCGACGACGCCCAGGACAACGAATCCTCGTCCTTCCTCCCCGGCGACGCCGAGTCGACCAGGGCTCTCGCCGCAGCCGAGGAGATCCAGGGCGACGAGCTGCTGCCGCTCGTGATCGTCTATCGGAGGGCCGACGCCGAGCTCACCGCAGCCGACCTCGAGCGGGTCGCGGCCGACCGCGCGGCGCTCAACCGGGAGCTGCCGCCGCGGACGGAGCCCTACGGTCCTCCGGTCGTATCCGATGACGGCAGCACCGCCGTGCTTGAGGCGACGATTCGCGCCAACGGCAAGGCGGAGACGCTGCTCGACCCGGTCGACCTCGCCCGTGGCCAGGTCGAATCGAGCGCCCGGCCCGGGGTCGAGACCGCCGTCACCGGCGGCGCCGGGTTCGCCGCCGACGCGGTCAACGTCTTCGAGTCGATCAACAGCACGCTGCTGCTCGCGACGGCCGGGATCGTCTTCGTCCTGCTCCTGATCGTCTACCGGAGCCCGATCTTCTGGTTCTTCCCGCTGTTCGCGGTCGGGCTCGCGGAGCTGGCCACCCGCGGCGTCGGCTACGGGTTGACCGAGATCGGGGTGACCGTGAACGGCCAGTCGGCGAGCATCCTCCCCGTCCTCGTCTTCGGCGCCGGCACCGACTACGCGCTGCTGCTCGTCGCCCGTTACCGCGAGGAGCTGCGGATCCACGAGGACAGGCACCGGGCGATGGCCGAGGCGCTGCGGCGGGCCGGGCCGGCGATCATCGCCTCGGGGCTGACCGTGATCGCGGCCCTGCTCTGCCTGATGCTCGCCGAGGTCGAGGGCACCGCGGGCCTCGGGCCGGTCGGGGCGACCGGGATCGCGATCGCGATGGTCTCGATGCTCACGGTCCTGCCGGCGACGCTCGTGATCGCGGGCCGCTGGGCGTTCTGGCCGTTCATCCCGCACGTCGGCGACCGCAAGGCGGACGAGACCCACGGCGCCTGGCGCCGGATCGGCGAGCGGATCGCCGCCGCCCCGCGGCGGGTCTGGGTCGTCACCACCGTCGTCCTGCTCGCGATGGCGCTCGGCTGGCTCAACCTGGACACCGGCCTGACCCAGACGAGCAACTTCCGCAACGACGTCGAGTCGGTCGAGGGCCAGAAGCTGCTCGAGCGCTCGTTCCCGGCCGGCGCCAGCGCCCCCGCCTACGCGATCGTGCCGGACCCGGCTCGGGCGGCGGCCGTCGCCGATGCGCTCGAGCGCCAGGCCTCGGTCGCGAGGGTCCGGCCCGGCCCCGATGGACCGCCCGGGCAGCTCCTGCAGGTCACGCTCGCCGACGATCCCTACGCGACGTCGACCTACGACCGGATACCGGCGCTGCGCAGGGTCGTCAGGGAGGCCGGAGGCGAGGACGTGCTCTTCGGCGGCCCGAGCGCGATCGAGCGCGACCTCCGGGTCGCCGCCGCGAAGGACTCGAAGCTGATCCCGCCGATCGCGCTCGCGGTCGTGCTCGCGATCCTGATCGTCCTGCTGCGGGCCCTCGTCGCCCCGCTCGTCCTGATCGCGACCGTGATCCTCTCGTTCGCCGCCGCGCTCGGCGTCGGCTACGTCGTCTTCGACGTCGTCTTCGGGTTCGCCGGCAGCGACCCCGCGATGCCGCTGTTCGCGTTCATATTCCTCGTCGCGCTCGGCGTCGACTACAACATCTTCCTGATGGCGAGGGTGCGCGAGGAGACCCACCGCAGCGGACCGCGCGAGGGCGTCCTCCGCGGGCTCGCGGTGACGGGCGCCGTGATCACCTCGGCCGGGATCGTCCTCGCGGGCACGTTCTCCACCCTCGCCGTCCTGCCGCTCGTCTTCCTCACGGAGATCGGATTCGTGGTCGCATTCGGCGTCCTCCTCGACACCTTCGTGGTCCGCTCGATCCTCGTGCCGGCGCTCGCGCTCGACCTCGGCGGGCGGGCCTGGTGGCCCTCGGAGCTGGCGCGAGCGAACCCCCGTCCCGCCGCCCCGCGCGGCGCCGAGCCGGCGGAGGCGCGGCGGTGAGCCCCACCGACCACGGCTACGAGCGACCTGCGGTCGCCGGCAGCGGCGCGATCGCGCTCGGCCTCGCCGCCTCGATCACGACCCTCGGCCCGGTGCGCCTGCTCGCTCGCTCCGACTCCTCGGCCTGGTCCGCCGAGGAGGAGCTCGAGCGCCTCTGCGCGAAGGTCGAAGGCGGTGACGCCTCGCGGGTCCGGCTCACGACCGACCCCGCCGACCTCGCCCGCTGCGACCTCGTCGTCGAGGCGATCGTCGAGGACGCCGATGCGAAGGCGGCGCTCATCGCCACCCTCGGCGAGGCCGCCCCGGAGGCCGACCTGGCGACCACCACCTCCTCGCTCGGGATCGTCGAGCTCGGCGGGCGCGCCGGCGTCGGCGGGCGGTTCTACGGCCTGCACGTGTTCAACCCGGTGCCGCGAATGGAACTGATCGAGCTCTGCCTGCCGGGATCGCTTCCCGCCGCGGTCGGCGGGCGCGCCCGGGCGTTCTGCGGCGCCCTTCGCAAGCACGTCGTCGAGGTGCCGGACGAGGCCGGGTTCGTCGTCAACCGCCTCCTCTTCCCCTACCTGTTCGACGCGGTGCGGCTGCTCGACGAGCTCGGCCTCGAGCCGGCCGAGATCGACGCCTGCATGTCGAAGGGCGCCAACCAGCCGATGGGGCCGCTGCGGCTGCTCGACTTCGTCGGCCTCGACGTCGCCGTCGCGATCGGCGAGAAGCTCCACGCCGCCGGCGGCCGCGAGGACCACGCGCCGCCGGCCCGCCTCCGCGAGCTCGTCGCCGCCGGCAGGCTCGGCCGCAAGAGCGGCGCCGGCTTCTACGAGTACTGAGCGCCCGGGAGGCGCGGCTCCGGCGTCCTCGAGTGCCGACCTGCCTGGGTAATCCTGACCCTGCTATCTGGTGGTGAGACGACCCAGGTGCGGGCCCAGCCTTTCGCGCCCACAGCGCGGGTCATTTCGACCGCGCCATGCGACGGTGAGACGACCCAGTGGTCGCGGCGGCCGCGGGCACCCCGCGGCGTCAGTCGTCGCCGCGGGTGGCCGCGGCCGCGGGGCCCGGCTCGGGGTGGATCCGCAGGGCCACGATCCGGTTCTCGCGCACCGACTCGACCCGGATCGTGTAGCCGCCGGCGCGGATCGAGTCGCCGCGCACGGGCAGGCGGCCGAGCTCGCTGAAGACGTAGCCGCCGATCGAGTTGTAGGCGTCGGTGTCGACCGGCAGCTCGATGTCGGCGTCCTCGAGATCGCCGAGCGAGACGTGCCCGCGCACGTACCAGTCGCCGTCGGCGAGCCGCCGGACCTCGGCGCCGCGCGGATCGGTCTCGTCCTCGATCTCGCCGACGACCTCCTCGAGGATGTCCTCGACCGTGGCGATCCCGGCCGTCCGCCCGTACTCGTCGACGACGATCGCGATCGAGCTGCGCTGGCGCTGCAGCTCGGCGAGCAGGTCGTCGAGCGGCTTCGTCTCGGGGACGATCGGCGCGTCGCGGATCGCCGACTCGATCGACGCGTCGGGCCCGGCGCTCATCATCAGGCGCACGAGCGAGTTGTTGTGGACGATGCCGCGGACCCGGTCCGGGTTGTCGTCCTCGATCACGACCAGCCGGGTGTGGCCGCTGGCGACGCAGCGCCGCAGGGCATCCTCGACGGTGTCGTCGGAGTCGACCGCGGTCACCGCCGGGATCGGGGTCATCACCTCGCGCGCCTCCTGCTCGTGCAGGTGGAAGACGCCGCCCAGCATCCCGGCCTCGCTCTCCTGCAGCCCGCCGCGCTCCCTGCCGCGGCTGATCAGGATGCGGAGCTCCTCGGGCGAGGTCTCGTCCCCGGGCACGATCGGGATCCTCAGGACCTTCTCGACGAGCCAGCGGGCGGGCGGGTTGGTCATCGCGATCAGCGGGGCGAAGGCGACCCGGAAGAACTGCATCGACCTGCCGATCAGCATCAGCAGGCTCTCGGCACGGGCGATGCCGACCATCTTCGGCCCCTGCTCGCCGAGGATGACGTGCCAGAGGGTGACGATCACGTAGGCGATCACGATCGCGATGGCGAGCGCCGCCGCGTGCCCGACCCAGCCCTCGAGGACGGGCTCGATCAGCGAGGCGATCGCGGGCTCGCCGAGGAACCCGATCGCCAGCGAGGCGAGCGTGATCCCGACCTGCGATGTGGCCACGTACTCATCGACCCGGTCGAGCTGCTCGAGCGCGACGCGGGCGCGCTTGTCGCCGCCGTCGGCGAGCTGCTGCAGGCGCGACGGGCGCGAGCGGACGACCGCGAACTCGGCGGCGACGAAGTACCCGTTGATGAGGACGAGCAGGGCGACGACGAGAAGGAGGAGGACCTCGGTCATCGCCGCTCACCGCCGCCCGCACGCGACCTCCGCTCGCGGCGGCCCAAACCCGCCGGCACCCGGCGGGGAACCTGGAGCCCGGTACTTCGAGGTAGGTCGTCGTCAATCACGGGGCGACGCCGCAAGGGTAGATGATCGATCCGCGGGATCGGTCCCCGCGGGGCCGCGCGGGGCCGCGCCGGGCGCGGTCGGGCCGCGGGGCGCGGCGACCCCTCGCGTCCGAAACGGCGAGCGGGTAATACGGTGGTCGCGATGGACCAGTCCGAGACCCCCTACCTCGACGCGCTCGTCAGGTACGCGAGCACCGACCCCGGCCGCTTCAACATCCCCGGCCACAAGGGCGGGGCCGGCGCCGACCCCGGGCTGCGGGCGGCGATCGGCGACGTCGCGCTGCGACTCGACATCCCCTCCGGGATCGAGGGGATCGACGTCGGCGCCGACCCGCTCGAGATCCCCTTTCAACAGGCGCAGCGGCTCGCGGCGGAGGCCTGGGGGGCCCGCCGGAGCTGGTTCCTGCTCAACGGCGCGTCCGGCGGCAACCACGCGATCTGCATGGCGCTCGCCCACCTCGGCACCGACGCCGTCGTCCAGCGCAACGTCCATTCCTCGGTCATCGACGGGCTCGTCCTCAGCGGGCTGCGGCCGCTGTTCGTCGCGCCGGAGATCGACGACGACCTCGGCGTCGCCCATTGCGTGATGCCGGCGATGCTCGATCGGGCGCTGGCGGAGCGACCGGACGCGGTCGCCGCCTTCATCGTCTCGCCGACCTACTTCGGCGCCGTCGCCGATGTCGCCGGCCTCGCCGCCGTCGCCCATGCCCACGACGTCCCGCTCGTCGTCGACGAGTCCTGGGGCGCCCACCTCGCCTTCTCCGACCTGCTGCCCTCGAATGCGCTCGAATGCGGCGCCGACGTCGTCCTCAGCTCGGTCCACAAGCTCGGCGGCAGCATGACCCAGTCGGCGATCCTCCACGTCGGCGCCGACGCGGCGCATCCCCGCGGTCGCGTCGACGAGGCCCTCGTCGACCGCTCGGTGACCCTGGTCGAGTCGACGAGCCCGAACTCGCTTCTGGGTGCCTCGCTCGACGCGGCCAGACGCCACAACGCGACGCTCGGCGGGGCGCTCTTGGCCGAGACGATCGGCTCGCTGCGCGAGCTGCGCCGTGAGATCCGCGAGATCCCCGGCCTCGACGTCCTCGGCGAGGAGATCACGAAGTCCGACAGCGTCCACGCCTGGGATCCGCTCCGGGTCTCGATCGACGTCCGCGGCACCGGCGTCACCGGCAACCGGATCGCCCGCTTCCTGCGGGAGCGCCATGACATCTGGTTCGAGCTCTACTCGGCGAACGTCGTCGTCGCCGTCTTCGGGATCGGCGAGAACGTCGCCGAGACCGGCGGCCGGCTCCTCGCCGGCCTCCGCGCCGCCTCGGCCGAGCTTCACGACGACCCCGACGGGAAGCGGGAGCCGTTCGCCCCGCTGCCGCCCTGGGGCCCGACCGAGATGACTCCCCGGCAGGCGTTCCTCGGGCCCCAGGAGACCGTCGCCTTCGACGCGGCCGAGGGCCGGATCGCCGCTGAGTCGCTCGCCGCCTACCCGCCGGGGGTGCCGAACGTGCTCCCCGGCGAGCGCCTCAGCCGCGCCACCCTCGACTTCATCGCGGACTCGATCGCCCACGGCGGCCAGGTCCGCGGCGCCAGCGACCGCACGCTCGAGACGGTGAGGGTGGTGATCGAATGAGCGGGGACCGCGATCGAACGAGCTCCGGCCGGGAGGCGATCCCCTGGGGCGCCGACTCCGAGTACGGGCGCCTCCACGACGTCCTTCTCGGCCCTCCCGCCAACTTCCGCTGGCTGCCGACCAGCGCGATCTCGAAGGCGACCCTGGCCGAGGGACGATCGTTCAGCGGCGCCGACGCGATCGCCCAGCACGCCGAGATGGTCGCCGCCTACGAGAGCGCCGGCGTCCGCTGCCACTTCCTCGAGCCCGACCCCGCCCTCCCCTACCAGGTGTTCGCGCGCGACTCGAGCGTGGCGACCCCGGATGGCGCCATCGTCACCCAGCTCCACCAGCAGTGGCGCCGCGGCGAGTACGCGCCGGTGATCCGCTTCTACCGGGAGGCCGGGATCCCGATCTTCAAGATGATCACCGCGGCCGCGCTCGAGGGCGGCGACGTGATCATCGTCGAGCCCGGCCGGATGCTGATCGGCAACGGCGAGGAGCGGACCGAGGCGCCGGCGGCACGGCAGCTCGCGGGCTGGATGGAGGAGCTCGGCTGGGAGGTCCGGATCGAGATGATCCCGAGCCAGTTCGTCCACATCGACGTGCTCGTGTCGATCCTCGGGCCGAAGCTGGCGGCCGTCTGCGTCGACGTCGCCGGCGCCGGTCTCGTGCGCTGGCTCCGCGACGCCGGCTTCGAGATCCTCGAGGTGCCGGTCGCCGAGGCGTTCGCGCTCGGCGTCAACGCGATCTCGCTCGGCGACGACCGGGCGCTCTCGAGCGAGTACTCGAAGAGCCTCAACGAGCAGCTCCGCGCCCGCGGCATCGAGGTCTACGACCCCGACCTGAGCATGTTCACGCTCGGCGGCGGCGGCGCCCACTGCCTCGGCCAGGCGCTGCGCCGGGAGCGCGTCGGGTGAGCGACCCGGCCGCTCCCGGGCCGCCGGCGATCGACGCCGCCCGGGTGCTGGCCGACCTCGACGCCCTCGCCGAGCTGACCGGCGGCCCGGGCGGCGCCCGGCGCGTCTGCTGGACGGAGGAGTGGCAGGCATCGCGCGGGCTCCTGCGCGAGCGCCTCGGCGAGATCGGTGTCGAGGACGTCGAGGTCGACGAGGCCGGCAACCTCTGGGCCCGCCTGCCCGGGGCCGACCGCGACGCCCCGGCGCTGGCGGTCGGCTCCCACCTCGACTCGGTCCCCGCCGGCGGTCCGCTCGACGGGGCGCTCGGGGTGATCGCCGGGCTCGGCGTCCTGCGCGCCTGGGCCTCGGCCACGGACCCCCCGCCCCGGGACCTTGTCCTGATCGACTTCGCCGACGAGGAGGGGTCGCGCTTCGGCCGCAGCCTGTTCGGCAGCTCGGCGCTCGCGGGGACGCTCGAGCCCGCCGCGCTCGAGGGGCTCGTCGACGCCGACGGGCGGACGATCGGCTCCGTGCTCGCGGCCGCCGGCGTCGAGCTCGGCCGCGCCCCGGAGGCGCGGCGGCGGCTGGGCGGGATCGGCGCCTACCTCGAGCTCCACATCGAGCAGGGCCCGGTGCTCGCGGCCGAGGGATCGAGCTGCGCGGCCGTCTCCGGCTGCGCCGGCGTCGAGCGGCTCCGGATCGACTTCGAGGGCCATGCCGCGCACGCCGGGACGACGCCGATGGGGCGCCGCCGCGACGCCGGCCTCGCCGCCGCCGAGCTGGCGCTCGCGGTCGAGCGGATCGCCCGCGCCCACGGCGGCGTCGGCACCACCGGCCGGATCGACCTCGATCCGGGGATCATCACCGCCGTCGCCGGCCGCGCCGCGGTCGCGGTCGACCTCCGCCACCCCGAGGCCGGCGAGCTCGCGGCGATGCTCGAGGAGACGCGCGCGGCGGCGGCGGTCACCGCCGGCGGGCGCTCCTGCTCGCATTCGGAGCGTCCGATCTGGCGGATCGAGCCGATCCCCTTCGACGACGCGCTCGTCGCCCGCGCCGAGGCCGCCGCGGCGGCGGCCGGCGGCCGGGCGGCGGCGATCGCGAGCGGCGCCCTCCACGACGCCGCCGAGCTCGCGCGGGTGATCCCCGTCGCGATGGTCTTCGCGGCATCGGTCGGCGGCATCAGCCACGCGCCCGACGAGCGCAGCACCGACGAGGACCTGGCCGCCGCGATCGCGGCCTTCGGCGAGCTCGCCGGGGCGGTCCTGGCCGCTGCGCGCTCGTGAGCGCTTCGAGCCCCGCCTTCGGCGCGCGTTTCGCCGACCTCGCCGGGGGTGGGGGGCGCGCGTGATGAGCGCGGCGGGCGGGCGGGCCGCGGCGCTGGCCCGCCGGGTCGGGCCGGCGATGCTGCTGCTCTTCGTCGTCGGCGACATGCTCGGCGGCGGCATCTACGCGCTGGTCGGCCAGGTCGGGGGCGAGGTCGGGGGCGCGATCTGGACCGCCTTCGCCGCCGCCTTCCTGCTCGCCGCGCTGACCGCCTGCTCCTACGCCGAGCTCGTCTCCAAGTACCCGCGCGCGGCCGGCGCCGCGCTCTACGCGAACAAGGCCTTCGGCCGCCCGTTTCTCACCTTCATGGTCGCCTTCGCGGTGATGGCGTCGGGGATCACATCCGCGAGCACCCTCGCCCGCGGCTTCGCCGGTGACGCGCTCGGGGAGTTCGTCGACGTCGCGGTCGTCCCGGTCGCGATCGCCTTCCTGCTCGTCGTCGCCGCGGTCAACGCCCGTGGGATCTCCGAGTCGGTGCGGGTCAACGCGACGCTGACGGTGGTCGAGGTCGGCGGCCTGCTGCTCGTCGCCGCGATCGGGATCGCCGCACTCGGCGGCCCCGGCGCCGACGTCGGCCGGAACCTCGAGTTCGAGGCGGGGGTGACGCCGCTGTTCGCGATCATCTCCGGCGCCGGGCTCGCCTTCTACGCGCTGATCGGCTTCGAGGACTCGGTCAACATCGCCGAGGAGGTCAAAGACCCCGCGCGCACCTACCCGCGCGTCCTCTTCGGCGGCCTCGCGATCGCCGGAGCGATCTACCTGCTCGTCACTTTCGTCGCCTCCGCCGCCGTCCCGACGGCCGAGCTGGCGGCGTCGACCGCGCCGCTCGTGCTCGTCGGCGAGCGGGGGCCGCTCGCGGTCGATCCCGACCTCTTCGCCGCGATCACGATGTTCGCGCTCGCCAACGGAGCCCTGATCAACATGATCATGGCCTCGCGACTGGTCTACGGGATGTCTGAGGAGGGAATCGTCCCGGCGTCGCTCGGCCGCATCCTGCCCCGGCGGCGAACGCCGATCGTCGCGATCGCCTTCACCACCGCGCTGGCGCTGATCCTCGTCTCGACCGGAGACCTCGCGGCGCTCGCCGACACCACCGTCCTGCTCCTGCTCTGCGCGTTCACCACCGTCAACGTCGCCGTGCTCGTGCTCCGCCGCGACGGGGTCGGCCACGATCACTTCCGGGCCCCGGCCCCGGCGCCGATCCTCGGGGCCGTAATCTGCGTCGTCCTGATCATCGACAACGACGCCGAGACCTTCCTGCGGGCGGGATTGCTGCTCATCCTCGGCGCGGCGCTCTGGGCGCTGGCGCGGCTGGGCGGGCACCGGGTTCCGGACGGAAGCGGCGGGAAGGGAGGAACGGATGGGTGAGCTGTGGGAACGGATCGAGTCGCTGCCGATCGCGATCGAGGGCTACGAGCTCACGGGCCACGACCGCGAGTACGGGTCGTTCACCCGACCCTCGACGCTGGTCCACCTGCGTGGCGGCGGCGAGGAGGGCATCGGCGAGGACGTGGTCTACGACGTCCTCGACCACATCGCCCACCGCGACGTCGGCGCCGTCCACGACCTGACCGGAGCCGGCACGCTGGGGGAGCTCTGCGCGCTCGTCGGCGAGCTCGACCTGTTCGGGGCCGCCGCGCCCGCGATGGAGGCCTCGCGCCACTACCGCCGCTGGGCGTTCGAGAGCGCGGCGCTCGACCTGGCGCTGCGGCAGAGCGGGCTCTCCCTGCACGAGGCGGTCGGGCGCGAGCCGCAGCCGCTCACGTTCGTCTGCTCGACCCGGCTGACGGCGTTCGGCGACGAGGCGGGATCGAGCACCGAGCCGATCAGGAAGCGGCTCGCCAAGTACCCCGGGCTCGCCTTCAAGCTCGACCCCGAGAACGACTGGACCCCTGAGCTGATCGCGGAGATCGGCGAGCTGGCGACCGTTCGCGTCCTCGACCTCAAGGGCCACTACCGGGGCACCCCGGTCGACGTCGAGACCGACCCCGAGCTCTACGGCCAGGTCGCCGCGGCCTTTCCCGAGGCCTATCTCGAGGATCCCGACGTCAACGGCGAGACCCGACCGCTGCTCGAGCCGCTCGCGGACCGCGTCACCTGGGACGCGCCGCTGCACTCGCTGGCCGACGTCGAGGCGCTCGAGTGGACCCCGAGGGCGATCAACTCGAAGCCCTCGCGATTCGGGTCGATCCGGGAGCTGTTCTCCGTCTACGAGCACTGCGAGGCGAACGGCATCGCGATCTACGGCGGCGGCCAGGGCGAGGTCGAGGTCGGCCGCGGCCAGATCCAGTACCTGGCCTCGCTGTTTCATCCCGACACGCCGAACGACACCGCCCCCTCCGGCTACAACGACCCGGCCGTCCCCTCGGGGCTGCCGGCCTCGCCCATGGACCCGGTCCCGGCGCCGACCGGCTTCCGCTGGGCCTGACGGTCGGGCCGGCGCGGGGAAAACCCCTGCTTGCGACCCTCTCTGTGTCGATCGGCACGAAGCGGCGGGAAATCGGGTACGGTTGCAGTCCCGGCGTGACCGTCCTCACGCTCGTCCGGAATAGGACTTCGGGTGGTCCCCGTACTCGGGGAGGGGAGGAGGAGAACGAAACGACACCCCTCGCGGGGTGTCGTTTCGTCTTCGCGGTCGGCGGGCCGATTCCGCCCGGCCCGGTGATCTAATCGCCGGCGGAACGCGATGGACCTGCATCGGCTGAACCCGCTCCGCAACCTGCCCACGAACGCCGACATGGGCCAGCTCCACGAGGCGTTCTTCGTCTCGGCGGTGGCGATGGTCCTCGTCATCCGCACCCAGCTCTGGCTGACCAACTACCCGCAGCTCGGCGGCAGCGGGCTCCACATCGCCCACCTGCTCTGGGGCGGTGTGTTCATGGTGATCTCGATCGGGATCATGCTGACCCTGCTCGGGCGCCGCGCCCGGGTGCCGGCCGCGATCCTCGGCGGCATCGGGTTCGGGTTCTTCATCGACGAGCTCGGCAAGTTCATCACCGAGGACAACGACTACTTCTTCCAGCCGGCGGCGGGAATCATCTACATCGTCTTCGTCGTCCTCTTCATGACGGGCCGGCACCTGCAGCGGACCCGGACGCTGTCGGAGTCCGACCTGCTCCGGAACGCGATCGAGCGGCTCGGCGGCGCCACCCACGGCAGCTTCGACGCCCGTGACCGCGAGCGCGCGAGCGCCCTTCTCGACGGCGTCGATCCCAAGAACCCGATGGTCGCGCCGCTGCGCGAGATGATCGATCGGATCGACGCCATCCCCGCAGCCCGGCGCTCGCGCTTCTCGCTGCTCGGCGAGCGGATCAACCGCCGCTACGTCGAGCTGACCTCGAAGCGCTGGTTCGAGCGGTCGATCGTCGTGCTCTTCGCCCTCTGGGCGGTCGCGACGCTGCTCAACCTGCTCGTCTTCGCACTCGCGCTCGCCGATCCGGAGGTCCGGTCGGCGACCCTCGAGCAGAACGGGACCTTCCTCGGCAGCGCGATCGCGGCCTCCTCGGGCGTCGCCGCGGCGTTCGTCGTCGTCGGGCTGCTCCGGCTCCGCCGCGGACGCCGCGTGGACGGCTACGAGTGGCTCGCCCGCGGCCTCCTCGTCTCGCTCTTCATCACCCAGGTCTTCCTCTTCGTCGAGTCCCAGTTCGGCGCCGTCTTCGGCCTCGGCATCGACATCCTCCTGCTCGTCACGGTCCGGAGCCTGGCCCGCCACGAGCGGGATCGGGGCGGCACGCGCGCTCCGGCGCCGGCGGAGACGGCCCCGGCCTGACCGGATCAGGCCTTGACGACGCCGTGCGCGATCAGGCTCTCGCCGGTCTCGGCGATCGACTCCTCGAGCGGGCGCGGGCTCCAGCCGAGCTCCCGGCGGGCGCGGGCGCTCGAGACCTCGTAGCTCTCGCCGAGCGCGGGGACGACGGTGCGGACGCTCGGGTCGAACCGCCCCAGCACCCGGATCAGGAGATCCGGGGCGACGCGGGTCGTCACCTTGCGGGCGCGCTCGCCGAGGCGATCCTGCAGCACCCGCGCGACGTCGGCCATCCACATCCAGCGGTCGGCCGCGATGAACCGCCGGCCGGCCGCGGCGTCCCCCTCCATCGCGCGCAGGTGGAGGTCGGCGACGTCGCGGACGTCGACGAAGCAGAAGCCGATCCGGGGCAGGGCCGGCATCCCGCCGAGCAGCCGCTCGACGACCTGAAGCGAGAACGAGACGTCGTCGCTCAGCGCCGGGCCGATGATCGCGCCCGGGTTGACGACGGCGAGCCGCTCCTCGGCGCCCGCCTCGGCAACCAGCTTCCAGGCCTCGCGCTCGGCGATCGCCTTCGACCTCGTGTAGGGCAGAAGGCCGGCGTCATCGCCGTCGGTCCAGTCGCGCTCGGTGTAGGCGCCGCCCCCGAGCGCCGGCTGGCTGCCGCGGATCGCCGCGACCGACGAGGTCATCACGATCCGCCCGACGCCGGCGTCGAGCGCCGCCCCGATCACGCGCAGGGCGCCGTCGCGGGCGGGGACGATGAGCTCGTCCGGGTCCTTCGGCTGGGCCGGGGGAAACGGCGAGGCGGTGTGCAGCACGCAGTCGCAGCCGGCGACGGCCTCGGCCCAGCCGGCGTCGTCCATCAGGTCCGCCGCGAGCACCGTCAGCCGCCCGCCGGCGTCGACCCCGGCCGCCTCGACCTGGCTCCGCACGTGCCCCTCGCGGGCGAGGTCGCGGATCGTCGTCCGGACCGTGTAACCGCGCTCGAGCAGCGCGGCGATGCACCAGCCCCCGAGATACCCCGAACCCCCGGTCATCAGCACGGTCCTGCCGGCGGGATCGGCCATGCGGAGAATCTACCCGCGCCGCCCGCCCGGCGCGGCCGCCGGCGCGGGCTCGCGGAGGGCCGGCAGGCGGCGGGGCCGGGTCGGAAGCTCCGCCGCCCGCCACCCCGGCCCGCGAAAGCGCCCGCGCGCGAGGACGGGAGCGACGGGACTCGAACCCGCGGCCTCCGGCGTGACAGGCCGGCGCTCTAACCAACTGAGCTACGCCCCCGCGGTTCCGGATCCGACGCCGGATCCGGGAGCGGCGATTATGGCACGGCGGGCGGGCTAGGCTTGGCCGCATGCGCCTGATCAGCTACCGCACCGAGCGCGGGCCGCGGGCCGGGGTGCTCGCCGGCGGAGCCGTCGTCGACGCCGGCGACGCGCTCGGCGGCGACGCCCCGACGACGGTTCGCGGGCTGCTGGAGGCGGACGTGCTGGCCCGGCTCGAGGCGGCGAGCGCCGGCGGGGCGGGGCTGCCGCTGGCCGCGGTCGAGCTTCTCCCTCCCGTCCCCGATCCGGAGAAGATCGTCTGCATCGGCCTCAACTACCGCGACCACGCCGCCGAGGGGCGGCTCGAGCCGCCGGCGGTGCCCACGTTCTTCGCCAAGTACGCGAACGCCCTCGCCGCCGACGACGCGACGGTGCGGCTGCCGGCGTCGAGCCGCAAGGTCGACTACGAGGCCGAGGTCGCGTTCGTCGTCGGCCGGACGGCGAGGGACGTCGCTCCCGCGGCCGCGCTCGACCACGTCGCCGGCTTCACGCTGCTCAACGACCTCTCGGCCCGCGACCTGCAGTTCCAGACGCCGCAGTGGATGCCGGGGAAGGTCTTCGACGGATCGGCGCCGTGCGGGCCGGCGCTCGTCACCGCCGACGAGCTGCCGGCCGGGCCGGAGGCGATCGGCATCGCCCTCGACCTGAACGGCGAGCGCATGCAGGAATCGACGACCGCGGAGCTGATCTTCGGGGTCGTCGAGCTCCTCGCCCACCTGTCGACGCTGATGACCCTCGTCCCCGGCGACATCGTCTCGACCGGGACGCCGGCCGGAGTCGGCGGCGCCCGCGAGCCGCGCGTCTGGCTCAGGCCGGGCGACGAGCTCGTCACGAGCTCGCCAGAGCTCGGCGAGCTGCGCACGACGATCGCCTGAGACGGCCGAGCGCGCCGGGCCCTCAGCTCCGGCGGCTTGGACCGGCGCCGGCCCGCGGCACGATCCGCTCCTGGGTCGCGAACGCGTTGACGAGCACGTAGGGCGCCCACCAGAGGATGAAGAAGTAGAACCAGTGGGTCGAGCCGACCTGGGTTGCGATCAGGACCGCCGCGCCGAGCGCCGCCGCCTGCAGGACGGTGCGGCGCCGGGGAACCAGGAACAGGGCGAGCCCGAGCACGACCGCGAACGCGCGAGCGAGGTCCTGAAGCCGGCCGAGCGACGGCTCGAGACCCCAGACGCTGAACGGGGAGCCGCGCGAGGCCTGGTAGCCGAAGGTGCGGTCGTAGAGCTCGCCGAGGCCGCCGTCGGGGAGAAGCGGCAGCAGCGTCGCCGCCGCAACCGCCGCCAGGGCGGCGGTGAAGACCGCGGTCGAGCGCAGCCGCCGCTCGCCGTCGCCGGCGGCGAACAGCGGCGCCAGGGCGAGCGGCCCGAACTTGACCGCGGCCGCGAGCCCGACCGCGAACCCGCGCGCGAGCGGCGAGGCGAAGACGAGGAGGGCCGCCACGAGCAGACCGGCGACGAGCGCGTCGTTGCCGCCGTTGGCGTCGAGCGCGTAGAGCGTGAAGGGGCAGGCGAGCCAGGCGAAGGCGAGCGCGATCCCGAGGTCGCGGCCCTCCGCTGCGGCGCGGAGCCGGCGACCGACCGCGTAGAGCAGCCCGACCACCATGAGATCGAAGAAGATCGCGGCGGCGTGGGCGGCCGGGAGCTCCTCGAGGCCGCCGCCCCAGGGGAAGATCAGCTCGAACGGAACGTAGGCGATGTAGCTGAGCGGCCCGTAGGAGTCGCCGCGGTCGATCAGCGGCGTGAAGGACCCGTCGTAGACTCCCTCTCCGGAGACGATCCGGTCGGCGCCGACGACGTTGGCGAAGCCGATGTCGATCACCTGCGAGTCGACCACGTTGAGGACGACCCGGAAGGCGAGGAGCACGACGCCGGCGACCACCAGCCAGCGCACCGGCAGCCACGGGATCAAGGCCCCGGGCCGGGTCCGTGGCCACAGCCCGGCGATCAGCATCCGCGCGAACAGGTAGCCGAGGGCGGGATAGACGAGCGGGACCGACCAGGCGATCTCGCCCTTGTTGAAGAACAGGAGCGAGATCGAGAACGAGAGGAGCACGAGGAGGTCGAGATGGAGGAGGCGGAGGGGTCGCCGCGGGTCGACGAACGGCAGCGCGAAGAGGACGCAGAGCGGGATCCAGATCCAGGCTTCGCTGACGTTTCCGGCGACCGCGCCCTCGTAGCCGCGGGCGAGCTTGACCTCGACCTGCTGATCGCGCCACGCCTCGACCACGGCACCGGACGGGTCGTCGATCACGACCTCGGCGACGGCGACGCCGCCCGCCCGGTAGTCGACCTGCCAGCGGCCGTCGCCGCGGGTCACCACCCGCGGCCGCATCCCCGGGCTCTCGGCGCGCTCGGCGCGGACCGTGGCGATGCCGTCGGCGATCGCGACGACCTCGGCCCCGGTCAGCGCGAAGCCGGGCGGAGAGCGATCGAGCGCGTGCACCGGGGTCAGGGTCGGCGGCGGCTCGGGGCCGAACGGCGGCTCATGGGCGGGGTCGGCGGCGGCCGCTCCCGGAGCCAGCGCCGAGGCGAGCGCCGCGGCGGCGGCGAGCATCGATAGCCGCGTTCTCACGGCGGCAATAATGATGCGGTCGTGGGACGCCGAGCCGGTGCCATCGGTGGCTGAGCCGCAGCCGCGGAGGGCCGCGGGGATCGCCTACGAGCGGATCGGGGAGGGGCCGCCGCTCCTGCTCGTCCACGGCCTCGGCGCCACGCGGGCGATCTGGCGCCCGCAGCTCGAAGCCCTGACGCCGCACCGCGACGTGATCGCCGTCGACCTGCCCGGCTTCGGAGCGAGCCCCGAGCTCGCGGCGAGCCCGACTCCGTGGGCGCTCGCGGCGGCGCTGGCCGACCTCTGCGCCGAGCTCGGCGTCGCGCGCCCCCACATCGCCGGCAACTCGCTCGGCGGCTGGGTGGCGGTCGAGATGGCGAAGGCGGGGCACGCGGAATCCCTCTGCCTGATCTCGCCGGCCGGGCTCTGGCGGCGACCGCTCGGCCCGCGGCGCCGGGACGCCCACCGCTGGGCGCGACGCCTGCGACCCGCGGTGATGGCGATGGCGGCCTTCACGCCGCTGCGGAGGGCGATGCTGCGCTCGAGCATCGGCCGCCCCGAGCGGGTGCCGGCCGACGCCGGTCGGGCGATGATCGCGGCGTGGATCGACGCTCCCGGCTATGTGGCCGCGAACGCCGAGATGCGCCGCTACGTCTGCGAGGACCCCGACGAGGTGACCGCGCCGACGACGATCGTCTGGGGCGATCTCGACCGGCTCGTCGCCGCGCCCCGGCCCGAGCGGCGGCCGCCGGGATCGCGGTACCTGCGGGTCGCCGGGATCGGCCACACGCCGAACTGGGACGACCCCGGCCTCGTCGCGCGGCTGCTGCTCGAGGCGAGCGCGCCGGTCGCGGCCTGAGCCGCGGCGCGCGGACCTACGCCGGGCGCTCGGCGTCGGCGAGCGGCTCCTGCGCCGGCAGGCCGTCGATGCTGCGGGCGCCGCGCTCGCGCTGGTAAGAGCGGTAGTCGTCGAGCCCCATCGTCCGGATCCGCTTCGCCGACAGCAGCGGGTGATGCTCGCGAAGGCCGTCGAAGCTCATCAGCGGCACCCCGTAGCCGCACGAGTCGCTGATCCGGGTCACCTCCACGTCGACGATCGAGCGCCGCGCCTCGGGGATCGAGGGATCCTCGAACTCGGCCGCGGCAAGCAGCTCGTCGAAGCGCGGGTCGCCGAGCTGGATCGCCTCCCCGCGGCCGTGGAGCCGGACGATCCGCGGTGGTCCCTCGAACGCGCAGAGCATCACGCAGATGCGCCCGTTCTCGCGCAGGTGCGCGATCGTCTCGCTGCCGCTGCCGTTGACGTCGAGGTAGGCGATCCGCCGCGGGCCGAGCACCGCGAGCGAGCCGACCGGCCCCTTCGGCGAGACGTTGACGTGACCCTCGCCGTCCAGGGGCGCGGTCGCGACGAAGAACAGCGCCTGGCGGCCGATCCAGCCGCGCAGATGATCGGAGATCTCGTCGAACACCTTGCCCATCGTGGGCCAGGGTACCCGTGGCCGCCGCTCAAGCGACCGGGCGGGCGCGTCGATCATCCGTACGAGGATCCGTCATCGGCCCGACCCGACGGGCGGCCCGCGACCCGAGGATGGGCTTGGACGATCGCGACCCACAGAACCGCACCCGGCTGATCGCGTCGAGCGCGACCGCCGCCTTCGCCGCCCTCATCGCCGCGGTGCTCGCGGTCCACCTGGCGACGGCCGTGGCGCAGGTCGGCTCCCGGCAGCTCGACCGCGAGCTCAACGACCTGACCTACGCGCTCGTGATCGCGCTCGCGGCGGCCGCGGTGCTCTACCGGTCCCGGCGTCACCGCGAGTCGCGCCGGGCGTGGCTCGCGATCGGCTTCGGGATGGCCGCCTGGGCCGCCGGCGACCTCTGGTTCGTGATCGCCTACGCGGGCCCGGGCCCGATCCCGTACCCGTCCCCCTCGGACGGCCTCTACATCCTCCAGTACGCGGGGCTGATCGCCGGCATGTGGATCATCAGCGGGCAGTTTCGAAGCCGGGCCGCGCTGTCGCCCGCGCTGCTCATCTCGATCCTCGGGATCGCGACGATCTGGTCGTGGCTGGTCTACGACGAGGTGGTCGAAGGAGCGGCGGGGGGAGCGGCGGCGGTCGCCGTCACGCTCGCCTATCCGCTGCTCGACCTCTTCCTCCTGATCAGCCTGGTGCTCGCGCTGGCAGCCCGCGACTGGCGGCCGGAGCCGTCGCTCCTGCTCGTCGGCGCCGGGTTCGTGGCCCTGGCGCTGGCCGACTCCGTCTACGCCGTCGCGGTCGCCAACGACGTCTACGTCGGCCGTGACCTCGGCGACGCGCTCTGGCCGATCTCGGCGGTCCTGATCGCCGCCGGCTCGGCCTTCCGGACGACGGCGCCGACCCCGGTGGGCCCGCGGGGCGAGCGCGCGCTCCTTCGCGGGCTCGTGATCGCGGCGATCCTGCTCGCGGTGGCGATCCTCGTCGTCGACCACTTCTCACGCGTCGACGGGGTGACCATCGTGCTCGCCGCGACGACGCTCGCGGCGTGCTGCGCGCAGCTCGTCGTCCTCGAGCGCGACCGCAGGCGGCGTGAGCTCGAGCTCGACGAGCTCGCCTCGATCGTCGACTGCTCCGGCGACGCGATGCTGACCTCCGACCTCGAGGGCACGGTCTCGGGCTGGAGCCCGGGCGCCGAGCGGCTCTACGGCTTCTCCGCCGCCGACGCGATCGGGCACCCGCTGAGCGAGCTGACCGTCCCGCGCGATCGGGTCGGCGAGATCGCGATGGTGCTGGCCCGGGTCCGCGCCGGCGAGCCGGTCACGTTCGAGACGAAGCGCGTCACCCGGAGCGGCATCGCGATCGACGTCTCGATCCACGCGATCCCGGTCCGCGACCTCTCGGGGGCGGTCGTCGGGGTCACGACCGCGGCCCGCGACATCACCGACCGCCACCGGCTCGAGGCGGTCGAGCGCCGCGAGCGCGAGGGCCGGCTGTGGCGGGAGCGGACCAAGGCCGCGCTCGCCGAGGGCCGACTCGAGTTCTGGGCGCAGCCGATCGCCGATGTCCGCACCGGCACCGTCCACCATCACGAGCTGCTGCTGCGAATGAAGGAGGGCGGGGAGACGATCGGCCCCGACCGGTTCCTGCCCCACGCGGAGCGCAGCGAGCTGATCGCCGCGATCGATCGCTGGGCGATCGACCGCGGCTCCGAGCTGGCCCGGCACGAGCCGGTAGCGATCAACCTGTCGGCCCGGAGCCTTGCGACCCCGGAGCTCGTCGGCGCGGTCGAGCGGGCGATCCTCGCCGGCACCCCCGCGGCCAACTTCGTCTTCGAGATCACCGAGACCGCGGCGGCCGAGAACCTCGAGGCCGCCCGCGAGCTCGTCACGAGCCTCACCGACCTCGGCTGCGGCGTGGCGCTCGACGACTTCGGCACCGGCTACGGCTGCTTCACCTACCTCAAGCACCTGCCGGTGACCACGCTGAAGATCGACGCCGGGTTCATCCGCAACCTCGGCGAGGACGAGACCGACGCAAGGGTCGTGCGCTCGATCATCGCGGTCGCCGCCAACTTCGGGATCAAGACGGTCGCCGAGGGCGTCGAGAGCCCGCGCGCGCTCGAGCTGCTCCGCGAGCTCGGCGTCGATTACGTCCAGGGCTATCTGATCGGCCCCCCGGGCCCGCTCGCGCCCCCCACCCTCGACGAGGGCGTCTCCGCCGCCACCACCGCCCGTTAGCATCCGCGCGACAGGGCGGATGAGCGCGGCGCTCACAGATCGGGTCCGACGGTGGCTGGAGCGCGGCGAGCGCGAGCATTTCCGCGGCCACGGGATCCATGTCTTCCGCCGCGACGGCGACGGGCCGCTGCTCCTGCTACTGCACGGCTTCCCTTCGAGCTCCTACGACTGGCGGGCGATGCTCGACGAGCTGCGGGGGCGGGCCGTTCTCGCCTTCGACTTCCTCGGCTTCGGCCTCTCCGACAAGCCGTGCGGGCACCGCTACGGGCTCGGCTGGCAGGCCGACCTCACGACCGAGCTGGTCCGCCGCCACGGCGGGGACGGTCCGGTCTTCGTCGTCGCGCACGACATGGGCACCTCGGTCGCGACCGAGCTGATGGCCCGCGACCTCGAGGGCGAGCTCGGCTGGGCGCCGGCCGGGGTCCTGCTGTTCAACGGCAGCATCGTCCTCGAGAAGGCGAGCCCGACCCCGGCGCAGAAGGTGCTCCGAAGCCCGCTCGGCCCGCTCGCGGCGCGGCTCACGAACCGGCTCGTCTTCGGGCACCAGCTCGGCTCGGTCTTCTCCGCCGGCCATCCGCTCGGCCCCGAGGAGGCCGCCGACCAGTGGTCGCTCGTCTGCCACGACGGCGGCCGCACGCTCGGCCACCGCCTCGTCGGCTACATGGACGAGCGCGTCGAGCACGCCGGCCGCTGGCACGGCGCGATCCGCGACTGGGCGGGCCTGCAGCTCGCGTGGGGGCTCGAGGATCCGGTCGCCACGACCGCCGTCCTCGACGCGCTGCGCGAGCTTCACCCCGGCGTGCCGGTCACCGAGCTCCCCGGCCTCGGCCATTACCCGCAGATCGAGGATCCGGCGCGGATGGCCGTCGTCGTCGCGGAGGCGGCCGGGCGATGAGCCCGCCGGCATCGGGCGGGCGCGCGGAGCGGCGCAAGTGGCCGCGATCGTGAGCCCGTTCGAGGAGATCCACGTCGGCTCGATGGACCCGGAGCGGTTCCGGGCGATCCTCGGCGAGCGCTTCGAGGAGGTCGACCTCGGGATCCGCGACGGTCGCTCCCTGTTCGCGGGCAGGTCGATCTGGCACATCAACTCGACCGCCCGCGGGGGCGGCGTCGCCGAGCTCCTGCAGTCGCTGCTCGCCTACGTGCGCGGGATCGGGCTCGACGCCCGCTGGGGCGTGATCGGCGGCGAGCCCGGATTCTTCGCGGTGACGAAGCGGATCCACAACCTCCTGCACGGGTCGGCCGGGGACGGCGGCAAGCTCGGCCCGGACGAGCGCGAGCTCTACGAGTCGACGCTGGCGCCGGCGTCGGCCGCGGTCGCGGAGCTCGTCGACGAGCACGACGTGGTGTTCCTGCACGACCCGCAGACAGCGGGCATGGTCGAGGCCCTGCGCGAGACCGGGGCGGCGGTCGTCTGGCGCTGCCACGTCGGCATCGACGAGCCCAACGAGCTCGCCCGCGGCGCCTGGTCCTTCCTCCGCCCCTACGTGCAGCGCGCCGACGCCTACGTCTTCTCCCGCGACAGCTTCGTCTGGGAGGGGATCGACCGCGACCGGGTCTGGATCGTCCCGCCCTCGATCGACGTCTTCTCGCCGAAGAACCAGGAGCTCGGGTTCGAGGCGATCGACGCGATCCTGACCCGGGTCGGGCTGATCGCCGGCGACGACCGCGGCGGCGGCGGCTTCATCCGCCACGACGGCAGCGCCGGCCGGGTCCTCCGCGGCGCCGAGATCACCCAGGAGATGCCGATCCCGGACGGCGCGCCGCTGGCGACCCAGGTCTCGCGCTGGGACCGGCTCAAGGATCCGGTCGGGGTCCTGCGCGGGTTCGCCGGGCAGCTCGACGGCGGCGATCCCCACCTGCTGCTGGCGGGGCCGGCGGCGGCGGCGGTGGCCGACGATCCCGAGGGCGCCGACGTGCTCGCCGAGGTGCTCGAGGCGCGCGAGGCGCTCGGCCCCGAGGTCCGGGCCCGCACGCATATCGCCTGCCTGCCGATGGACGACGTCGAGGAGAACGCGGCGATGGTGAACGCGATCCAGCGCCGCTCCGAGATCGTCGTCCAGAAGAGCCTCGCGGAGGGCTTCGGCCTGACCGTCGCCGAGGCGATGTGGAAGGCGAAGCCGGTCGTCGCCAGCGCCCGTGGCGGCATCCAGGATCAGATCGAAAGCGGCGTCAGCGGCATCCTCCTGCCCGACCCGGCCGATCTCGAGGCCTTCGGGCGCGCGGTGCGGCGGCTGATCGACGACGAGGCGCTGCGGCTCCGGATCGGCCTCGCGGCGCGCCGCCGAATCGAGTCCGACTTCCTCGGCACCCGCCACCTGATGCAGTACCTGGAGTTCCTGCGAGCGCTCCTCGCCAAGCGCGCGAAGGCCTAGACGGCGAGGTCGAGCCCGAGCCAGACGACGACCAGCGTCAGCACCAGGATCAGTCCCTGCAGGGCATGGGCGCGCGGGAACCTGAGGTGGATCAGGGTCAGGGCGATCAGGGCCCCGACCAAGACCAGCTTCAGCCGCAGCGTCCCCGAGCCCCACATCGAGAAGCGCTCGGCCATCGCGATCCCGGTGAGAAGCAGCACCGCGAGCGCGAGCGCCGAGCCGATCCCGAACCGGCGCGCGACCGCGCGCAGCCGCTCGCGATCGGGGTTGGCGCGCTCGACCGGAACCAGCGCCAGCGCGACGACGAGCTGCCCGCCGAGGAAGAACGCCATCGCGAGCAGGTGCACGTAGAGCACCGCCTGCCAGAACGTGGTCACGCGCCGGAGTCTATGCCGCGGCGGGCGTCCGATCGGTGGCCGGCGATCGCCGGCCCGGGCGAGCGCCATGGGCGGTGCGGGTCTCGAACCTGCGACCTCCTGCTTGTAAGGCAGGCGCTCTCCCAACTGAGCTAACCGCCCGGGGGCTCAGTATCGCAGCCCGCCGGGCCGACCCGGCGTGTCCGGGGCTGTCGGCCGGCAGGCCCGGAAGCTGCCGGTCCGCGGCCGACGGCTTCAGCGTCGAGCCCCGGCGATCACCCTGAACCTGTCCTTGGCGGGGGTCGGATCGACGTTGCCGCTCGCGTCGATCGCACGCACCCTGAACGTGTGCCTGCCGACCCGGAGGCGCCTGAGCGTCCGTGGCGAGACGCAGTACCTCCACGCCTTCCGGTCGAGCCGGCACTGGAACTCCGACCCCGCCTCGGACGAGCTGAACCCGAACCTGGCCCGGCGGGAGGTCGTCCGCTTGCGGGCTCCCTTGGTGATCCGCGTCTGCGGCGGCAACTGGTCCACGCCCGCGTCGACCGCGATCCCGATCGGAGCCCGGGCCTGCGGGATGAAGCCCGGCGCGACCTGCGAGCCGTCGAGGCCCGCGCGCCCGATCGTCCCGGTGCCGTTGTTGGCCCAGTAGATCCCGCTGCCGTCGACCGCGACTCCCAGGGGCTTCGCCGCGCCGGTGATGAAGCCCTGGTCGACGAGGCCCCCCGTCAACGGCGCGCGCCCGATCGAGCCCCCGCGCTGGTTCGACCAGTAGAGGTATCCATCGTAGGTGGCCATGAGGTCGGGCGAGCCCGCGCCGGTCACGAAGGCGCGATCGATCCCGGAACCGTCCAGCGACGCCCGGCCGATGGTGGACCGGGTCTCCGACCAGTAGAGGTGGTCGGCGGTCACGGCGACGCCCTGGGGATAGGAGACGGCGTCGATGAAGCGGTGCCGGACGTCGGTCCCGTCGAGGTTGGCCCTCGCGATCGAGTCGGTGCCGAGGTTGGCCCAGTAGATGTGGCTGCCGTCGACCGCGACCCCCTTCGGTTCGGCCGCCCCGACGATGAACGAGGGGCGGACGTCGGTGCCGTCGATCCGCGCGCGGCCGATCGTGTCGGCGGCCAGGTTCGCCCAGTAGATGTGCGACCGATCCGTAGCCAGGCCCTGGGGATTTCCGACCCCAGTGATGAAGGCGCGATCGACGCCGGTGCCGTCTGGGTTGGCTCTGGCGATCGCCTTGCCCCCGCCGGAGCTGGCCCAGTAGACGTACGCGTCCGCCGCAGCGGCGGTCAGCAGCGCCAGAGCAGCGACGGTCGCCATCACGATCGCGGTCCCTGCGGTGCGCATCGGTGCACCCCCTCGCTCGATTGATCCCGACCCGCCGCACGACGGCGATGCCGAACGGATGCCCGACGCTATCGGGTTTCGGCGGGAGGGGGAGCGGTAGGGTCGGCGCCGATGGAGCTGGGGCTCGACCGACGGGTGGCGCTCGTCGTCGGCGCGAGCCGCGGGCTCGGCCGGGCGATCGCCGAGGCGCTCGGGCGGGAGGGTGCGCGGGTGGCGCTGGCGGCACGGTCGGAGAGGTCGCTGGCCGTGGTCGCGCGGGGGATCGCGACCGCGACGACGGCGCTGGCGGTCGACACCGGCGAGGAGGAGGCGGTCGCGGCGCTGCCGGGCCGGGTCGAGGAGGCGCTGGGGCCGGTCGAGGTCCTCGTCCTCAACACGGGCGGGCCGCCGCCCGGGGCGGCGCTGGATGCGGACCCCGGGCAGTGGCTCGCGGCCTACCGCTCGCTGGTGCTCGCGCCGCTGCTGCTGGCGCGGGCCTGCGTGCCCGGGATGCGCGAGCGCGGCTGGGGCCGGATCGTCAACGTGGCCTCGACCTCGGTCCGCGAGCCGATCGGGGGGCTGACGCTCTCGAACGCCAACCGGGCGGCGGCGGTCGGGCTGCTGGGGACGCTCGCGCGCGAGGTCGCCGCCGACGGGATCACCGTGAACACCGTCGCCACCGGCCGGTTCGCGACCGAGCGGCTGGCCGAGCTCTCCGGCTCGCTCGAGGCGGCCGAGGAGGCCGCTCGATCCGACGTCCCGGCGGCCCGGCTCGGGCGACCGGAGGAGTACGGCGACCTCGTCGCCTTCCTCTGCTCGGAGCGAGCCGCCTACATCACCGGGACCGTGATCCCGATCGACGGCGGCCTCACCCGGTCGAGCTGATGCCGGCCGGCGGGATCAGGCGAAGCGCGGCGGGGTCGGCTCGCGGAGCTGGCCGCGGGCGGCGACGACCGCGATCCAGCCGGCGCCGGCGAGGACCATCGCGACGCTGGTGAGCTGGGCCTGGGTGAGCCCGAGGGCGGCGTCCGGGTTGCGGCGGACGAACTCGATCATGAACCGCTCGAAGCCGGCGACGATCAGGTAGAGCGCGAACAGGATCCCGGGCCGGAAGCGGTCGCGAAGGCGCCAGAGGACGAGCGCGGCCGTGCCCATGAACAGGGTCTCGTAGATCGGCGTCGGGTGGACGGGCGTGTCGGTCGGGATGGTCCCGTCCGGGTATGCCATCGCCCACGGGCCATCCCAGGGCCGGCCGTAGTCGCCGTCGCCGGAGAGCTGACAGCCGACGCGGCCGATCGCGTAGCCGATCATCAGCGGCACCGCGGCGACGTCGGCCAGGAGCAGGGTGAAGATGCCCCGCCACCAGGCCCACGCGAGCACGGCGATCGCGCCGCCGATCGCGCCGCCGTACCAGACCAGCCCGGAGCCGCTGAACAGGTTGCCGAGCAGGTCGTCGCTGACCTCGTCCCAGTTCTCGATCAGGAAGTAGACGCGCGATCCGACGAGCCCGCCGACGAGCGCCGCGAACGCCATCTCGTAGGCCCAGTCCGGCGGCTTGCCGAGCTCCCTGAAGCGGCGGCCGACGACCAGGCCGGCGGCGATGAAGCCGAGCCCGAACATCAGCCCGAACGTCTGCAGGGTGATGGGCCCGATGTTGATCTCTGGATACATGCAGTGACGGCGAGATAGCCCCGGGGGGAATCGAACCCCCGTTCCCGGATCGAAAGTCCGGAGTCTTCACCACTAGACGACGGGGCCGCGCGAGGGGCAGTCTAGGCGTTCACCCACCCCGCTTCGATCCGTCCGTCCATGAGCCTATAGTCGAACGTATGTTCGTACCACTCGCTCGCCAGGCTCGTGCACGAGTTCCGCGAGGCGCGACGAATGCGCGCAGCCGGAACGCCGGTGCGGCGGATCGCCGAGGCGCTCGGGGTGTCGATCTCCTCGGTCAGCATCTGGACCAGGGACATCGAGCTCACGCCCGAGCAGCGCGCCGCGAACCTGACTCGCGCCGGAGCCACCCGCGGTACGCAATGGAGCGACCGCAACCGGGTGCTGAGGCGCGGCTACCAGGAGGAGGGCCGGGCGCGAGCAAGGCTGGGAGATCCGCTCCACGTCGCCGGCTGCATGCTCTATTGGGCGGAGGGCACGAAGGGGCGGAACTCGGCGGTGCTCTCGAACTCCGACCAGGCGATGTGCCTCATGTTCTGCCGGTTCATGCGCGTGTGCTTCGCGGTCACTCCAGACCGGATGACGTTCTCGATCAACGCCTACACGACCAACGGGCGGTCGACCGACGAGATCGAGTCTGTCTGGCTGGATCTCCTCGGACTGCCGCCGTCCAGCGCCCGGAAGCACATGGCCAACCACTTCCCGACCTCCACCAGCGGGCGAAAGCGGAACAAGCTGCCGAACGGTGTCTGCACGATCAGGGTGAAGAGAAGCACGCCGATCGTCCAGCACATCTATGGCGCGATCCAGGAGTACGCCGGGATCGACGGCCCCGAGTGGCTCGACGGTCCGCTTCGCAAGCCGCGACGGCCGAAGGTGGGTTAGCCGAGCAGCAGCTCCAGCAGGGCCTTCTGGGCGTGCAGGCGGTTCTCGGCCTGGTCGAAGACGAGCGAGCGGGGGCCGTAGAGGACGTCGGCGGTGATCTCCTCGCCGGGATGGGCGGGGAGGCAGTGGAGGACGATCGCACGGTCGGAGGCGGCGGCGAGCAGATCGGCGTCGACCCGGTAGGGAGCGAGGGCGTCGCGCTTGGCCGCGGCGTCCTCGTCGGCCATGCTGAGCCAGACGTCGGCGTAGATGGCGTCGGCGCCGGCGACCGCCTCATGCGGGTCGGCGACGAGCTCGGCGCCGGCGTCGGCCTCGAGCTCGAACCCGGGAGGCGAGGAGACGACGACGTCGAGCCCGGCGGCCCCTCCGAGCCGGGCGAGCGAGCGGGCGACGTTGTTGCCGTCGCCGACGAAGGCGACGCGGAGGCCGTCGAGCTCGCCGAAGCGCTCGCGCAGGGTGAGCAGGTCGGCGAGCGTCTGGCAGGGGTGGTGGCGCGGCGTCAGCGCGTTGACCACCGGGACCTCGGCGGCGGCGACCAGCTCCGCGAGCCGGTCGTCGGAGCCGCTGCGGAACGCGATCGCGTCGACGTAGCGGGAGAGCACCCGCCCGAGGTCGCCGATCGACTCCCCGCGCGTGAGCTGCAGCTCGTCCCCGGGGAGGACGATCGGCGTGCCGCCGAGCTCGCTGACCCCGACCTCGAGCGATACCCGGGTCCGCGTCGACGGCTGCTCGAACACCAGCGCGACCGAGCGCCCCGTGAGGACGCCGGCTCCGACGCCCGGTCGCCCCGCCTTCATCTCGGCGGCGCGATCGAGCAGGCCGTCGAGCCGGTCGAGGACCTCCTCGCCGGTGATGAAGTCGCCGCGCTCGCCGCCTGCCATCGAAGCGCGCCACGTTACCCGCAGCGCCGCCGCGGCGCGCGGGCCCGGCGGCGCGCGGTCGCCCGCTGCCGCCGCGAGCGCTCCGATAATCGCCGGCGATGGCGGTCCGCGCCCTGAGCTGGAACCTGTTCCACGGGCGCGACCACCCGCCCGAGCCCGAGCTTCTCACCTGGCGGTCGCGGCTGCTCGGCCGGACCGAGCGCGGCGCCTCCCACGCCCAGGTGAACGTCGACCTGCGGCCCCGGTTCGAGTCCGTGATCGCCGGCGCCGACTGGGACGTCGCGCTGCTTCAGGAGTGCCCGCCACGCTGGGCCGAGCGCCTCGCCACAGCCTGCGCAGCCGACCCGCACCTGGCGCCGACGAGCCGCAACCTGCCCCGCCTCGGGCGCGCCCAGGCACTGGTCGCCAACCGCAACCCGGACCTGATCGCCTCCTGGGAGGGCGGCTCGAACCTGACGCTGGTCCGCGGCGCGACCGGGATCGGCGAGCGCCGCAGCTTCCGACTCGCGCTTCGCCCCGAGCGGCGGGTGATGGCGCTGACCCGGCTCGACGACGGGCTCTGCGTCGCCAACCTGCACGCGAGCGCCGACCGCGCCCGGGCCGAGGGCGAGCTGGTCGAGGCGGGCCGGATCGCCTCCGGCTTCGCCGCTGGATCGCCGCTCATCCTCGGCGGGGACTTCAACCTGCGCCCGGCGCTCAGCCGCCGCGTCTTCGAGCATCTCGAGTCCGAGCACGGGCTGCGGGCGCCGACCGGCGACCGGGCCATCGACCACCTTCTCGTCAGCGGGCTCGAGATCATCGAGCCGGCGGCGCAGTGGGCGCCCGAGCGCCGCGAGGTGCCGGACCCGACCGGGTTCGACCGCGTCGGGCGCCGGCTCCCGGTCCGCCTCTCCGACCACGCCCCGGTCGAAGCCCTGTTCGGCCCGGGCGCCGGGGGCTGACCACCACCCCCGGGCCACCACGGATGCGGCGGATCCGGGGCGCTGCCATATTTCGACGGGTCAGAGCAGCGACGAAGGGAAGCCCCATGGCCACCACCCGCAAGACGAGCACCCGGCGCCCGAAGGCCTCGCGTTCGGCCGAGCGTCCCGACAAGAGCGTCGAGGCGTTCCGCGACGCGCTCGAGCGCAGCATCACGCTGCCCCGCGAACGGATCCAGGAGATCGTCGACGATGCCGTCCGGCGCGGGCGCATGACCCGCGACGACGCCAACGAGCTCGTCTCGAAGCTGGTCGCGCGCGGGCGCCGGCAGTCCCGCGAGCTCGCCCGCGAGCTCGAGTCGCTGCTCGACGAGGCGCGCAGGCGGGTCGAGCGCGGCGCCGGCAAGGCACGGCGCCAGGTCAAGGGGAAGGCCGGCAAGGTCGCACGCGGTGCCCGTGACGCCGCCGACGAGCCGCTCGCCCGCGTCGACACGGTCCGGCGCCGGGCCGGCGTCGGCCCGAGCTTCCCGATCACCGGCTACGACGAGCTCACGGCCGCCCAGATCAACAGGCGCCTCGGTGACCTGACGAAGGCCGAGCTCCGCAAGGTGCGGGCGCACGAGCAGAGCGGCAAGGGTCGCAAGAGCGTCCTCGGCAAGATCGACAAGGCGCTCGCCTGAGCGCGGCGGAGGCGCAGACGCGGCCGCGCCGCGGCACCGAGCTCGAGCTCCGCGTCGAATCGCTCGCCCAGGGCGGGCGCGGCGTCGCCCGGACCGGGTCCGGCTTCGTCGTCTTCATTCCCGGCGGGCTGCCCGGCGACCGGGTCCGCGCCCGCGTCGGCAAGTCGAAGCGGTCCTGGGCGGAGGCCTCGATCGTCGAGCTCGTCGAGCCCGGCGGCGAGCGCGTCCCGGACCGCTGCATCCACGGCGGCCAGCCCTGTCCGGGCGCCGCCTGGCAGGGCCTTCCCTACGAGCGCCAGCTCGCGGAGAAGCAGGCGCAGGTCGCCGAGGCGCTCGAGCGGCTCGGATCCTTCGACCGGGCCGAGGTCGAGCCGATCGTGCCCGCGGTCGAGCGGTGGCGGTACCGGAACAAGCTCGAGTACTCGTTCGGGCCGCCCGAGGATGCCGACCGGGCCGGGCCGCTGCTGGGCTTTCACGCCCGCGGCCGCTGGGACCGGATCGTCGACGTCGACGACTGCCTGCTCGCATCGGAGGCGAACAACGCCGCCCGCAACGCCGTCCGTGACTGGGCTCGCGACGCGGGGCTGGCGGCCTTCAACGGCGCGGGCGGCGGCGTCCTCCGCAACCTGGTCGTCCGCGACGGCCGCCGCACCGCCCAGGTGCAGACGCGGCTCGTCACCGCGACCGCGGAGATCCCGCGACCTCCCGTCGACCTGCACACGATCGTCACCGGGCCCTCCGGCGGCACCTGCGGGCCGACGGGCGCGCTCGGGGAGGAGTTCCTGCGCGAACGGCTCGGCGATCTCGAGCTGCGGGTCTCGCCGGGCGCGTTCCTGCAGACCAACACCGAGACCGCCGAACGGCTCTACGCGATCGCCCGCGAGCTCGCGGCGCTCGATTCGGGCGAGCGGCTCTTCGACCTCTACTGCGGCATCGGCACGATCGGGCTCGGCATGGCCGCCGACGCCGGCGAGGTCTGGGGCCTCGAGAACGTGCCCGAGGCGATCGCCGACGCCGAGGCCAACGCGGCCGCCAACGGGATCGACAACGCCCGCTTTCTCGCCGCCGACGCCCGGCTCGGCATCGGGCCGCTGCTCGAGCGGGCGGGAAAGCCGGACGCGGTGGTGGTCGACCCGCCGCGGGCCGGCCTCTCGGCCAAGATCGTCCGCCGCGTCCTCGAGTGCGATGCCGGGCGGATCGTCTACGTCTCCTGCAACCCGACGACGCTGGCCCCCAACGCGAGGCAGATCGTCGACGCCGGATATAGGCTGGCGCGCGTGCGACCGGTCGACATGTTCCCGCAGACACCGCACATCGAGTGCGTCGCGCTGCTCGAACGGGTGAGGCGGTGAGCGGCGGGCGCGGGTTCGGCGTCGCCGCCGGCCTCGACCCCGAGGTCGCGACGCCGCTGGCGGCGCGCTGCGAGGAGCTCGGCTACACCTCGATCTGGGCGAACGACCACCCGGCGGCGAGCGGGCTCGAGACGCTCGCCGCCTTCGCCGCCGGATCGCCCGCGCTCCAGCTCGGAGTCGCGGTCCTCGCCCTCGACCGTCACGAGCCCGCCGCGATCGACGAGCGGATCGAGACGCTCGGCCTCGACCGCTCGCGCCTGCTCGTCGGCGTCGGCGCCGGCTTCTCGCAGCGGCCGCTGACGGCGATGAAGGCGGCCCACGACGAGCTCCGCGCGGCGATCCCCGGCGTCAGGCTGATCCTCGCCGCGATGGGGCCGAGGATGTGCGCCCTCGCGGGCGGCGCCTACGACGGCGCCTTCTTCAACTGGATGACGCCCGATCACGCGACCGCGGCGCGGGCCCACGTCGAGGCCGGCGCCGCCGCGGCCGGGCGCGAGACGCCGGCCGTGTACGGATACGTCCGCACCGCCGTCGGCGCCGACGCCGCGACCAGGCTGGCCAAGGAGGAGGGCTTCTACCGCGACCTCCACGACGGCTACCGGCGCCAGTTCGAGCGCCTCGGCCGGCCACCGGGAACGGTCGGCGTCGCCGCGGAGGACCCCGGCTCGGCCGACGGCCTGCTCGCCGCCTACACGGCCCTCGACACGGTCGTCGTCCGCGCCCTCGCCAGCGCGACGGTGGAGGCGATGGACCGGGTGGCAACGGCCGCGGCTCCGCGGTAGCCGCTCGGGCCGGTCGGCTCGCGCCGGGCCCTACCCGTTGCCGGGGCGCCTGCGCGAATGAGGGAGTCGGCGATCCGAATGCGGGAGGGCCGACGCCACCCGGCAGGCGAATCGCGGATCGGGTCCGAGGACCGCGATTCACGGTTGACCCAGGGTCAGCGATGCCGGCGATCCCGGCGGAAGCGGACGGGCGAAGCCCGGGCGATCTCCGCCGGGGCGGTTCTTCCTACTGATTCGGAAGCGGGCTGCCGGCCAGGAAGGCGAACCAGAGCCAGAAGGCGACGGTGACGATCATCGTGGTCACGACGAAGAGGCGCTCGATGGCGCCCATCGTCGGACCGCGCTTGAGCTCGCGGGTGTCGGTCATGCCGCGCATCCACGGCATCCGCGTCCGAGGTTGCGACGAGCCGGCTCCCTCGCGCGGGCCGAAGAGGGCGAGGACGATGCCGGCGAGATAGAGGAGGAGGACGTAGGTGATGATGATCCCGAACAGGATCACCATCGCGACCGAGAAGTTGACCGTGCTCGCCCCCGACCCCGACTGAAGCTGCGAGCCGATCCAGACCCATGCGAGGGGGACCCCGAAGCCGATGATGATCGCGGCGACGATCGTCGCCGCGAAGGAGATCACTTGGCCGACGGCGGCTCGCATGGATGGCCCAATGTAGCGGCGCAACGGCTCCGCGCCGGCGATCCGATCAGTAGGGAGGGAGATCCCCGTACCAGTCGCCGACCGCGCGGAACGCGCGCCAGAAGTCCCGCTTGGGCCCCTCCGCGTCGAGCGAGGCATCGATGTCGGGCGTGTAGATGGCGTCGATGGTCGGCGTCATCGCCTGGATCTCGCCCGGGCGCGCCTCGAGCGGGACCGCGAGCGGGATCTCGACGTCGTTCAGGCACTCGAGCGCCGGCTCGCCCATGACGACGATGCAGCGCGGCTCGACGATCGCCACCTCGCGGACGAGGCGGGCGACGCAACTCGGTCCCGCCAGCGCCGGGTCCGAGAGCGGGCACTTGACACAGAGCGTGCCGTAGACGACGAGCGGATCGATCCCGAGCCGCTTCAGCGACTTCATCACCGCCGTGCCCGAGCGGCCGTAGAAGGCGACGCCCTCCTCGATCTCGGCGGCGCTCGGAGCGTGCTTGAGCAGCATCACGTCGGCCTGGGGATGGCCCGAGCCGAGCACCGGCATCAGGCTGCCGCGCGGGCAGTCGCGGCAGTCCTGCAGCTCGTGGGTGAGCTGGTTGAGCTCGCGGATCGCGCGCTCGAGGTACTTCTCCTTGATCTCGTCCTCGGTGATCGGCACGGCGGGCGACTCCTTTGACGGCGCCCGGTCCTCTCCTTTCGGTTGCACGGCGTTATGGCCCCTGAATCAACTCTTGCCGCGGGTCAGAGCCCGGCGCCGGCGCTGCTCCGACCGCAGGCCGCCCCGGACCGGGCGCGGGTCGGCGACCTCCTTGCGGCCGCCGGCCTGCCCGCTCGCCGCCTGCATCCACTTCAGCGCCTGCACGTAGACGAGGTTCTTGTGCTTGCGGACGATGTCGGCGCTCCGCATCGACTCGAGGAACTCGTCGGGGCCATCGAAGCCGTGGAGGCGGATGCGGACGCTGCCGAGCGCCTGCGCGACGTGGCCGTCGGACCCGGCGCCCGGGACGATCCGGTACTTGGCCGCAAACCGCTCCGCCTCTTCGTTGAAGGCGCTGAACGCGACCCGCGGGTTGAAGACCTCGAGGACGTCGATGTCCTCGACGATGTCGAGCAGGTGCTCGTAGTCGGGCACCGAGTGCAGCCGATCGAAAGGGTGCGGGACGTAGACGAGGCCGCCCTGGCGGCGGATCTCGGCGATCGTCTCGGCCATCGTCATCCCGCGCTCGATCTTCTCCTCAATGAAGAGGCCGATCACCTCGCCCTGCTCCGCCGTCTTCACCTCCTCGCCGACGATCACCTCGATGCCGCCGTCGCGGGCAGCGATCTCGCGGGCGGCCAGCGCCCCCGAGATCTCGTTGTGGTCGGTGATCGCGATCGCCCCCATGCCGCGGTCCTTGGCGGTCTCGATCAGCACCTCGACCGGGGTCGCGCAGTCGTTGGAGTGATCCGTGTGCATGTGCAGGTCGCAGTCGATCGTCCGCCGCCGCCCGACGCGGCGGCGGATCGCGGGATCCCCGGCGGGATCGTGACGGCGGGCCACGATCTGCCCATAGACCGCCTCGAGCTCGTCGGCGACGTCGCCGAAGTCGCGGGCCGCCCGGGCGCCCGCCTCCGCGAGCCGCCGTCGCAGGGCCTCGTCGCGGATCAGGCGCTCGACCTGGCCCGCCAGCGTCTGCGAGTCGCCGGCCGGGAAGACGAGGCCGCGCTCGCCCTCCTCGGCGTCGACGAGGTCCTCGTAGACGCCGATCCGGGAAGCGACCGGGACGGCGCCGGCGGCGAAGGCCGCGTAGATCGCGCTCGGCGCCGGCTGCGGCCCGCCCGAGGCGGCGACGAGCACGTCGGCGCCGGCGATCACGTCCTCGGCCTCGATGTGCTCGGGACGGAGGACCCGGACCCGCTCGCGGAGGCGGCTGTTGAGCCGCGGCGTCTGCACCGCGGGGTCCTCGATCCAGACGTCGGCCCGCCACTCGAGATCGAGCGGCAACCGGCGCAGGGCCCGCAGGAAGATCCGCAGCGCTCCACGTTCCTCGCGGGCGCAGTGGACGATCCGGGGCGAAGCTCCTGGCGCCTGATCGGCGCTGCCGACGACGGCGGCCGGGGGCACGACCTCGTAGCTTCCGGGGAAGAACCGCTCGAGCAGCTCCCCGGTGCTCACCGCGGCGACCATCCGCGCGTCGAGGCGGCCGAAGAAGATCTCGACGAGGGGGCGCGCGAGCTGGGTCGAGAGCGTGCGCTCGGTCGGCAGGTGGAAGGTCGCAGCGTTGAGCGACCACGAGTGCCGCAGCGCCGCCGACGCGGCGCTCGGGGCGAACGGATCGTGGACGTGGACGATGTCGAACTCGACCGCCGTCAAGAGGCGCCCGAGCGAGCGCGAGATGTCGAGCGAAACGGGGGCCGGCCGCGGCCGGCCCCCGGCCGGCAGCTCGATCGCGGTGCCGACGGAGATCACCGCCGGCCCGCCGGGACCGGCGGTGACGCCGTCCCAGCCCGAGCCGAAGACCCCGGCGCCGTCCCCGCGGCTGCGCTCGACCGCCGCGCGGGAGCGGCGCAGGTCCGCCCTGGTGCCCGCCGGCGCCGCGACGACGACGCGATGCCCGCGCTCCTTCAGCGCGGCCGCCGCGCCGGCCACGTAGGCGTTGACCTCGTGGTGTCCCCCCCAGGAGTAGGGCGAGACCTGGGCGATCGTCAGACGCTCGCGCGCGGGCACCGCTGCAGGATAGATGCGGCCGGCGGGCCCGGTCGCTACCCGGCCCCGGGCGGTGATCGCGGCAGCCCCGGCCGACTCCCGGCCCGGCGCCGATGCGCGCGGGACCGGCGCCGAGCATCTAGGATCGCCCGTGGCCGGGCGCGAGCCGAGAGGAGCGGGCATGAGCGACTTCGACTATGTGATCGTGGGGGCGGGCTCGGCCGGATGCGTGCTCGCGAACCGGCTCAGCGATTCCGGGGCGGAGGTGCTGCTGGTCGAGGCCGGCGGGCCCGACCGCTCGCCGAAGATCAAGATCCCGGCCGCCTTCGCGCAGCAGTTCCGGACGAAGCTCGACTGGGACTATGCGACGGGCCCGGAGCCCGGCTGCGATGGGCGCTCGCTCTACGTGCCGCGCGGCAAGGGGATCGGCGGCTCGAGCTCGATGAACGCGATGCTCTACGTCCGCGGCCACCGCGCCGACTACGACGGCTGGCGGGACGAGGCCGGCTGCGCCGGCTGGGGCTGGAACGAGGTCCTCCCCTACTTCGTCCGCTCCGAGCACCGCGAGGCGGGCGCAAGCGCCGTCCACGGCTACGGCGGGCTGCTCGACGTCGCGGCCCCGCGGGACCCGCGCCCGCTCACCGACCTGATCGTCGCCGCCGCCCGGAGCCTCGGACATCCGGCGGATCCCGACTACAACGACGGCGAGCCGAACGGCGTCTGCGGGGTCGAGGTGACCCAGAGGCGGGGGCGCCGCTGGAGCGCCGCCGACGCGTTCCTCCGCCCCGCCGCGGGGCGCCCGAACCTGACCGTGCTCACCGGCGCCACCGCGCTCGGCGTCGAGCTTCGCGACGGCCGCGCCCGCGGCGTCGAGCTCGCCGGCAGGACTCCGATGGCGGTCGCGCGCGCCCGCGATGAGGTGATCCTCGCCGCCGGCGCGATCGGCTCGCCGCAGCTCCTGATGCTTTCGGGGATCGGCGATCCCGACAAGCTCGGTCGGGTCGGGGTCGAGCCGGGGGTCCCCCTGCCGGCGGTCGGGACGAACCTCCAGGACCATCCCTACGTCGTCGGCATCTGGGACTCGACGATCGGCGGCTCGCTCGCCGACGCCGAGAGGCCGGCGGCGCTGGCCGACTTCCTGCTGCGCCGCCGCGGCCCCCTGACCTCGACGGTCGCCGAGGCCTTCCTGTTCGCCCGCTCCGACGGCGGCGACGGCCCGCCCGACGTCCAGTTCCACATCGCGCCCGCGTACTTCGCCGACAATGGCTTCGAGGAGCACGACGGGCACGCGATGACGATCGGGCCGGTCCTGGTCGAGCCGAAGGCGCGGGGCGAGGTCACGCTGACCTCGTCCGACCCCGCGGCGAAGCCGGCGATCGTCGGCAACCACCTGACCGAGCGAGCCGACGTCGACGCCCTGGTCTGGGGCATCAAGCTCGCCCGCGAGCTCGCCGCCACGGCGCCGCTGGCCGCCGCGGCGGGGCGCGAGATCTACCCCGGAGGGTCGGTCGAGGACGACGAGGCGCTGGTCGCCGACGCCCGCCGCCGGGTCGAGCTCCTCTACCACCCGGTCGGCACCTGCAGGATGGGCGCCGACGACGGCTCGGTCGTCGATCCCGAGCTCCGCGTCCGTGGCGTCGAGGGGCTGCGCGTGGTCGATGCCTCGGTGATGCCCACGATCACCCGCGGCAACACCAACGCCCCGACGATCATGATCGCCGAGAAGGGCGCCGACCTGATCCTCGGCAAGGAGCCGCCTCAGCTCACCGCCTGACCCGGGCCCGGCGTCACCGGTCGAGCCGGTGGCCGGACCGGCTCAGCTTCCGGCGCGGGCTTCGGCCGCAGTACCCGAGTCGACGTCCTCCTTCGCCCGGGTCGCGGCGGCGCCGCGGGCATTGGCCGCGATGAACTCCTCGGTGAGCTCGCGTGCCTCCGCGTCGGGCCGCTGCGTGTGCGGCGACTTCATCAGGTAGCTGGAGGGGCCGTCGAGCTGGCCGGCGATGCCGTTGTTCAGCGCCAGCTTGATCAGCCGCACGGCGTCGATCACGACTCCGGCCGAGTTCGGCGAGTCCCAGACCTCGAGCTTGAGCTCGACGTTGAGCGGGACGTCGCCGAAGCTCTTGCCCTCGAGGCGGATGTGGGCCCACTTGCGATCGGTCAGCCACGGCACGTAGTCGGAGGGGCCGACGTGGACGTCGCGGTCCTCCAGCTCGGTGCCCATGATCGAGGTCACGGCGTTGGTCTTCGAGATCTTCTTCGAGTCGAGCCGCTCGCGCTCGAGCATGTTGAAGAAGTCCATGTTGCCGCCGACGTTCAGCTGGCTGGTGTGCTGCATCTCGACGCCGCGCTCGTGGAAGAGGCGGGCGAGCTGGCGGTGGACGATCGTCGCCCCGACCTGGGACTTGATGTCGTCGCCGATGATCGGCAGCCCGGCATCGGCGAAGCGCTTGTCCCAGTAGTCCTCGCGGGCGATGAACACCGGCAGGCAGTTGACGAAGCCGACGCCGGCCTTCAGGGCCTGCTCGACGTACCACTTGGTGGCCTGCTCGGAGCCGACCGGCAGGTAGCAGACGAGCACGTCCGTCTTCGTCTCCCTGAGGATCGAGACGATGTCGGCGGTCGGCCCGGGGGCCTTGGTGATCTTCTGCTTCAGGTACTTGCCGAGCCCGTCGTGGGTCATCCCGCGCTGCACCTCGACCCCGAGCTTCGGCACGTCGGCGAACTTGATCGTGTCGTTCTGACCGGACCAGATCGCCTCGCCGAGGTCCTTGCCGACCTTCTCGACGTCGATGTCGAAGGCGGCGGTGAACTCGATGTCGGAGACGTGGTAGCCGCCGAGGTCGACGTGCATGAGCCCCGGCACCTGCTCGGAGGGGTCCGCGTCCTTGTAGTACTGGACGCCCTGGATGAACGAGTTGGCGCAGTTGCCGACGCCGACGATCGCGACGCGGACCTTGCCGTCGTCGGCGTGGCCGCCGCCGCTGTGCGCTCCGTTGCTGTTGCTCATCGGTAAGCGAAGCCTTTCTGGGTCTGGGTGACTGCCCGGTTCGGGTCGATCGCGGTCATGCTCGGCCGTTCGGGCCCAAGCGAATCCGCGCGTTCCCGGGACCCGTGAGAACACCATACCCCCAACCCGGTTACAGCAAGGCGCGGCGGCTCAGGCGTCACCGGCGGCGGCGATGAGCTTGCTGCGAACGTGCCATACCCGCTGCACGACGGTGAAGGCGGTCAGCGCCAGCATCACCCAGATCGCCGCCGGCAGCAGGTCGACGCCGCCGATCAGCTCCCCTTCGGCGAACAGCAGCCCCGCCGAGAGGACCACGACCCGCACCGGCCGCGTCGCGATGCCGAGCTTGCACTCGACCCCGAGCGCCTCGGCGCGCGCCCGGGTGTAGGAGACCATCAGCGAGCCGAGGACGACGAGCAGGCAGGCGGCGGCGAGCGCTTCCTCCCCGGCGGCGGCGAACTGCCAGCAGATCGCGGCGAGGACGACCCCCTCCTCGATCCGATCCAGCGTCGAGTCGAGGAAGGCGCCGAACTGCGTCCCCTTCCCCGACATCCGCGAGTAGCGCCCGTCGAGCGTGTCCATGATCGAGCCGACGATGAATGCGACCGCGCCGAGGACGAACCGGTCGTCGAGGATCAGGACGGCGGCGGCGAGGTTGAGGACGAGCCCGGTCATCGAGATCGCGTTCGGCGTCAGCCGCGACTCGATCAACCGGTTGCGGGCGTTCTCTCGCAGGTCGCCGAGCGGCCGCTCGGAGCGGCCCGCTCGCTCGGGTTCGGCGCGGCGGCGTCCTGCCGCCCGCTGTCGCGGCTCGGCCATGGCCCCAACCTACCCGGGGAATCGGCCCACCGGCGTCAGCGCGGGACGGCGCATATCAGATCGCGGCGCTCTCGGGCGCCGGGCGGAACGCCCACTGCGCGGGCCGGACCGGGGCGAGGACGCGGCTCGCGACCAGGGCCGAGCAGATCGCGACGGCCAGTCCGGCGGCCGCGTCGAGCCAGTAGTGGTTGGCGGTGACGAGGATCACCGCGAAGACGAGCAGCGGATAGAGCGCCCACAGCATCCGCCCGAGCGGATTGCGGACGAGCATCACCGCGGACCCGGCGATCATCGACGAGAAGCCGATGTGCATGCTCGGCACGGCCGCGTACTTGTTGACCAGGAAGCTGACCGCGTTGCTGTCCTGGTCGACCGCGGTGAAGGTGGCGATCGTGTCGGTGAAGCCCTCGCCCGGGAGCATGCGCGGCGGCGCCGTCGGGAACAGCGCATAGCCGACCAGCGCGATCCCCATCGCGACCATGAACATGTTCCGGACGAAGTAGAAGTTCTCGTTGCGGAACAGGTAGAGCCAGGCGAGGAAGACGACCGTGATCGTGAAGTGCGAGTTCACGTACAGCCAGTTGGCGGCGTCGATCAGCCACTCGTGCCCGAGGAGCGCCCGCTGCAAGCCGGGCTCGAAGAACGTGCCGAGCGACCGCTCGGCGTCGACGATCAGCTCGGCGTTGGCGAACGCGAGGTCGCTCTTGCCGTCGATGACCCCGCGAACCACCTGGTACGCCTGGTAGGCGACGAAGAAGAGCGCGAACTGCAGCAGGAGGTCGGGCCAACCCCGCGGCAGCCGCCGTCCGATTGCGGCGAGCGGTTCGGGCACGGCTCGATTGTAGGCCGCTAGCCAGGCGGCGGAGCGCCGGGATCGGCCAGGAAGTCGATCACCTCGTCGACGAGCTCGGGACGGTCGATCCACGGCCAGTGGCCGGCGCGCTCGACGGTGACGAAGCGGGCGCCGGAGATCCGGCGCTCGAACGACCGGCCGTCGGCCGGCCCGATGTAGGGGTCGAGCTCGCCCCAGAGGATCAAGGCCGGGCAGCGGATCGCCGCGAGCCCGTCGCCGGCGGCGGCGAGGACGTCGCCGTCCGCCGACCGGTAGAGGGCCAGTATCGAGCGCGCCATTCCCGCGTCCCAGTTGGCGAGCATCCGCTCGACCAGCTCGCCCGGCAGCGGCCGCCTGCCGGGCCGGGCGAGCCGCATCATCCGCTTCGCCAGCCATCGCGGCCGCGGTCGCGCCAGCAGCTCACCGATCCCGCGCCGGCGCCAGCAGCGGGCCAGGAAGTGCCAGCGGTAGGTGGCGCTGAGCGGCACCGCGTTGATCACGACCAGCGCCCGAACGGCCTCGGGCCTCGCCTGCGAGGCAACGAGCCCGACCACGCCCCAGTCGTGGACGACCAGCTTGTAGCCGCCGGGGGCGAGCGCGGCCAGCGCGTTCGCGAGCAGCCGGCCGTAGGCGCCGACGGAGCTGTCGAAGACGCTCGGATCGGGCCGCTCGGAGCGGCCGAAGCCGGGCAGGTCGAGGGCGATCGCCGGCTCCGTCGAGGCGGCGATGAACGGGAGCCAATCGCCCGAGTCGGTCGGGTTGCCGTGGAAGTAGACGATCGGCGGCCCCTCGCCGCGGCGCTCGCGGAGGAAGAGCCGGATGCCGTCGACCTCGACGAATCGCTCCTCGACCGGCGCGCGCATGGCCCCAGAACCTATCCTCGCCGCGATGAGCGCCGCCGGCAAGCCCCTGATCTGCCTCGGCGAGGCGCTCGTCGACCTGATCTGCCCCGACCCCGTGTCCGAACCGGCCGCGGCGAGCCGGTTCGAGGTCCACCCCGGCGGCGCGCTCGCCAACGTCGCGGTGGCGGCCCGCCGTGCCGGCGCCCCCGCCGCCCTCGCGAGCGCCTGCGGCGACGACGGGCGGGGCCGCTACCTGCGCCGCCGGCTCGCCGAAGCCGGCGTCGACCTGCGCTTCTACGGCGAGCTCGAGGGCGTGCCGACGCCGTTCGCGTTCGCCTGCCTCGACCCCGACCTCGAGCCGAGCTTCGAGATCCACGGCGCCGGCATCGACGACGCGATCGCGTCGCTGGCGGGACGCGAGGAGGAGGTTGCGGCCGGCGCCGCGGCCGTCGTCTTCGGCTCGAACACGCTCGTCGACGAGCGCAGCCGCGCGGTCACCGCCGCGATCGTCGCCGCCGCCGGCGGGCGCGGTGTCCCGGTCCTGTTCGACCCGAACCTGCGCCCCGGCCGCTGGCGCACGATCGACGACTGCCGCGAGCGCTGCCTCGAGGTCGCCGCCGACGCCGCCGTGCTGCGCTGCAACCTCGACGAGGCACGGCTGCTCGCCGGCGCCGACGACCTCGACGCGGCCGCGGCGGCGGCGGCCCTGCTCGAGCTCGGGCCCGGGCTCGCCGTCGTCACCGCCGGGCCCGGGCTCGCCGTCGCGCGCGGCGCCTGTGCCGCCGAGGCGCGACCGCCACGGGTCGCCGTCGTCAGCCCGCTCGGCGCCGGCGACGCGTTCATGGGGGCGCTCGCCGCCGGCCTCGCCGACGTCGGCTTCGACCTCTCCCGCGCCGGGGGCGCCCTCGCGACGGCGGCAGCGGCCGGCGCGAGGACCTGCACCCACCTCGAGGCGTTCCCCTCTTGAGCGGCGGCGGCGAGCGCGGCTACGCGAGCGCGACCGGCTCGGGCTCGGAGTCGCGGCCGCGGGACGACATCGATCGACGCCGCCGCACCTCGCCGCCGCCGGGCTGGAGGCGGCCGTCGCGGCGCCGCGTGCGGGCCATCCGCGACCGGCTCCGGGAGCTCTACGGCCGCCGCCGCAACGACCCGCACGGCGACCCGGTGCACGAGCTCGTCCTGACGATCCTCTCCCAGAACACCAGCGACGGCAACCGCGACGTCGCCTACCGGCGCCTGCGCGACCGCTTCGCGAGCTGGGCGGCGATCCGCGACGCGCCGGCCGAGGAGGTGATCGAGGCGATCCGACCAGGCGGGCTCGCGAACACGAAGGGGCCGCGGATCCAGGCGGTCCTGGCCGAGCTCGGCGACGAGGCCGACCTCGACTGGCTCCGGACCGCTCCCCGCGAGGAGGCCGTGGGGTATTTGACCTCGCTCCCCGGGGTCGGCCGCAAGACGGCGGCATGCGTGATGATCTTCGCGCTCGACCGCCCCGAGGTCCCCGTCGACACGCACGTCCACCGGGTCGGCGGCCGGCTCGGGCTGTTTCCGCCGGCGATCTCGCTCGAGGGCGCCCACGACGAGATGCTCGCGATCACCGACCGCGGCGATGCCTACGAGCTGCACATGAACCTGATCGAGCACGGTCGGCGCATCTGCCGGCCGCGGCCGCGCTGCGGCGAGTGCGCGCTGGCGCGGATGTGCGTCGCGCTCCGCGCCGGGCTCGTCGAGCCGGCCGCCTAGCCCGGATCGACTCCCCTGCAGCGGGTAGTATCCGCGCCCGGACGGGACCCCTCCCCGCTCACCGCACCGGAATGAACAAGCGCATCTTCATCTCGTTCGGCCTGCTGGCGCTGCTGCTCGTGATCGTGATCCCGTTCTGGGCCTTCGACAAGGACGGGTCGGAGTCGTCCTCGCCGGAGAAGGTCGCAGCCAGCGACGAGGCGGCCCGGCAGCTCTTCCAGACCAACTGCGGGACCTGCCACACCCTCGAGCGGGGCGCCTCCGACGGCGTCGTCGGGCCCGACCTCGACGTCCGTCTCGCCGCCGCCGGCCCCGCCGCCGACGCCGCCGCCGTCAAGGCGACCGAGCAGCGCGTCCTGGCGGCGATCGAGGACGGCGTCGGGGGCACGATGCCGGCCGGCATCCTCGAGGGCGCGAACGCCCTCGTCGTCGCCAACTTCGTGGCGCGCGTCGCGGGCAGGTAGGGCGGCGGGCGGCGCGGATCGCGTGGTGGCGGGCCCCTGCGCCGGCGGCCCGCCGGGTGCCGGCGGGCGGACGCCGGCTTGGCAACGTGGGAAGGATCGGGGCCACGATCGGCGTCCCGGGCCGATCGCGCGAGCGAATGCGAGAACCTTCGCCATTCCGAAGAAATCCGCTCCGGCTCGGGACCGGCAACGGTGAGGAGCCCCCGCCGAGCGTCGGGGCTGAGGCGCGAGCCCCCGGCCGGGCGACCGGTGTGCGAAGCCCCCGCCCCGCCGCCGGGCTGAGGCGCGAGCCCCCGGCCGGGCGACCGGTGTGCGAAGCCCCCGCCCCGCCGCCGGGACGAGGCGCGGCGGCCCCGGCGCGCGCCGGGGCCGCCCGCCTGTCCCTACTTGCCGAGCCTGAGCTTGCTGACCACGCCGCCGTGGTCGGAAGCGACGACGCCGCCGGGCCCGGTGACGGACGGGTCGCCTCCGGTCACGTAGGCGTCGAGCTGCTTGACCTTCGGCTTGGCCATCACGTGGTCGACGGTGTGATCGAACCGGTAGTCGCCGATCACCGGCTCGAACACGTCCGGGTAGCAGCAGGTCTGCCGGGCGCCGAGGTTGAACAGGCCGGCGTCATCGACGAGGGCGTTGTACGCGCCTTCGTCGCCCGGTGTGGTGAAGCCGGTGCCGACCTTGTCCTTCGGGCCGCCGGAGTTGATGTCGCCGAGGAAGACGACCTGCTTCTTCGTGTTCAGCGGGCCGCCCTGGGCGAACAGCTCGCGTGCCTGCGCCTCGCGGATCGCCGGCTCGCCGAAGGCCTCGAGGTGGGTGTTGACGAACCGGAACTTGGCGCCCCTCGTCCTCTTGCCGCCCTTGACCTTCGCCTCGACCGACTCCCAGCCGCGATCGACCGGGATCAGGATCCCGCCCACCGTCGGCTCGTAGCGGGTCTCGAAGTTGCCGCTGTCGGGCTTCGAGGCCCTCACCTTGCCGCCCTTGCGGACGAGGATCGCGTCGCGCATCGTCAGGCTGCCGTCCATGTCGGCGCCGAAGAGGCCGCCGGTGGCGTCGCTGCCGTCGGTGTCGGCCGGCAGCTCGGCGCTGAACTCCTGCTGCAGCGACACGACCTCGTAACGGGCGTCGCGCTTCTTCAGCTCCTTCTGGAGCAGCTTCAGGAAGTCGTAGCGGAGGTGGTCGGCCGGCGTCCCGACTCCGAGCGGCGGCGCTCCGAGGTCGGACGGCGTCTGATCCTTCCACAGCGCGACCTCCTGCAGGCCGAGCAGGTCGGGCTTCGCCTTCGCGATCTCGGCGGCCAAGAGCTTGGCGCGGACCGGGAAATCGGAGGCGTCGACGTCGTTGACGATCTCGCCGGCGGCGTCGAAGGCCTCCGGCAGACCCGGCGCGTTGATGGCCGGGCTCAGGTCCGCCCCCAGGTAGAGGTTGCGGGTCATCACGGTGACCTTGGGGGCGTTCTTCTTGCCCTTGCCCTTGGCGGCAGCGCCGGCCGCGGGGGCGAGCAGCGCCGCCATCGCGAGCGCGAGTAGCGAGAGGATCAGTGCACGGGATCGCATCGTCGGGGTCTCCTGTCGGGCCTGACGGCCCGGGGTCGCTTTGCGGCGGCCGGTACTGCTCGGCGCGCGCCGATGCCGTCCACACTAGCGCCGCCGATCCGATGCGGCGCCGGCGCCTCACCGCGCGCCGCTTGGCAGCCGCCGAGATATCTGCTAGCGTGCCACTTAGATTTTCGCCAGTAACCAGCGCATACTGTCCTCAGAAAGGAACCGGGCCCATGGGCAAGACGATCGGAATCGACCTCGGCACCACCAACTCCTGCTTCGCGGTCATGGAGGGCGGCGAGCCGACCGTCCTCGAGAACAGCGAGGGCGGCCGGACGACCCCCTCGGTCGTCGCCTTCACCGACGGCGACGAGCGCCTCGTCGGCACCGTCGCCAAGCGGCAGGCCGTCGTCAACCCGGAGCGGACGGTGTTCTCGATCAAGCGCTTCATGGGGCGCAAGGAGGCCGAGGTGAAGGAGGAGGAGACGATGGTCCCCTACGCCGTCTCCGCCGGCCCCAACGGCGACGTCCGGATCGACATCGGCGACAAGCAGTACCCGCCGCCGGAGATCTCGGCGATGATCCTGCAGAAGATCAAGGCCGACGCCGAGGCGAAGCTCGGCGAGACCGTCGACTCGGCGGTGATCACGGTCCCCGCCTACTTCAACGACGACCAGCGGCAGGCGACGAAGGACGCCGGCAAGATCGCCGGTCTCGACGTCAAGCGGATCATCAACGAGCCGACCGCGGCGTCGCTCGCCTATGGCCTCGACAAGGAGGCGACCGACCAGACGATCCTCGTCTTCGACCTCGGCGGCGGGACCTTCGACGTCTCCGTGCTCGAGATCGGAGACGGGGTCTTCGAGGTGAAGGCGACCGCCGGCGACAACCACCTCGGCGGCGACAACTGGGACAAGGCGGTCGTCGACTGGCTCGTGGCCGAGTTCAGGAAGGACCAGGGAGTCGACCTGTCCCAGGACAAGAACTCGCTCCAGCGCCTCTTCGAGAGCGCCGAGAAGGCGAAGATCGAGCTCTCCTCGACCCAGGAGACCCAGATCAACATCCCGTTCATCACCGCCGTCGAGGGGCAGCCCAAGCACCTCGACATGAAGCTGACCCGGTCGAAGCTGAACGAGCTCACCGGCGACCTGCTCGAGCGCGTCGTCGCGCCCGTCAAGCAGGCCCTCGCCGACGCCGGCTCCGACATCGACCACGTGGTGATGGTCGGCGGGATGACCCGGATGCCGGCGGTCCAGGAGAAGGTCGGGGAGCTGACCGGCAAGGAGCCGCACAAGGGCGTCAACCCGGACGAGGTCGTGGCCGTCGGCGCCGCGATCCAGGCCGGGGTGCTCGCCGGCGACGTCAAGGACGTCCTCCTGCTCGACGTCACTCCGCTCACCCTCGGGATCGAGACCAAGGGCGGCGTGATGACGAAGCTGATCGAGCGCAACACGACGATCCCGACGAAGCGGTCGGAGACGTTCTCGACCGCCGACGACAACCAGACGCAGGTCGAGGTCCACGTGCTCCAGGGCGAGCGCGAGATGGCCGCCGGCAACAAGTCGCTCGGCAAGTTCCAGCTCACCGGGATCCCGCCGGCGCCGCGCGGCATGCCGCAGATCGAGGTCACGTTCGACATCGACGCCAACGGCATCCTCAACGTGTCGGCCAAGGACAACGGCACCGGCAAGGAGCAGACGATCGAGATCAAGGGCGGCTCCGGGCTCTCCGAGGAGGAGGTCCAGAGCATGGTCTCCGACGCTGAGGCCCACGCCGAGGAGGACCGCAAGGCGAAGGAGCTGGCCGAGGCCCGCAACGTCGCCGAGCAGGCCGCCTACCAGGGCGACAAGCAGCTCGCCGAGCTCGGCGAGCAGATCGACGAGGCGACCCGGTCGGAGATCACGGCGGCGCTCGAGGATCTCCGCGGCGTCCTCGAGTCCACCGACGTCGACGACATCCGCGCGAAGACGGCGGCGCTCGAGGCCGCCTTCCACAAGGCCTCCGAGCAGGTCTATGCGAGCGCGCAGGCCCAGCAGCAGAGCCCGGACGGCGCCGGCTCCGGCAACGGCGGAGAGCCCGAGGAGGAGATCGTCGACGCCGAGGTCGTCGAGGACGACAAGTAGGGCCCGGCGGGGATCGATCTGTCAGCGATGGACGAGCAGCGGGCAGCGGGCGACGAGCAGCAGGACGGGGCGGCCGAAGCCGCCCCGTCCGAGCGCGAGCCCGAGATCGTCGACGCCGAGGTCGTCGCGGACGACGACGCGGCGGCCGAGGTCGAGACCGATCTCGACGCGCTGCTCGCCGAGCGCACCCGCGAGCGCGACGAGCACCTCGAGCTGGCGCAGCGCGCCCGGGCCGACTTCGAGAACTACCGGCGCCGCGTCAAGGTCGAGGTGGCCGAGGCCGAGCAGCGGGGGCGGGCCGCGCTCGCGCGCAGCGTCCTTCCCGCCCTCGACAACCTCGAGCGTGCGCTCGTCGCCGCCGGCGTCGACCCGTCGGGGCGGGGGGGCGACGGCGAGGCGCCGAGCGAGGAGGTGTCGGCCCGCGACGCCCTCGCCGAGGGGGTCGCGCTCGTCTACCGCGAGCTCTCGGCGGCGCTCGAGCGGACCGGGGTCGTCGCCTTCGATCCGGTCGGCGAGCGCTTCGACCCCTCCGAGCACGAGGCGATCGCGACCAGCGCCGCCGACGGCGTCGAGAGCGGCACCGTGATCGAGACCCTCGAGCGCGGCTACCGGGTCGACTCGCAGGTGATCCGCCCGGCCCGCGTCGTCGTCAGCGGCTAGGGGCCGGAGATGGCACGTGACTTCTACGAGGTCCTCGGGCTCGACAAGAAGGCGAGCGACGAGGAGATCAAGCGGGCATACCGGAAGCTCGCCCGCGACTACCACCCCGACCGCAACCCCGACGATCCGAAGGCGGAGGAGCGCTTCAAGGAGGTGGGCGAGGCCTACGACACCCTCAAGGACCCCGAGAAGCGGAAGGAATACGACGCCGGCGGCGTCTTCGGCGGGTTCGGCCGCGGCCCCGGCGGCTTCGGCGGCGGCAACGTCGGCGACATCTTCTCGACGATCTTCGGCCGCGGCCGCGGCGGCCCCGAGCCGATGCGCGGTCGCGACCTCGAGACCGAGATCCGGCTCAGCTTCGAGCAGGCGATGGAGGGAGCCCAGGTCCCGGTCACGGTGCCGAAGCAGGCGAGATGCCCGACCTGCCACGGCGACGGCGCGGCCTCGGGGACGCGGCCGGTCGTCTGCCCGCGCTGCGAGGGCCGCGGCGTCGATGCCCAAAGCCAGGGCTTCTTCTCGATCAGCCAGCCCTGCCCGCAGTGCGGCGGCCGCGGCCAGGTCATCGAGACCCCGTGCCCCGACTGCCAGGGCACCGGGCTGACCTTGCAGCGAAAGCGCTACCGAGTCAACATCCCGGCCGGGGTCAAGGACGGGACCCGGATCCGGCTCGCCGGCAAGGGTGAGGACGGCCCGCTCGGCGGGCCCGCCGGCGACCTCTTCGTGACGACCCGGGTCGCCGCCTCGCCGGTCTTCGATCGCCGCGCCGACGGCAACCTCGAGGTCGAGGTGCCGATCACGCTGGCGGAGGCGATCGGCGGCGCGAACATCGAGGTGCCGACGCTGCGCGGAACGAAGCGGATCCGGGTCGCGCCCGGGACCCAGCACGGCACCGTGCAGCGGCTCCGCGGCGAGGGGCCCCCCCGGCCGAGCTCGCGCGAGCGCGGCGACATCCATTACCGGCTCGTGGTCGAGATCCCGACCGACCTCGACGAGAAGCAGCGCGAGGCGCTGGCGGAGCTCTCCCGCACCGAGGACGGGCGCGACCCGCGCGAGCGGATCCTCGCCGGCGCCCGCCGCGAGGCCGGTCGGTCCGATCGGTCGGGCAAGGTAGGGGCGACATGAGCGCTGCGAAGGACCGCGGAGGTCACTCGGCGCGACGGTCGGCAGCCGTCGAGACCCGGATCGACCGCGGGCGCGGCGTCTTCATGATCTCGGTCGCGGCCGAGCTCGCCGAGATGCACCCGCAGACGCTGCGGATGTACGAGGCGCGCGGGCTGATCACGCCGCAGCGCTCGCCGAAGAACACCCGCCTCTACTCGCAGGAGGACGTCGAGCGGCTGCGGCGGATCCAGGCGATGACGGCCGAGCAGGGCCTCAACCTCGCCGGCGTCGAGACCGTGCTCGAGCTCGAGGAGCGGCTCGAGGAGATGCGCGTCGAGCTGCGGCGGATGCGCGAGCGCGCCGCGGAGATGGAGCAGCGGATGGCGGACGAGATCGAGCGTGTCCGGCGGTCGCTCGGGGCCGAGCTCGTCCCCTACGGCGCCTACGACGCGAAGCTGGCCGGCGAGCGATCGGTGCGGATCGCGGTCGAGCCCGGACGCGGGCGCCCGTCGTCGCGCTGACCTCGCGGGCCGGACCGGGAGCGGGACGGAGCTCCGACCGGCGCCCTTGCACCGGCGGCGCATCGCCCGCGACCGGCTCACCCGCGGAGCAGCCGGTCCGCTATCCCCTCGATCGTCTCGATCCCGTAGGCCATCGACGGCTGCCGATCGGTGAGGACCGCGATCGCGCGTTCGGCGCCGTCCCGTCGCAGCTCGGCGGCCTGGTTGACGATCGCTCCGACCGGATCGACGCGCCAGCCGCCCTTGAAGCGGACGCTCCAGCCGCGCTCGGCGGCGACCCTCGCGATCCCCCAGCGCTGAGCGGGGACGATCGACCCGAGCAGGCCCAGCCCGAACCTCTCGTGACGCGCGGGGAGGACGCGGCCGAGGTCGGCGAACAGCGCCGCCATGTCGGCGGCGCTGATCTCGCTCGCGCCCCACGTCGTCGATGAGCGGAAGTCGCTCAGGCCGGCACGGTGGGCGATGGCGTCGAGCCGCTCCGGCCCGACCCGGGCGAAGACGGTCGACGCGGCGCCGTTGTCGGAAACCGTGATCATCCGCCCCAGCTCGGCGGCGACGCCCGGGTCGAGCCCCCGGCCGTCGTCGGCGACGCGCTGCAGCTCGGCGGCGAGGATCAGCGCCTTGACGACGCTCGCCGCCTCGAACGGCTCATGCTCGTTGCGACCGCGGACCTCCCCGTCGGGACCGGCGATCGCGAAAGCGACGCGCCCGTCGCGGCCCGCGGCCCACCGGCCCGCACGGGCGATCCGGGCGTGCCGGCGGGCGGCGGCGCGATGAGCGCGACCGGGCCGCCGGCGATCTGCGTCGCGTCCCCGCGTCGGAGCCTCCGTGATCGCGGCGCCGGACGAGGCCTCGCCCGACTCGCCCGACCGGTCCGTCTCGCCGGCCGAGCCGAGCGCGCCGATCGTCGCGATCACCGCGATCGCGGCGCTGAGGAGCACGATCAGGCCTCGGGAGCCGATCGGACAGCTTCGCATCCGACCGTCGCCGTCTGCTCCGGCGGCCGGCGGCGGCTCCGGGCGCGAAGGCCGGCGGCTCAGCGGCCGGCGGACCGCTCCTGCTCGGCGGTGGGGGTCGGCAGGTCGTAGGCGTCCGGCCTGCCGTCGAGGTCAGTGTCGCGGACCGCCTCGAGGACGTCGCTGGCGAGCTTCGACCCGTCGGCGGGGTTCAGCGGCACGGCGGTGATCATCACCGTCACCTGGTCGCCGTCGAGCTCCTCGAGCTGGACCTGGGGGGCGCTTCTGAGCGGCACCCTGACCGCCTTCTCGATCATCCGCTGCAGCCGCTGCGGGGTGACGTCGGCGCTGAAGCGGGCCCGCAGCTCGATCCGCTCCGGCTCCGAGATCGGGATCACCGCGAGCTGCATGATCACGTTGTTGGGGATCATCGTCCGGTCGCCGCCGCTGAGCAGCGTCGTGTGGAAGAGCCCGAGCGAGCTGACGATCCCCTCGACCTCGCCGGACATCGCGCCGCCGCGCAGCTTGACCTGGTCGCCGACCACGAACGGCCGGGTCGTCAGCAGAACCATCCCGGCGAAGACGTGGGCGAGGGTCTGCTGGGCCGCGAGGCCGAGGACGACCGCGGTGAAGGCCCCCCCGACCGCCAGGGTCTCCGGCTTGACGCCCGCGATCCGGAGCGCGACGACGATCGCGACCGTGATCATCGCGAGCCTGGTCAGGAACCCGACCGTGCCGGCGGTCCCCGGCTCCATGCGCCGGAGCAGGGACGGCCCGAGGCTCTTGGCGAGGGTCCGTGCCAGCAGCCAGCCGAGCAGCGCGATGATCGCCGCGGTGACGTAACGGAGCCCCTTGCCGGCATCGGGCAGCAGCGCCTCGCGCTGCGTGAAGAGGACGATCACGGCGACGATCAGGACGACCAGGACGACCGCCTCGCGGCGGGCCTTGCGCGCGTCGCCGCGGCTGATCTCGTCGCCGAGGCCGGCCTCGCGCCAGACCTCGGTCCGCGACTCGAACGCGCGCACGCCGCTCTCGCGGTCCCGGACTCTGCGATAGACCCGCTTCACCGCAACCCATTGTTGCGGGCGCGGCCCGGCGCCCGCGCGCCGCCGGCGCGTGCCGAAGGACCGGCTGCGGCGTCAGTCGGCGAGCATCGCCGACATCGCCTTGATGCCGACGTCCATCGCCTGCCATGCCCGGCCGGCGTGGAAGGGCTCCCCGGCGGAGAAGCGCATCGGCACCGAGAAGCCGAGCATCTTCTTGCCGAGCCGCCAGACCGGAGAGGTGCCGACCTTGTAGCCGCCGTTCCCGTCCGGGCGCACCCGGACCGGCCGGTCGGGATCGCCGGTGACCTCGACGGGCACCTGGGCGAACGTCGCCTTGTCGAGCATCTCCATGATGCACATGCTCACCGGGTCGAACGGCTGGTCGAAGTCGCGCCCGCGCAGCCCGGCGTCGATGTGGTTGGCGACCGCGTCCGCCTGCAGGAACGCGAGGAACGCCTGCTTGATCGGGAAGTCGCCCGCGTCGCCCGGCACGTAGACGTCGTCGTGCCCGGCCGCGAGCCGGGTGCCGGGATCGGTGGCGACGAACCCGCGCTCGTCCGAGTCGAGCGCCGGATAGCGGACGGCGGCCACGTAGGGCGGGAACGCGATCAGCTCGTCGAAGCCGCGGGCCGACCCGTCGGCGTAGCGGACCTCCCCGGCCCCGACCTCGACGGCGGCCTCCTCGACGTGGCCGTCGATGCCGCGGCCGGCGAACTCCTCGGCCACGTGCTCGTGCAGCCGCGGGCCGAACGCCTGGATGTAGCCGTGCTCGTATGTCGACCAGGTGATGTCGACGCGGTCGCGCGCGTCGTTCCGGCGCAGCCAGGTCTCGAACATGAGGGCGATCTCGTAGAGCGGCCCCGAGCACTTGTTGTTCGGGGGGACGAGGAACAGCACCCGCCGGCGTTCGCCGGCGCGGACGCGGTCACGGACCGACTCGAAGCGGCGCCGGACGTCGAGCATGGAGTCGGTGGTCCAGATCGTCGCGGCGTGCGCGGCGAGCCCGGGGATCTCGTCCGGGCTCGTGTCGGCGCCGGTAGCGATCACGAGCTTGTCGTAGCCGAAGCGCTCGCCGTCGTCGAGGGTCACGAGCCTGCCATCGGGATCGACCTCGACCACCCGGCCGCGCTCGAAGTCGATGTCGTGGCGCCGCATCGGCTCGTTGAGGTCGACGAGCAGCGAGCCGGGATCGGCGCCGAACGGCACGTAGATGCTGTTCGGCCGGAACAGGAACCGGTCGTCGGCGGCGACCACCCGGATGTCGAGATCGTCGCGATGGCGCATCCTGAGCAGGAACGCGGTCTCGAGCGCGGCGAAGCCGCCGCCGAGGACGAGGACCTTCGGGTGTGCGGGCATGTCGCTCTCCTTCGCTCGCCGGGTGCCCCGGATCGTCGATCGGCGAGTTCGCCTCCGCATCGGGGAAAACCCCCGATGAGGGTCCGGTGCGGGCGGCGGATGGCCGGCCCGCCCCCGCAACCTAGGCTCGTCCGCAGCAACGATGGCCGACCGGCTGCACGCGCTCGACGCCACCTTCCTCGAGCTCGAGGAGGCGGACCTCTCCGCGCACATGCACATCGGTGCGGTGATCGTCTTCGAGCCGAGCCCGGCGCCGAGCGTCGCCGCCGTCGCCGCCGACCTCGATACCCGCCTCGACGCGCTGCCGCGCTACCGGCAGCGGCTCTCGGAGCCGCAGACCGGTGGGCTGAGCTGGCCGAGCTGGGTCGAGGCCCCCGGCTTCGACGTCGCGGCCCACGTCACCCGGGCGCGCCTGCCGGCGCCCGGAGGCACCGCCGAGCTGCTCGAGTGGGCCGGCACCTACTTCGGTGAGCGCCTCGACCGCTCGCGCCCGCTCTGGGAGCTGGTCGTGGTCGAGGGCCTCGCGGACGGCCGCTGGGCGCTCGCCAGCAAGACCCACCACTGCCTCGTCGACGGCGTCGGCTCCGTCGACGCCGGCGCGATGCTCTTCGACACCGAGCCCGGGCGGCGAGGCCCGCCGCGGGAACGGTCACGGGACCGCCGCCCGGCTCCGGTGTCGGAGCGGCCCGGCGGGCACTCGCTGCCGGCCAGGGTCCTCGGCCGTGCGGGCGAGGCGGCGCTGCTGCCGCTGCGAGCCGGCCGGGCCGGCGTCGGCGTGCTCGGGCGCGGCCTCGACCTCGTCCGCCATCCCGACCGCGGCGTCGATGCCCTGAGGCGCTCGCGGGCGCTGGCGGAGGTGCTCGTCCGCGACGAGCTGATCGCGGCGCCGCGCAGCAGCATCAACGTGCCGATCGGCGGCCATCGCCGCCTCGCGGTCGTGGTCGCCCCCCTCGCCGAGCTGAAGGGGATCAAGGACGGCCTCGGCGGAAAGCTCAACGACGTCGTCCTCGCCGCCTCGGCCGGCGGCCTGCGAGCCCTGCTCCTCGGCCGCGGCGAGGAGCCGCCCGCCGCCGGGCTCCGGGCGATGGTCCCGGTCAACATCCGCCGCGACGACGAATCCCTCGAGCTCGGCAACAGGATCAGCTCGCTCTTCGTCGAGCTGCCGGTGGCCGAGCCCGACCCGCTCCGCCGCTACCGGCTCCAGGCGGCCGCCAGCCGCGAGCACAAGGAGGGCGGGCAGTCGACCGGGTCGCGGGCGCTGATCGACCTCACCGCGCACGCGCCGCCCGTCGTCCACAGCCTCCTCGCCCGCTCGATGTACGCGACGCGGCTGTTCAACCTGACGATCACCAACGTCCCCGGCCCGCGGACCGACGTCTACGCGTTCGGCGCCCGCGCCGAGGAGGTCTGGCCGATCGTGCCGCTCGCCGCCGAGCACGCGATCGGGATCGCCGTGCTGAGCTACGGTGGCAACGCCTGCTTCTGCATCAACGCCGATCCCGACGCCGTTCCCGACCTCGCGGTGCTCCGGGAGGGGATCGCGGAGGCGATCGCGGCACTGGCCGAGCTCGCCGGGGCGGACGGGCGCGGGGGCGAGCGGGGGCGGCGCGCCTCGTAGGCCGCGACCGCGATCACGGGGGCGCCCCGCCCGGAGGCCGGCCGAAGGGGAGCGAGGCCGGGGGCCGGGCGCTAGCAACCCGGGCCGCGGTGGCACCGGGGGCCCGGGGGGCCCGGGTCCCGGGACAGATCTAAGTCGTGTAGTAGCAGATTTCTTGACTCCTGCACGAGGGCCACGTAGAATGGCCGCCGATGCAGTCGGACAGGTTCACAACGATGGGACGCGATGCGGTCGCCGCCGCGATGCGGATCGCCTCGCAGCGCCGCAACACCGAGGCCGCGCCGGCCCATCTGCTGCTCGCCGTGCTCCAGCAGGAGGACGGCTTCGCGCCCCCGATCCTGCGGAAGATCGGCGCCGACGTCGTCGCGATCGAGAACGCGGTCTCGGCCCGGATCGACGAGCTGCCGACCGTCTCCGGCGGCGAGGCCCCCGAGGTCCGGCCCTCGCAGGGGCTGGTCAAGGTCCTGCAGCGGGCCGAGCGCGAGATGGAGGCGCTCGGCGACGAGTACATCGCCACCAACCACTTCCTGCTGGCGCTGGCCGAGAAGTCGTCCGGCGTCAGCGACCTGCTCCCCGACCGCGACGAGATCGCGAAGGCCTCGGCCGAGGTGTACTCGCAGCGGATCACCTCCCCCGACCCCGAGTCGACGCTGGAGTCGCTCGAGAAGTTCGGCCAGGACCTGACCGCCGACGCCGAGGCCGGCAAGCTCGACCCGGTGATCGGTCGCGACGAGGAGATCCGCCGCGTCATCCAGGTGCTCTCCCGCCGAACCAAGAACAACCCGGTGCTGATCGGCGACCCGGGCGTCGGCAAGACCGCGATCGTCGAGGGGCTCGCGCAGCGGATCGTCGCCGGTGACGTCCCCGACTCGCTCAAGGGCCGACGCCTGATCGCGCTCGACGTCGGCGCCCTGCTCGCCGGCGCGAAGTACCGCGGCGAGTTCGAGGAGAGGCTCAAGGCCGTGCTCAAGGAGGTCCAGGACGCCGAGGGGCAGATCGTCCTGTTCATCGACGAGCTGCACACGATCGTCGGCGCCGGCGCCGCCGAGGGCGCCGTCGACGCGGCCAACCTCTTGAAGCCGATGCTGGCGCGCGGGGAGCTGCGGACGATCGGCGCGACGACGCTCGACGAGTTCCGCAAGCACATCGAGAAGGACGCGGCGCTCGAGCGCCGCTTCCAGCCGGTGTTCGTGGGCGAGCCCGACCTCGCCGACACGATCGCGATCCTCCGCGGGCTCAAGGAGCGCTACGAGAACCACCATGGCGTCGACATCACCGATCCCGCGATCGTCGCCGCCGCGACGCTCTCCGACCGCTACATCGCCGACCGCTTCCTCCCCGACAAGGCGATCGACCTGATCGACGAGGCCGCCTCGCGGCTGAAGATGGAGATCGAATCATCGCCGGTCGAGATCGACGAGATCGACCGCCGGGTGACCCAGCTCGAGATCGAGCGCCAGGCGCTTCAGAACGAGAGCGACGACGCATCGAAGGCGCGACTCGGGACGCTCGACTCCGAGCTCGCCGACCTGAAGGAGTCGGCGGCCGAGCTGAAGGCCCGCTGGCAGACCGAGAAGGGCGCGATCGACGCGATCAACGCCGCCCGGGCCGAGCTCGAGGAGGCGAACCGCGAGGTCGAGCGGGCCGAGCGCAACGCCGACCTCGAGAAGGCGGCTGAGCTCAAGTACGGGCGGATCCCCGAGCTCGAGACGCGGATGGCGGCCGAGGAGGCGAAGCTCGCCGACCTCCAGGCCGGCGGCGGCTCGATGCTCGTCGACAAGGTCACCGAGCAGGACGTCGCCGAGGTCGTCGGCAAGTGGACCGGGATCCCCGTCAGCCGGCTGATGGAGGGCGAGGTCGAGAAGCTGATCCACATGGAGGAGCGGCTGCACGAGCGGGTGATCGGCCAGGACGAGGCGGTCGTCGCAGTTGCGAATGCCCTGCGTCGTTCACGCGCTGGTCTGTCCGACCCGAACCGCCCGATCGGCAGCTTCCTGTTCCTCGGCCCGACCGGCGTCGGCAAGACCGAGCTGGCGCGGGCGCTGGCCGAGTTCATGTTCGACTCGGAGGGGGCGATGACCCGGATCGACATGTCTGAGTACATGGAGAAGCACGCGGTGAGCCGCCTGATCGGGGCGCCGCCCGGATACGTCGGCTACGACGAGGGCGGCCAGCTCACCGAGGCGGTGCGGCGCCGGCCCTACGCGGTGATCCTCCTCGACGAGATCGAGAAGGCCCACCCCGACGTCTTCAACGTGTTGCTGCAGATCATGGACGACGGCCGCCTCACCGACGGCAAGGGCCGCACGGTCGACTTCACCAACACGGTCCTGATCATGACCTCGAACGTCGGCTCGCAGGAGATCGCCGGCGAGCGGATCGACGAGAACATCCGCGAGAAGATCAATGCGGTCCTCACGGCCACGTTCAAGCCCGAGTTCCTGAACCGGATCGACGAGACCGTGATCTTCCACCGGCTCAGCCGCGAGGACATCACGCGGATCGTCGAGGTCCAGGTCGCGATGCTGACCGAGCGCGTCCACGAGCGCGGGATCGAGATCGAGCTGACCGACGACGCCCGGACCCTGCTCGGCAACCTCGGCTACGACCCGACCTACGGCGCCCGGCCGCTGAAGCGGGTGATCCAGAGCCGCCTCGTCGACCCGCTGGCGCTGAAGCTGCTCGAGGGCGAGTTCACAGAGGGCGACACGGTCCGGGTCGAGGCGCGCGAGGGCGAGCTCGTCTTCGAGCGCGCGGGCGAGCCGGTCGCGGCCTGAGACGCTCGCCGGCACCGAACCTCCCCCTGATGGGGTAGCGGGGCGGCTCGCCGGGACCCGGTCCCCGCTCAGGCCCGCGCGATTCCGGCCTCGGCGACCCCCTGCTCGAAGCGCTCGAGGCCGAACGCGGCGGCCGGGCCGAGGGCGCCGCTGCCGGTGACGGCGCCGTCGCGGGCCGCGCACGCCGCCCAGGCGAGGAAGTTGGCGGTGAACGTGTAGCCGTCGATGCCGCCGAGCCGGACCTCGGCGAGGCGACCGCCCCCGGAGCCGTAGGCGCGGGCGACGACGTAGGAGCCGCCGCCCGACCTCTCCTCCGCGCTCGGTCCGCCCGTCGATCCGCTGACCAGCCGGCGGGTCAGCGCCGCCAGCCCGCGCTTCAGCGGCGGGATCCCGCCGATCGCGGCGAGCCCGACGGAGCCGATCTGCATCGGCCGCGACAGCTTCCCGAACCAGCCGAGGTAGACCTCGACGTCGGTCAGCCCGGGGCTGAGCGGGGGCAGCGTGAAGTGCTCGGAGGCGCCGACCGAGATCGCCTCGCGCTCGCGGCCGCGGACTTCGAAGCGCGCGAGACGGCGCCCTGGCGTCTCGGCCACGATCCGGCCGCCGCGGAACGCGAAGCCCGGCTCGAGCATCACTCCCGCTGTTGAGGCGCGGGTGCCGCCGCTCATCCCGCCCATCCCGCCGCCGGTGAGGAAGTACCCGATCTCGATGCGACGGGCCGCGCCGCCGGCGTCAGCGAGAGCGAGAGCTCCGGCGAGGTTGCCGGGGGCCCAGTCGTAGCCGAGCGCGGTCAGAAGCGCCGCGCCCGATGCCTCCGCACGCGGCCCCCACTCCTCGAAGACGCGGCGGATGAACGGCGGCTCGCCGGTCGAGTCGATGTAGACGGATCCGGCGTCGATCGCCGCCTCGATCGCCGCGGCCCCCCAGCGGGCGAAGGGGCCGACGGTGCTGACCATGACGTCGCCGGGCTCGAGCAGGGCCCGGACCGAGGACGGATCGGCGACATCGGCGACGGCCGTCTCGAGCCCGCCGCCGAGATCCTCGACGAGAGCGGCGAGCGTGATCGGGTTGCGAGCGGCGAGGACCGGCCCGGCGCCGGCGTCGCAGAGCGCGGCCGCGGTCAGCCTTCCGGTGTAGCCGGTTGCTCCGAAGAGGACGATCCGCGGCACGACGACGACGATATCGCCGCCCCGCCGCTCGGGTACCGCCCGGCGTGCTGGAGGCCCGTGGGCAGGCGCCGGGCCGGCGTGCAAGGGTTCGAGCGATGCGGATCGGGATCGTCGCCTACTGGTTCAACCGCGGCCAGGCGGTCGTCGCGCGACAGATCCGCGCCACCCTCGACGGGCTCGGGCACGAGACGTTCGTGCTCGCCCGGCCGACCAGGAAGAGCAACATCCGCCCGTGCCGGATCGACACCGAGGGCGTCTGGGCGCAGGCGGGAGTCACCGCCGCCAGCGATTACCTGATCGGGGCCGAGGAGTACCTGGCGTGGGCCGGCGACGTCCGCCCCGACGTCGTCATGTTCGACCAGAACTACCAGTTCGACGAGATCGCGCGCCTGCGAGCCACGGGGGTGCGCACCGTCGGCCGCTTCGTCTGGGAGCACTTCGCCTCCGAGCACGTCGAGCCCGCGAGGCGCGCCTTCGACCGGATCTACTCGATCACCGCCTGCGAGCAGCAGCGCTACGCCGACCTCGGCATCGAGACCCCAAGGGTGAGATGGGGCTGCTTCCCGGGCCTCGTCGAGATGGCCAAGTCATTGGAGGCGGGATTCAGCCAGCCCGTCCCGGAGCAAGGCGGCGCTCCGTCCCCGGCACCCCCGCAGGGCGAAGCCCGGGGAGCTGGCCGTGATCCGGGCGCCGCCGTTCGCCAAGGTGGAGCCGGGGGAACCGGACGCGCAGCGGAGGATTCCCCCGGAGTCGTCTCCTTCCTCTTCCCCGGTGGCTTCATGTCGAAGCGGAAGCCGCTCGCCGAGACGATCGAGGCGTTCCGCGCGACACGCGATCCGCGGCTGCGGATGATCCTGAAGGCGCAGGTGGAGCGCCGCTCGAAGCAGGTCGGGCGGATGATCCGCGGCGGCTCGAGGCTTGGCCGCCGCGACCGCCGGATCGAGCTGGTCACCGCCGATCTGCCCGCCGACGAGTACATGCGGATGTTCGCCGCCGCCGACGTCTGCCTCGCCCCGAGCCGCTGGGAGGGCCTCGGCCTGCACCTGTACGAGGCGACGGCGCTGGGGCTGCCGATCATCACGAACGACAACCCGCCGATGAACGAGGTAGTGGCCGACGGCGTCAACGGCCTGCTGGTGCCGGGGATCCCCGACGGCACGGCGCCGCGCTCGGGGATCCCGGCGTTCAGGCCCGACGTCGCCGCCCTCGGCGCCGCGATCGAGCGCCTCGGCGACGGCGGGCTCCGGGCCGAGCTCGCGGCCGGGGCGAGGGCCCGCCGGGCCGAGCTGTCCTGGGAGCGCACGACCGGGGACCTGCGGGCGCTCCTCGGGGAGGTGATCGGGTGAGCGACCGGCATCAGCGGGCGGGGCTCGGGCGGCGCCTCTACGACGCGACCTGGGGACGGGTCTTCGCCGCCGGCTACGACCGGTTCATGGCCGACACCGAGCGCGCCGGGATGGCGGAGCGGCGCCGGGGGCTGATCGCCGGCGCCCGCGGGCGCACGGTCGAGCTCGGCGCCGGCACCGGTCTCAACCTCGGCCACTACCCGGACACGGTCGGCGAGCTGATCCTGACCGAGCCGTTCCCGCCGATGGCGAAGCGGCTTCGCGAGAAGGCCGGCGCGCGTGCCACCGTCGTCGAGGCGACCGCCGACGACCTGCCGCTCGCCGACGGCTCGGCCGACACCGTGGTCTGCACGCTGGTCCTCTGCACCGTCGACGACCTGCCGGCGACGCTCGCGGAGGTCGCCAGGGTCCTCGCCCCGGGCGGCCGCCTGCTGTTCCTCGAGCACGTCCGCTCCGACGATCCGCGGACGGCACGCTGGCAGGACCGCCTCGAGCGGCCCTGGCGGCTCTTCGCGCACGGCTGCCGCTGCAACCGCGACACCCTCGCCGCGATCGCCGGCTCGCCGCTCGAGGTCGAGTCGGTCGAGCACGGATCGATCCCGAACTCGCCCGCGATCACCCGGCCTCTGATCGCCGGCAGCGCCGCTCTGCCGGCCCGGAGCTGACCGGCCCGGAGGCCCGGGCTTGCGGCGGCGGCGCTGACGTGAGAGAAATGGCGAGACCCCCGACCGCGACCACGAGGAGGGCCCGATGCCCCATTTCATCCTGCTGACCAAGCTGACCAGCGAGGGAGTGAAGACGATCAAGAACAACCCCGACCGGATCGCCGAGGTGAACCGCGAGATGGAGCAGATCGGGCTCAAGGTCCACGACCAGTGGGCGACGCTCGGCCGCTACGACTTCGTCAGCGTCGTCGAGGCCGCGAGCCCCGAGGTGATGGCGAAGGCGTCGGTCGAGCTCGGATCGCGGGGGACGACCGTCAACGAGACCCTCTCGGCGATCCCGAGCGGGGACTTCGCCGGATCGCTGTGAGCGCCGCACCGGCTTCCGCCGCGGCGCCGCGATGAGGGTCCTCGTCGTCGGCGGCGGCGGCCGCGAGCACGCGATCATCCGGGCCCTGGCCCGCTCCCGGCACCGGCCGGAGCTCTTCTGCGCTCCCGGCAACGCCGGCATCGCCGCCGACGCGGAGATCGTCGCCGCCGAGCGCGGCGTCGTGGCGGCCGCGCTCGACGTCGGCGCCGACCTCGTCGTGGTCGGCCCCGAGGCGCCGCTCGTCGACGGCATCGTCGACGACCTCGAGGCCGCCGGCGTCCCCGCCTTCGGCCCGACCGCCGCCGGGGCGCGGCTCGAGGGGTCGAAGCTGTTCGCCAAGGAGGCGATGCGTGAGGCCGGGGTGCCGACGGCCGGGCACGAGCTCGTCGCGACGCGGGAGCAGGCGCTCGCCCACCTCGCCGCCTGCGTCTACCCGATCGTCCTCAAGGCGGACGGCCTCGCCGCCGGCAAGGGCGTGATCATCGCCGCCGAGGAGCGAGAGGCCCGGGCGGCGGTCGAGGCGTTCTTCACGGAGCGGCGCTTCGGGGCGACCCGGGTGCTGGTCGAGGAGTTCCTCGAGGGCGAGGAGCTTTCGCTGCTCGCGCTCTGCGACGGCGCCAACGTCGTGCCCCTGGCCCCGGCTCAGGACTACAAGCGGATCTTCGACGGCGACCGCGGCCCCAACACCGGCGGCATGGGCAGCTACTCGCCGGTCCCCGGCATCGACGCCGACGACGTCGATGCCGTCGTCGGTGCCGTCCACGAGCCCGTCGTGCGGCTCCTCGCCGAGCGCGGGACGCCGTTTCACGGCGTCCTCTACGCGGGGCTGATGATGACCGCGGCCGGGCCGAGGGTGCTCGAGTTCAACTGCCGCTTCGGCGATCCCGAGACGCAGGCGGTGCTGCCGCGGCTGCGCTCCGATCTCGTCGACCTCTGCCTCGCGAGCCGCGAGCCCGGGGGGCTCGCCGGGGTCGAGGCCGAATTCGCCCCCGACTGGGCCGTCACGGTCGTGCTCGCCTCCGCCGGCTACCCCGAGAGCTCGTCGAGCGGGGACGTGATCGGGGGCGTCGAGGAGGCGGCGGCGGCAGGCGCCGAGGTGACCCACGCCGGCACCGCGGTCGAGGACGGGCGCCTCGTCACCGCCGGCGGCCGGGTCCTGAACGTGACCGCGCTCGGGCCCGACGCCGCGAGCGCGCGGGAGCGCGCATACGATGCCGCCGGGCGGATCACCTTCGACGGCCGGCAGATCCGCACCGACATCGCCGCCCGCGCCGTCGAGCGAGCCACCCAGGAGGCCCCATGAGCGAAGCCGAATCCGCACCCACCCCCGCGCCGGGCGCCGAAACACCGGGCCTCCCCGGCCCGGAGTCGATGCCGGACGTGGAGGCGGCCTTCGCGGAGATCGAGGTCGACTCGCCGCTCGTCGGGATCATCATGGGGTCGGCGAACGACAAGCCGAAGATGCAGCCCGCCGGCAAGGCGCTCGAGGAGGCCGGCATCCGCTACGAGGTGCGGGTGATGAGCGCCCACCGGACGCCCGAGCTCGTCGTCGAGTACTGCAAGGCGGCGCAGATGCGGGGGCTGAAGGTGATCATCGCCGGCGCCGGGATGAGCGCGGCGCTGCCGGGGGTCGCCGCGGCCCACACGAGCCTGCCCGTGATCGGCGTCCCGATCGCCGGCAGGAACCTCGGCGGCATCGACGCCCTGCTGGCGATCGCCCAGATGCCGCCCGGCGTCCCGGTCGCCTGCATGGCGGTCGACGGCGCCAAGAACGCCGGCCTCTACGCGGCCCGGATCATCGGCCCTTGATCGGCCGCTACACCCGCGAGGAGATCGGCTCCGTCTGGACGCAGCGGCGCAAGCTGGAGGGCTGGCTCGAGGTCGAGCTCGCGGTCACCGACGCCCTCGCCGATGCCGGCATCGTCCCCGCCGCCGACGCCGCCGCCTGCCGCGAGCGGGCGGACTTCACCGTCGAGGCGGTCGCCGAGCGCGAACGGACGACGAGCCACGACGTCGCCGCGTTCGTCGACGTCGTCGCCGCCTCGATCGGCCCCGAGGGCCGCTGGATTCATTACGGCCTCACCTCCTCCGACGTCCTCGACACGGCGCTCGCGGCGCAGGTCGGCGCCGCCGGCGAGATCGTCGTCGCCGGCGCCCGCGCCTACCGCGACGCCCTCGCCGAGCGCGCGTTCGAGCATCGCGGCACCGTCTGCGTCGGCCGCACCCACGGCATCCACGCCGAGCCGACCAGCTTCGGCCTGCGGCTCGCCGGCTTCGCCTTCGAGGCCGATCGCAACGTCGAGCGGCTCGAGCGCGCTTTCGTCGACGCCCGCCGCGGGAAGCTGTCGGGCGCCGTCGGCACCTACGCGTCGCTGCCGCCGGCGGTCGAGGCGGCGGTGATGAAGCGCCTCGGGCTCGAGATCGAGGACGCATCGACCCAGATCGTCCCCCGCGACCGCCACGCCGAGCTGCTGTCGGCGATCGCGCTCGCCGGCGCCGGCCTCGAGCGGTTCGCGACCGAGGTCCGCAACCTGCAGCGGACCGAGGTGCGCGAGGTCGAGGAGCCGTTCGGCCGCGGGCAGAAGGGCTCCTCGGCGATGCCGCACAAGCGCAACCCGATCACGACCGAGCGAATCACCGGCCTCGCCCGCGTCCTCCGCGGCTACGCCCAGGCCGGGCTCGAGAACGTCGCCCTCTGGCACGAGCGCGACATCTCCCATTCCGGCGCCGAGCGGGTGATCCTCCCCGACGCGACGATCGCGCTCGACTACATGCAGCATCTGGCGACGACGGTGGCGGCGGGGATGACCGTCCACGCCGACCGGATGCGCGAGAACCTCGAGCTCACCTGGGGCGCGATCTACAGCCAGCGGGCGCTGACCGCGCTGGTCGACGCCGGGCTCGGACGCGACGAGGCCTACCGGCTCGTCCAGGAGAACGCGCAGCGCGCCTGGGACGAGCGGACGCCGTTTCGGGACCTGCTGGCGGCGGCGCTCGCGGGCTCCGGCGACGAGATCGACCTCGACGCCGTCTTCGACCCGAACGCCTACCTGATCCACGCCGGCGAGGTCTTCGCCCGGCTCGAGGCGCTGGGCTGACTGCGACCGGACGCCCCGGCTTCGCCGTCCGCTTCGGCCGGCCGAGCGCGGCGCGCGGGACTCAGTCGATCGATGCGGTCCGCGGCGCGTCGAGGAAGGACTCGAGCGCCCGCCTGCCGCCGGTGGCGACCGGCGCGCCGTGGGCGAGCAGCAGCACGTCGAAGTCGAGGTCGAGCAGCGCGCGGGCTGCGGCGATGATCCCCCGCTTGGTCCGCTCGGGCTCGTCCATCAGGAAGTCGGGCACGAAGCCGAGCCCGTCGTCGTCGGCGACGATCGTGTCGGCGAAGGCGAGCGCGCCGGGACCGACCGCGATGTGGAGGACGCCCTCGTCGGGGGAGAGCGAGGCGACCTCGTGCGCGATCACCCCCGCGGCGAGCTCCTCGCCCCACCCGTAGCCGCTGGCCGCCGGACGGTCGCGGCCCTCGAGCTCGTGCAGGCCCGGGAGCGGGCAGCGCAGCGGGACGTCGAAGGCGGCCACGAGCTCCCCCGAGCCGCGGAGATGATGGCGGTTGGTGAGCACCACCTGATCGACGCCGCCGGCCCGCTCCAGCGCCGGGACGAGCCCGTCGATCGCGATCGGGTCGATCGCGGTCCGCTGCTCGACCAGGTAGTGGGAGTGGACGTCCTTGCCGATGCCCGGGTGCCGGCCGCTCCAGTCGAGGATCCCGGGCACCACCTCCGCGAGGACGTCCCCGGCGCCGGCTCGAGCCACCATGCCCTGAAGCTAGCGCCGCGGGAGCGGCGGCGCGTCGCGCTGGTAGCCTCGCGCCCCATGGCCGACCACCTCAGCGAGCTCGAGCTTCACTCCAGCGGCAAGGTCCGCGAGATCTACGAGGACGGGGACGAGCTGATCATGGTCGCCTCCGACCGGATCTCGGCGTTCGACGTCGTCCTCCCCGAGCCGATCCCCGACAAGGGGCGCGTTCTGACCCAGATGTCGATCTTCTGGTTCGAGACGACCGGTGGGATCGTCCCCAACCACCTGGTCTCCGAGGACGTGCCGGCCGAGGTGGCGGGGCGCGCGATCCGGGTCAAGAGGCTCGACATGTACCCGGTCGAGTGCGTCGTCCGCGGCTACCTGTCGGGTTCCGGCTGGAAGGAGTACCGCGAGTCGCGGTCGGTCTGCGGGATCGAGCTCCCGGACGGCCTGCGCGAGTCCGACCAGCTCCCGGAGCCGATCTTCACCCCGGCGACCAAGGCCGAGGTCGGCGCCCACGACGAGAACATCGACTTCGACCGCGCCTGCGAGCTCGTCGGCTCGCGGCCGCTGATGGAGGAGCTCCGCCGGGTCTCGATCGAGCTCTACGAGCACGCCCGCGCCCATGCCTACGGGCGGGGGATCATCGTCGCCGACACCAAGTTCGAGCTCGGCGCCGCCCCCGGGGCCGAGATCGTGCTCGGCGACGAGGTGCTGACCCCGGACTCGTCGCGCTTCTGGCCGGCGGACGATTACGAGCCGGGCCGCGGCCAGGCGTCGTTCGACAAGCAGTACGTGCGCGACTACCTGAACGAGCGGGGCTGGGACCACGCGCCGCCGGCGCCGCCCCTGCCGGCCGAGGTCGTGGCCGGCACGACCGCCAGGTACCGCGAGGCCTACGAGCTGATCACCGGCCGCGAGCTCGACTGAGCCGCGGCGCTCCTCCACTCGCTCGCCCGCAACCACGGGATCGTGGAGGGGAACGAGCGTCTGGCGCTGCCTTCCTGCGGCTGAACGGCCGACGGCTCCCCTCGACGACGGTGCCCATGAGCTCGTCGTCGCCAGCGGCGAGCTCACGACGTCGCGGCGGTCGCATCGCGGCTGGAGCGGGGGACTGAGCCGGCGGGCTGAGGCGACCGGCGCCCGGGTACCCTGCGCGCGCGATGGCGCAGGCGGTTCTCGTCCAGGGCATGCGGCGGTCGGGGACGACGATCCTCTACGACGCGCTCTGCGAGGATCCGGAGCTGCACTGCTTCTACGAGCCGCTGCGCGAGGACACCGAGACCCCGGGCGGCGGCAGCGGCGCCCGCGAGGGAGACCCGTTCGCGGAGACGAGAGCGTTGCGGACCGCGTACCGCGACGAGCGCTGGCCGGAGCTCGACATCGCCGAGTTCAACCTCGGCGGCCCCGGCAACCCGGCGGCCGAGATCGGCCCCGAGCTGCCGCCCCACTGCGCCGGCTTCCTCCGCACCCTGCTCGACCGCGACGAGCCGGTGATGATCAAGGAGACCCGCTTCTACGACAAGCTCGCCGCGGTCGCGGAGCTGGCCGGCAGCGACCCCGTCCTCGTCCACGTCGTCCGCGATCCGCGGGCGGTCGCGGCGTCGATGATGGTGGGCCGCAGCCGCAGCCGCAGCTACGCGACCCCGGACGACTTCTTCGCCGAGCGCGAGAAGCGCAAGCTCTGGTCGAGCCGGGCGCTGTCGCGGATCCTGCTGCGCCGGCGCGAGTACGCCCACGTTCGCCGCCCGGCCAACTTCGAGCGCATCCTGCTCGTCTGGAAGCACACGTTCGAGAGCACCCGCCGCGACGGTCTCGCCCTGTTCGGCGACCGCTACGTGCTGCTCCGGAACGAGGAGCTCCGGGCCGATCCGGTCGCGGCGATTGCCCGCGTCTACGAGGCCGCCGGCCGGACGACGCCGGCGCCGGTCGCGGACTGGGCCCGTGGCAAGGTCAAGGAGCCCGAGGTCCCCTACGCGGCCAACGATCCGCGCTGGATCACGGCGTTCGCGGAGCTCGACATGGCCGCGGCGCTGCGGGACGCCGGCTACGCGCCGCTCGCCGACGCGGTCCCGACGGGAGCGCGCGGCGGCGGGCTGCGGCGCCTGCTCGGCCGCCGGCGACCCTCCGCCGAGCCGGTCGACTAAGTTTGCGGGCGTGATCGCCCGGGTCCTGATCAAGCCCAAGGAGGGCATCCTCGACCCGCAGGGAAAGGCGGTCGAGCGGGCGCTGCCGACGCTCGGGGTCGAGTCGGTCGGCGATGTCCGGGTCGGCCGCATGGTCGAGCTCCGCTACGAGGACCGGGCCGAGCTCGAGAGCCTCTGCGAGAAGCTGCTCGTCAACCCGTTGATCGAGGACTACGAGATCGAAGCGGTGGAATGACCCCGGGGGACGGAGATCACCCCGACCGAGCGCTCCGGCCTTCGCCCGTCCGCTTCGGTCGGTTCCGGTGGCTGGGATCCGGCGGCGCTCAGGCCACGGCCCGACGGAGGCCCTGCGCCGTCTTCGTCGTGGCGACGATCGCCGGCCTGGAGATCTCACGGTGACATTTGGAGTGCTTCGCTTTCCCGGGTCCTGCGACGAGGTCGATGCGCTGCGGGCGTGCGAGCGGGTTGCCGAGGCGCGGATCGTCTGGCACGCCGACACCGACCTCGACGGGATCGACGCGGTGGTGATCCCCGGCGGCTTCTCCTACGGCGACTACCTGCGGGTCGGCGCGATCGCGCGCTTCGCGCCGGCGATGGAGCGGGTGCTCGAGTTCGCCGCCCGCGGCGGCCCGGTGCTCGGGATCTGCAACGGCTTCCAGGTGCTCTGCGAGGCGGGGCTGCTGCCCGGGGCGCTGCTGCCGAACGAGGGGCTGCGGTTCCTCTGCCGCCAAATCGACGTCGAGGTCGCCGCTGCCGGCACCGCCTGGACCGGCGCCTGCCGCGAGGGCGAGGCGCTCTCGATCCCGGTCAAGCACACGACCGGCCGCTGGTTCGCGCCGCCGGAGCTGCTCGAGCGGGTCGAGGGCAACGGGCAGGTCGCGTTCCGCTACGCGCCCGGCGACAACCCGAACGGCTCGCTCAACGACGTCGCCGGGATCAGCAACGGGCGCGGCAACGTCGTCGGCCTGATGCCGCATCCCGAGCACGCGGTCGACCCGCTGACCGGCTCGTCCGACGGGCTGAAGCTGTTCGAGTCCGCGGCCCGAGCGTTGGCGGCGGCGTAGCGGACGGGCCGGCAGTTCGGCGAGCCGCTGCCGGTCTGGCTGATGCCGGCTGCCCGCCCGCTCTCGCGCGCCATCGTCGTCACCGGGATGCTCAGCATCGTCCTCCTCTGGTGGCCGGTGGTCATGCTCTCCTAGACGATCCCGATATCGGGCACGTTCGTGCCCTGCGGATCCAGCGGGGGATACCTGAGCAACGCGCTCCTCGGCACCGACCCGGAGGCGGCGGATCCCTGTTCACGGCCATGTTCCGGGTGGTCGCGGCCGGGATCCTGCCGGCCACGGCCCTGGTCCTCGGCGCCCGGCTTCGCGCATCGACGCCCCTGATGCGGACGCTGCTCGCGCCCGTCCCGGTCGCGTCTCTCCTCCGCCTGACGGCAGTGATCATGCTCCTGCGCTCGGCTCGCCCGCATCGCCCGCCGGCGGGCTCGTCGTCACTTGCTGGGCGATCCCGCTTGCGATCCAGCTCGGCCTGGCTCGAGCCCGAGCCTACGATGCCGAGGACTGGACGGGCTGCGGGAGCGGGTCGCGACGGTGAACGGGACCATCGAGATCGTGAGCAACCCGGGCTCGGGGACCGCGGTCGCGGGCTCGATCCCGGTGAGCGCGGCCGGCGATGCCGTGCGCGACGGTGGGGCACACCGATCCCGCATGCCCGGCATTGCGCGTGGCGCCTCGGAACGTCAGGGCTGAGCCCCCACCTGCCATCCTCCCCGGCCCATGCGTGTCGGGATCTGCGCCTTCTGGTTCAACCGCGGGCAGGGCGTCGTCGCCCGCCAGCTCCGCTCCGCGCTCGACGGGCTCGGGCACGAGACGTTCGTGCTCGGGAGGCCGACGAAGGAGAGCTTCCCGATGCCGCAGGACGCGCGCACCGACGACGTCTGGGCACAGTCCGGGGTGACCCCGGCCTCCGACTTCTTCATTCCCGCCGATGAGCTCGTCGGCTGGGCGCGCCGGACCGGGATCGAGGCCTGCTTCTTCGACCAGAACTACGAGTTCGACGCGGTCGCGGGGCTGCGGGCGACCGGCGTGCGGACGATCGGCCGGTTCGTCTGGGAGCGGTTCAGCGACGAGCACGTCGAGCCGGCGAAGCGCGCCTACGACCTGATCTACTCGCTGACCCGGGCCGAGCAGGAGCGCTACGCGGGGATGGGGATCGAAGCCCCCTACGTCCGCTACGGGATCCACCCGGAGTACTTCGAGGTCACCCCGCACCGTGGAAGAGACCCGCAGTCGAGCTACCGCGCGCGAGCCGGCGGAACCGCGCGCGCTGCGGGCTCGAATGCCCCCGCGACCGCGACCGGCGGAACCGGACGCGCAGCGGAGGGCTCCGCCGGAGATGTCATCTTCCACTACCACGCCGGGCTGCTCGGCAAGCGGAAGCCGTTCAGGGAGGTCATCGACGCCTTCGCGGCGACGAAGGACCCGACGCTGCGGCTGATCGTCAAGGCGCAGATCGAGCGGCGGATGAAGTTCCTCGAGAAGGCCGCCGGGGAGGACCCGCGGGTCGAGCTCGTCCTCGAGGACCTGCCCACCGACGTCCACCTGCAGATGTTCGCCGACGCCGACGTCTGCATGGCGCCGGCCCGCTGGGAGGGCCTCGGCCTGCACCTGTACGAGGCGATCGCGTTCGGCCAGCCGATCGTCACCAACGACGATCCGCCGATGAACGAGCTCGTGGCCGACGGCGTCAACGGCCTCCTCGTCCCCTCCCACGACGACGGCCTCGCCAACTCGGGGATCCCGGCGCGGACCGTCGACGTCGACGCGCTGAGCGCGGCGATCACCCGCCTCGCCGACCCCGCGCTGCGGGCCGAGCTCTCGGCCGGCGCGCTGAAGGTCCGCGAGGAGCGAAGCTGGGACCGCACCATCGAGGACTTCGCCTCGCTCCTTCGATAGCCGAGAGGAACGGGACCGGCCGCGAGGTCGCGCCAACCCGCTCCCCCGGCCGGCTTCTGCCATCTCGTGCGGCCGAGGCCAAGGCGGGAGGGGGACGGCCGACCGGACCGTCCACGAACAAGGCCGCAGGCCTGGTTCGGGCGGTCGTCCCCCTCCCGTCGCCGCTCCGAATCGCGGTCGCCTACGCTTCGCCTGATGGCACTCTTCTCGCGCAAGGCGAAGGAGCCCGCGCGCCCGCCGGTCCCGTTCATCGTCGGCGTCGGCCGCTCCGGCACGACGATGCTGCGGCTGATGCTCGACGCCCATCCCGACCTCGCGATCCCGCCCGAGACCCACTTCGTCCCCGACCTGATCGACGCGATCGAGGCAGGGGCGACGCCGGAGCAGGCGGTCGCGACGATGACCGCGGTCCGCCAGTGGGGCGATCTCCACACCGACCCGGCTGACGTCGTCGCCCGCTGGGAGCGGCTCGAGCGGTTCGCGGCGGGCCCGGCGCTGCGGTCGTTCTACGAGATCTACGCCGAGCGCCAGGGCAAGCCGCGCTACGGCGAGAAGACGCCGGCCTACGTAAAGAGCATGGTCGAGATCGAGGGAGCGCTGCCCGAGGCGCGGTTCATCCACGTGATCCGCGACGGGCGCGACGTGGCGCTGTCGCGCTGGAAGCGGACGCTCGGCGACAAGGACCCGGCGCCGGCAGGACAGGTCGCGAAGACCTGGCAGCGACGGATCCGCCGGGCCCAGCGCCACGGCCGCAAGGTCTCCCACTACCTCGAGCTCCGCTACGAGGATCTCGTCACCGACACCGAGCCGAACCTGCGCCGGATCTCCGACTTCCTCGAGCTCCCCTGGGACCCGGCGATGCTCACCTATTACGAGGGGGCGGCCGAGCGGATGGCAGAGATGGCGCGCGACCTGCCGGCGACCGCGGGCAAGCCGACCCGGCCCGGAAGCGAGCGGATGGTGGCGCATGCGATGACGCAGAAGCCGCCGGACCCGGGCGCGATGTACAGGTGGAAGGAGAAGATGGCCGCCGAGGACGTCGCCGCCTTCGACGCCGCCGCCGGGGAGCTGCTCGGCGAGCTCGGCTACGAGGTCGGCACCGGCGCCACGGCGGGCGGCGCGTGAGCGAGCCCAAGTTCATCGCGCTGACGCCGAAGCTCCACGACTACGTCGTCCGCCACGGCGCCCGCGAGGACGAGGCGCTGGCCGCCGTCCGCGAGAGCACCGCCGCGCTCGGCGACATCGCGGTGATGCAGATCTCGCCCGACCAGGGGGCGCTGATGACGATGCTGACCGGGCTCGTCGGCGCGACCCGGGCGATCGAGCTCGGCACCTTCACCGGCTACTCGGCGATCTGCATCGCGCGCGGCCTCGCCCCCGGCGGGCGGCTGACCGCCTGCGAGCTCGATCCCGATCGCGCTGCGACGGCACGGCGGAACTTCGAGCGCGCCGGCGTCGCCGCCGTGATCGACATCGAGCTCGGCCCCGCCGCCGAGACGCTCGAGCGGCTCCGCGGCGAGGCCGGGGAGCCGTTCGACCTCGCCTTCATCGATGCCGACAAGACGGGATACCCCGACTACTACGAGAGCTGCCTCGACCTCGTTCGCCCGGGCGGGCTGATCGTCCTCGACAACGTCCTTCGCGACGGCACCGTGCTCGATCCCGACCCCGACGACGCCGGCGCGGTGGCCATCGCCGCCCTCAACGAGGCGATCGCGGCCGACGACCGGGTCGACGTGGCGATGCTCGCCGTCGCCGACGGGATCACCCTGGCCCGCAAGCGATGACGGACGAACGCGCACACCCGTCCGGCCGCTCGGCGGAGGGCGCGTGCGGATAGGCCTGGTCAGCAAGTGGACGGCGAGCGGCCAGGCGATCGTGGCCCGCCAGATCCGCTCGGCGCTCGGCGAGCTCGGCCACGAGACGTTCGTCCTCGCCCGGCCCGGCTCGGGGCCGCGGGCGGAGCTCGCGGGCGAGCCGGACCCGGTCTGGGACCAGCCCGGCATCACCACGGCCTCCGCGCACGAGGTCCCGCTCGGCGAGTACGAGGACTGGGCCCGGGCGGCGTCGCTCGAGCTGATCCTGTTCGACGAGAACTACCAGTGGGACGAGGTCGCCGCCCTGCGCGCCGCCGGGATCCGCACCGTCGGCCGCTTCGTCTGGGAGTACTTCGCGGCCGAGCACGTCGATCCGGCCCGCCGCGCCTTCGAGACGATCTACTCGCTCCACCGCGCCGAGCGCGCCCGCTACGCGGAGATGGGGATCGCCAGCCCGTACGTCCAGTGGGGCATCCACCCCGAGCTGCTGGCGGAAGAGGGAAGCCCGGCCGTCCCGGAGCAAGGCGGCGCTCCACCCCCGACACCCCCGCAGGGCGAAGCCCGAGGAGGTGGCCGTGATCCGGGCGCCGCCGTTCGCCGAGGTGGAGCCGGCGGAAGCGGACGCGAAGCGGAGCATTCCGCCGGGGTGATCTTCTACTTCCCCGGCTCCTTCCTCGGCCGCCGCAAGCCGATCCGGAAGGTGCTCAAGGCGTTCGGAAGGGCGCGGGGCGAGCACCTGCGGCTGCTGATCGACGCCCAGGTGCCCCGCAACGACGACGCCCTGCGCGAGGCCGCGGCCGCCGACCGGCGGATCGAGCTGATGCTCGAGGACGAGCCCGAGGCGGAGCACCGTGCGCGCTTCGCCGCCTGCGACGTCTGCCTGGCGCCGTCGCGCTGGGAAGGGCTCGGGCTGCCGCTGTTCGAGGCGACCGGCTTCGGCCTTCCGGTCATCACCAACGACAGGCCGCCGATGTCGGAGATGGTGCTCGACGGGCGCAGCGGGATCCTCGTCCCCTCGGTCCGGAACGGCACGGCCCGGTCGGGCATCCCGGCCTGGGATCCCGACGTCGACGCGCTGGCGGCGGCGATCGAGCGGCTCGGCGACGCCGCCGAGCTCGAGCGGATGCGGGCGGGAGTGGCCGAGCTCGCCGCCGCGCGCTCCTGGTCGCGAACGGTCGAGGACCTCGCGGCGCTCGTCGACGCCTGACGGCGGCTACCCTCCCGGCGCGCGATGAGCCCGAGCGGCGACAGGCGGAGCGGGGTCGAACCACCCGGCGCGGTCGCGCCGGGCGCTCGGGCCGACCGGGTGGGCGGCGCTTGAACGTCGGCATCGTCAGCAAGTGGTTCAACCGCGGCCAGCCCGTCGTCGGCCGCCAGCTCCGCTCCGCCGTCGAGGCGCTCGGCCACGCGAGCTTCGTCCTCGCCAAGCCGCGCCGGGAGAAGGGCCCGATGGCCGGGGCCCTGGAGCGGACCGGGGTCTGGGACCAGCCCGGCGTCACCGCGGCGTCGGCTTTCGAGACGCCGCTCGCCGAGTACGAGGCATGGGTCGAGGCGAACTCGCTCGACGCGATCCTCTGCGACCAGAACTACCAGTTCGAGGAGCTCGCGCGGCTGCGGGCCGCGGGCGTCCGGGTGATCGGGCGCTTCGTCTGGGAGCACTTCACCCGCGAGCACCTCGAGCCGGCCCGGACCGCCTACGACGTCATCTACTCGATGACCGCATGCGAGCGGCGCCGCTACGCCGGGTGGGGGCTCGATGCCCCGCGGGTCCCGTGGGGCATCCACCCGGAGCTGCTCGCGGTGCCGGTCGAGCGCTTCGATGACGGCCTCGTCCGCTTCGTCTTCCCCGGCGGCTTCCTCGGCCATCGCAAGCCGGCCGAGCCGGTCGTCGAGGCGTTCGCGCGCGCCCGCGGCGAGAACCTGCGCCTGCTCGTCAAGGCCCAGGTCGAGCGCTCGCGGCTCGAGCGGCTGCTGCCGCTGGTCGATGCCGACGAGCGGGTCGAGCTCCGGCTCGCCGACGAGCCCTGGCCCGAGCACCTGGCGGCGATCGCGGCCAACGACGTATCGCTCTCGCCCGCGCGTTGGGAGGGGCTCGGCCTGCCGCTCTACGAGGCGATCGCATTCGGGATGCCGACGATCGCCAACGACGACCCGCCGATGAACGAGGTCGTCGTCGACGGCGTCAACGGGCTCCTCGTTCCCTCCCACCCCGACGGGACCGCCCGCTCCGGGATCCCGGCCCGCCGTCCCGACATCGACGCGCTCGCCGCGGCGATCGAGCGGATCGCGGAGCCCGGGGAGCTGGCCCGCCTCCGGGGCGGCGCCGAGCGCTCCCGTGCCGACCACCGCTGGGAGCGGACGGTCGCGGCGCTCGGCGAGCTGCTCACGGCCTGAGCGAGACCGTGCAGACCGCGCTCCGGCCCCACGTGTGGCCGATGAGCGCCGCCTCAGTCGCCGTGGAGGCGCCGGAGCTCCTCGATGTCGGCTCGATCCCTCGCCCGGTCGCCGGCGGCCTTCATGACCAGCAGGTCCTCGAGCGAGCAAACGGCCACGACCGCCGCCCCGATCCCGACGCCGATCGCGCTCGCGGCCAGGCGTTCGTAGTCGAATCCGGCGACCGTGGTCAGCGCGTCGAGCGCACCAGCCTCGGTGCCGAAGCGGAAATGGCCGCCCTCGGCCAGCCACGGGCCCGTGATGCCCTCCTCCGGCGCCGGTCGATCCGCCAGCACAACCTCGGCCCGCAGCTCCCCCAGCACCGCTGCCAAGCGGCCACAGCTCTCCGCATCCGTGGAGAAGACGATGTCGACGTCCGCGGTCGCGCGGACGTAGCCATGCGCGGCGACCGCCAGCCCGCCGACCAGCACGTACCGGACGTGACCCGCGCCGAGCTTCTCGATGAGCATCCGCTGACCCGCGCCGCCGGCGTGGGTCACCGCAACGCCTCGGTCATCCCCCGCCGCAGGTCCCGCGCGAGATCGCCGAGGAGCAGCGCCTGCTCGATCCGCTCGGCCATCGTCGTCTCGAGGAGCTGCCGGCGGCGCTGCTCGAGGTCGGCGGTCTCGAGCCGCTCGAAGCCCCTTCCCCGGCCGCGCGGTCTGTCGGCCCCAGCCGCCATGGTGCGCCCGACGTTAGCCGGAGTCCCGGCGCGACGCGGCGCGCCCGACGGGCGCCTACAATCCCGCGCTCGCCCGGACGCCGCCATCCGCTCCCGGGCGCCCTCCCCGGTCCCGGGGAAGTGCCGCGACGGGGATACCCTCCCTGTCGACATCCCCGAATGGCAGCACCGAGCCCAAAGAGAGCCTGGCGGCGGACCAGGAGCCGTCGCGCCTCGGCGCGCGGGGCCGAACCGACCCCGGCGCCGTTCGTCGTCGGCGTCAACCGCTCCGGGACGACGCTCCTGCGGATGATGCTCGACGCCCATCCCGAGCTGACGATCCCGCCCGAGACGCACTTCGTGCCGGAGTTGATCGAGGCGGCGGAGGGTCGCGATCCGACGCCCGAGGCGCTGCTCGCGACGATCACCCGCCAGCGCGAGTGGGGCGACTTCGGGCTCACCGGGGAGGAGCTGCTCGAGCGCTTCCGCGCGATCGAGCCGCTCAACGCGGGAGACGCCCTGCGCGCGTTCTACTCCGCCTACGCGGAGCGGGCCGGCAAGCCCCGCTGGGGGGAGAAGACGCCGATCTACGTCAAGAGCATGAGGAAGATCGAGCGGGCGCTGCCCGAAGCGCGGTTCGTGCACGTGATCCGCGACGGCCGCGACGTCGCCCTCTCGATCCGCGACCGCGCGGTCAAAGAGCACCCGATCGACCGCATCGCCGAGCGCTGGGTGCGGCGGATCACCCGGGCGCGGGAGCAGGCGAAGCGGCTCCGCCGCTACGAGGAGATCCGCTACGAGAGCCTGATCCTCGAGACGCGGCCGACGCTGGAGCGGATCTGCGCCCAGCTCGAGCTGCCCTGGGACGACGCGGTGCTCGACTATCACCGGCAGTCCGCCGTGCGGCTCGAGGAGATGCGCCGTGAGCTCCCGGAGGACGGCAGGAGGACGACGCTCAGCGTCGAGCGGCGGATGGCGACGCACGCCCGGACGACCGAGAAGCCCGACCCGAAGCGCGTGAGCCGCTGGCGCGAGGCGATGAGCCGCTCCGACCGCGAGCTGTTCGAGTCGATCGCCGGGCCGCTGCTCGCCGAGCTCGGCTACGCGGTCGGCGACGGCCCCGGCACCGAGCCGCGCGAGGAGGGGAGGCGGTGAAGGCGCAGAGACAGCCCGGCTGGCGCCGTCCGCTCGCGATGGCGGCGCAGCTGCGACGGCGGATGGCGGAGCCGAAGCGGCTGCCGGCGCCGTTCGTCGTCGGCGTCAACCGCTCCGGGACGACGCTCCTGCGGATGATGCTCGACGCCCATCCGGAGCTGACGATCCCGCCCGAGACGCACTTCATCCCCGAGGTGATCCGCCGCGCCAACCACGAGAACACCCGGCGAAGGCTGATCCGCTCGATCACCAGGCACCCGCGCTGGGGCGACTTCGGCCTCGACGAGTCGGCGCTGCGGGCGCGGGCCAAGCAGGTGCGCCCGCTGACGGCGGCGGGCGCGATCCGCTGCTTCTACGAGCTCTACGCGGCCGAGCAGGGCAAGCCGCGCTGGGGCGACAAGACCCCGCGCTACATGCGGGCGATGCCGCGGATCGCGCGAGCGCTGCCCGAGGCCCGCTTCGTCCACCTGATCCGCGACGGCCGCGATGTGGCGCTCTCCCAGCGCGAGCGCGCCATCGGCGGGGAGGCGACGACGATGACCGCGATGGCCGAGCGCTGGCAGCGGCGGATCATCGCCGCCCGCGAGGGCGCCACCGAGATCAGGGCCGGCACCTACCTCGAGATCCGCTACGAGGACCTCGTCGGCGACACCGAGGCGACGCTGCGGCTGATCTGCGAGCTCGTCGAGCTCGACTTCGACCCGGCGATGCTGGAATACCACCGGCGCGCCCCCGGGCGGCTCGCGGAGATGGACCGCGATCTCGACAACGCCGAGAACGGGATCGTCCGCACCGCCACCAACCGGCTCGCGGCCCACGCGCTGACGACCGAGCCCCCGACGACGGACCGGAGCGGCCGCTGGCGGCGGGAGATGACCGCGGCCGAGCTCGCCGGCTTCGAGCGGGTGGCCGGGGGGCTGCTGACCGAGCTCGGCTACGAGACCGGTCGCGACCGATCGCCGGCCCCGGAGGGAGCCGAATGAGGCTCCCCGCCCCCCTGCGCCGCAACCGCCCGGCCGGGCCTCCGGTGCCGTTCATCGTCGGCGTCACCCGCTCGGGGACGACGCTCCTTCGGCTGATGCTGGACGCCCATCCGGACATGGCGATCCCGCCCGAGACCCACTTCGTGCCGGCGCTGATCAAGGCGACCCGCAAGCGCGGGGTCACCTGCGAGGAGGCTCACGCGATCGTCACCGGGCATCGCCAGTGGGGTGACTTCAGCCTCGACTCGGCGGCCCTGCTCGAGCGTTACTGCTCGCTCGACCGGATCGACCCGGAGACGACGATCCGCGCCTTCTTCGAGCTCTACGCCGAAGGCCAGGGCAAGCCCCGCTGGGGGGACAAGACGCCGAACTACGTCAAGCGCATGAAGCAGATCGAACGCTGGATCGGAGAGGCTCGGTTCGTGCACATGATCCGCGACGGCCGCGACGCGGCGCTGTCGCGGTTCAAGCGGATCCTCAAGGACCCGCCGCCGATGGAGACCGTCGCCGAGCGCTGGGTGCGCAAGATCGAAGGCGCCCGCGCCGACGCGGCCGGCCTCGACTACATCGAGGTCCAGTACGAGTCGCTCGTCCGCGACACCGAGCCCGAGCTGCGGCGGATCGCCGAGTTCCTCGAGCTGCCCTGGGACGATCGGATGCTGCGCTACTACGAGCGCGCCGCCGACCGGCTCGCCGAGATGCACCGCGACCTGCCCGGCGCCGAGGGCAGGCCGCTGCGCCCCGCCGACCACCGCAGGGAGGCGCACGTGCTGACCTCCAAGCCGCCCGACCCGAGTCGGCTGGCCCGCTGGAAGGAGGAGATGGCGGCCGAGGACGTCGCCGCGTTCGAGCGCGTCGCGGCGCCGCTGCTCGCCGAGCTCGGCTACGAGGTGGCCGGCGAGCGGGCGACGGCGGGGGGCGACCGCGGGGGGCGACGGCGATGAGGGCGCCGGGAGCACGGCGCCGGGAGGCGCCGGCGGCGGCGCCCTTCGTGGTCGGCCTGACCCGCTCCGGGACCACGCTCCTGCGGATGATGCTCGACGCCCATCCGGAGCTGACGATCCCGCCCGAGACGCACTTCGTGCCCGACCTGATCAAGGCCGCCCGCGCCGGCGCCGACACGGAGACGATGCTCGCGGCGATCACGTCGAACCGGACCTGGGGCGATTTCGGCCTCGACCCCGCGGAGCTGCGCGGGCGGCTCGACTCCGTCGATCCGGGCGACGGCGCCGGCGCCGTCCGCGCCTTCTTCAGCGCCTACGCGGAGCGCCAGGGCAAGCCGCGCTGGGGCGACAAGACCCCCGCCTACATGCTCTCGATCCAGCGGATCGGGCGGACGCTGCCGGAGGCGCGCTTCATCCACCTGATCCGCGACGGTCGCGACGTCGCGCTCTCGCAATCGGCGCGGGCGCTGAACGAGCAGCCGCCGCCGGCCGAGCAGGCGGCCCGCTGGGTGAAGCGGATCCGCAAGTCGCGCGAGCAGGCGGCGACGCTGAAGGGCCCGCGCTACGTCGAGGCCCGCTACGAGGAGCTGGTCCGCGAGCCGGAGGCGATGCTGCGGCGGATCTGCGCGTTCGTCGAGCTGCCCTGGGAGGACGCGATGCTGCGCTACCACGAGCGGGCGGCCGGCCGCCTCACCGAGATGGCGGGGACGCTGCGGGCCGAGGGCGGCCACGCCGAGCAGGCCGCCGGCTACAGGATCGACAACCACGCGCCGACGACGCGGCCGCCGGACCCGGCGAAGCTCGACAAGTGGCGCCGCGAGATGGCGCCCGAGGACGTGCGCGCCTACGAGGCGGTCGCCGGGGAGCTGCTGGGAGAGCTCGGGTATGAGGTGGCGACATGAGCAGGAAGCGGGAAGCGGGCGGCAAGCGGCACCCGGGGCGGATGCCGCGCCGCGGGTCCGGCGCTGCTCGCCCGCTGCCCGCTGCCCGCTGCCACGACGAGCGGAGCCGGGCGTGCGCATAGGCATCGTCACCAAGTGGTTCAACCGCGGGCAGGCCTTCGTCTCCCGCTACATCCGCGACGCGCTCGATTCCCGCGGCCACGAGACGTTCGTCCTCGCCCGGCCGACCCGCGACAAGGGGCCGATGGCGGCGCACGTCGACCGGACCGGCGTCTGGGACCAGCCGAACGTCACCGAGGCCTCCGGCTGGGAGGTCCCGCTCGAGGAGTACGAGCGCTGGATCGAGGCGAACGGGATCGAGGCCGTCCACTGGGACAACTGCTACCAACACGACGAGGTCGCGCGGATCCGATCCTCCGGCATCAAGACGGTCGGCCGGTTCGTCTGGGAGATGTTCGGGGCCGACGACGCCGAGCCGGCGAAGCACGCCTACGACGTCCTCTACTCGCTGACCCGCTGCGAGCAGCGCCGCTACGGCGAGCTCGGGATCGAGAGTCCGTACATCCGCTGGGGACTCCACCCCGAACTGCTCGAAGCCGCAGAGAATGCGACGGCGGCGGGGCCTCATCCCCGGACGCTAAGCGGAGGAGATGAGGCGGTTGTCTTCTACTTCCCCGGCGCGCTGCTCGGGCCACGCAAGCCGCACAAGGAGGTGATCGAGGCCTTCACGAGCGCCAAGGGCGACGACCTGCGGCTCGTCTTCAAGGCGCAGCTCGAGCGCCGGATGGGCTACCTCGAGAAGGCGGCCGCGGCCGACCCGCGGATCGAGCTCGTCATCGACGACATGCCGACCGACGAGCACCTGCGCCTGTTCGCCTCCTGCGACGTCTGCCTCGGCCCGAGCCGCTGGGAGGGCCTGGGGCTCTTCCTCTACGAGGCGATCGCGTTCGGGATGCCGCAGATCACCAACGACAGCCCGCCGATGAACGAGGTCGTCGTCGACGGGGTCAACGGCCTGATCGTGGGCGATGCGCGGGACGGCGACGCGCCGTCGGGGATCCCCTCGATGCGGCCCGACGTCGCCGGCCTCACCGCCGCGATCGAGCGGCTCGCCGACCCCGGGCTGCGCGGGCGGCTGGCCGAGGGCGCGCGGGCGAGCCGCGACGACCACTCCTGGGAGACGACCGTCGACGACTACGCCGAGCTGTTCGCGGGGCTGGAGCAGTGAAGGCGCGGCGCGAGATCCTCCGCTCGCTGGCCGGCTGGCGCAGCCGCCGCTCGGCCGTCCGCCGCGCCGCCTCGGGTCCGCCGCCGGCGCCGTTCGTCGTCGGCGCCACCCGCTCGGGCACGACGCTGCTGCGGCTGATGCTCGACGCGCATCCCGGGATCGCGATCCCGTCGGAGACCCACTTCATCCCCGAGCTGGTGGCGGCCCGGGAGAAGCACGGCGCCACGCGCGAGCAGATGCTCGAGCTGCTCACCTCGCACCGGCGCTGGGGCGACTTCACGATCGAGCCGGACGAGCTGGCCGGGCGCTGGGCGGCGGTCGAGCCCCTGACCGGCGCCGAGGCCGTCCGCGCCTTCTTCCGCCTCTACGCCGACAAGCAGGGCAAGCCGGGCGCCCGCTGGGGCGACAAGACCCCCGGCTACGTGAAGTCGATGCGGGAGATCCAGGGATACCTGCCGGAGGCGCGCTTCATCCACCTGATCCGCGACGGCCGCGACGTCGCGCTCTCGGTCCTGAGGCAGGCCTGGGGCCCGCAGTCGATCGAGGCGGCGGCCGAGAGATGGCGCAGCCGGGTCAACCGGGGGCGGTCGCAGGCCCCCTACCTCGGCTTCTACCTCGAGGTCCGCTTCGAGGACCTCGTGCTCGAGACCGAGCGCGAGCTGCGGCGGATCTGCGAGTTCATCGAGATCGACTTCGACGAGGGCATGCTCGGCTACCACGAGACGGCCGAGCAGCGGCTGCGCGAGAAGGCGCGGGCGCTCCCCCGCGCCCATGGCGAGGCGCAGTCGGCGGAGAAGCGGCTGGCAAGCCACGCGAAGACGTTCGAGCCGCCGAACCCGAAGCTGGTCGGCACCTGGCGCGAGCGCATGGACGCGACCGACCGCGCCGCCTACGAGGCGCTCGCCGGCGACCTGCTCGCCGAGCTCGGCTACGAGACCGAGAGGCCGAACGGGACCGGCGCCGTCCACCGCCCGCGCCGCGGCCCGCGCCTGCCCCGCCCCCTGCGCCGGGCTGTCGCGGTCGCCCGGCACGCGACCGGGGTTCGCGATCCGGTCGGGCCGCGGGCGCCGGCGCCGTACCTGATCGGCGCTGCGCGCTCCGGCACCGACCTCCTGGCGGCGATGCTCGGCGCCCACCCGGACCTGCGGATGCTGAGCGAGACCGGGTTCGTCCCCCGCCTCGCCGAGCTGATCCGCTCCGAGCCGATGACGGTCGAGCGGGTGCTCAAGGTGATGGCCGCGGCCGGGCCGCTCGAGGCGCACGGGCTCTCCGAGGACGCGATGCGGGAGCGGCTGGAGGCGCTCGACGACCTCAAGGCGGCGGCCGTGCTGCGCTGCTTCTACGGCGCGGCGGCCGAGAGCGTCGGGAAGAGCCGCTGGGGCGACGAGACCCCCTCCTACCTGAAGCGGATGCGGCGGATCCAGCGGGCGCTGAGCGAGGCCCGCTTCGTCCACGTCGTCCGCGACGGCCGCGACACCCTCGCCGCCCGCCCCGCCCAGATCAACGCCGGCGCGGCGCTCGCGACCGGGCAGCGCTGGCACAAGAAGGTGCGCTCGGCCCGCGTGCAGGCGCACCTGATGAACCACCTGCTCGAGGTCCGCTACGAGGACCTCGTCGCCGAGCCGGAGGCGACCCTGTGCCGGGTCTGCGAGTTCGTCGAGCTCGACTTCGATCCGGCGATGATCGACCCGCCCGATCGGAGCCGGATCGAGGCCGCCCTCGGCCCGGTCGGCGGCTGGCGTGAGCGGCTCGAGCCCGACCAGCTCGAGGCCTTCGAGGAGGTCGCCGGCCCGATGCTCGACGAGCTCGGCTACCGCAGTGGCGCCGCGAGCGCGATCGGCTGAAGGCGCCGCCCGCTATCCACGCTGCGACCCGTTGCCGGCGCCGCCGGGATCGCCGGCGCGCGCCTTCCAGATCTCGCTCGGCGCGGCACGCAGCTCGGCCGTGATCGCCTCGAGCTCGTAGAGGTCGCCGGGATCGACCAGCCCCGAGGTCATCAGCTCCCTGCCCAGGGCGCCGCGGTCGGCCGGCGTCGCGCGGGCGAACAGGAAGCGGCCGATCAGGGCGTCGTTGTCGGTGGCCGTCGCGGACGGAAGGTCGGCGTGGTCGGCGAACCGCCGCAGCGTGCCGACGAGCTGCGCCGCCAGCTCGTCCTCATCCCGGTCGAGCCGCTTCGCGAGCTTGTGGAGGGGCGTTCCGTCGGCCAGGGTGAGCTTCGCGGCCCGCCTCTCGCCGGCGGGGAGGCGGCCGATCACCGCCTCCTCCTCGATCCGCTTGTGGCCCCTTCCGACGAGGCCGCGAAGCATCTGCCCGAGTGGCTGTCTGTGCGCCTTCGGGATCGCCCCAGTGAGCGGCATCAGGACGATCCACAGGCCGAGGCCGAGGATCGGCAGCACGACCTGGGCGACGGCTCCCGGCGGGTCGATGAGGTAGTACGCCGCGGCGATCGCCGCGGCCAGCGAAGCCGCTATCGCGAACGAGCGCGTCGGCAGCTCGGCGGGGCTTCTCCCCCGCTGGCCCTTGACCAGGATCGCGACGCTCGGGATCGCGAACGCGGCCATCATCGCGACCGGCGGCGCCCATATCCCGAGCGGCGGGATCAAGAGCAGGCAGACAGCGACGAACAGGAGCGCTGCGACCACGGCCCCGGCGATGAAGTAGCGCGGCTTGTTCTTGAACTTCGCGGTCTTGCTCAGCATCCGGTAGACGGTCGGCGCCACCAGCCCCGCCGCGAGAACCGGGATCAGCGCCGCCGCCTCGCCGTAGCCCTCGGGGGAGATCCGGCCGAGCGCCCGGGCGAACAGGGTGATCGCCAGCAGGACGCCGACGAGCATCAGCAGGAAGTACCCGAGCTGAATGCCGCGCGCGGTCCCGGGGCTGTACTCGTGCTCGGCCGCGTGGAACGCTGGGGACTTGCGGATCGGCCGCAGTGCCTTCCGGTAGCCGGCGGGGAGGAACGCCACCGCGAAGCCGGCCTTCGACGCGAGGTGGTAGACGCCGAGCTGGTCCTGGGTGACGAACCGCGACAGCAGGAACAGGTCCATGTAGCCGACCGCCCACATCGACGTGACGAGCGGTATCCGCTGCGCCCCCCTGCGCATGATCGCCGCCGACTCGCCAAGGTCGAACGCGAGCTCGACGCTGCGGCGCAGCAGGTACAGCACCGCCAGGGCCGTGGCCGCCGAGGCGACCGCGTAGGACCCGATCGCCGCCTCCACCCCCGCGCCGGCGGCCAGCAGGGGAACCGCGATGAGCAGCGCGAGCGCCGGCCGGAGCGTCTCGACGAAGATGTACGCCGCCGGCCGCTCCTCCATCCACAGCGCCAGCGATCCGAGCCGGACCACGGCCCCGAAGCCGCCGGCGACCCCCGCCCAGACGATCAGCTCGGGGTCGTCCTGCCCGGCGAGGAGAAAGCCGGACACGGCATCGGCGAAGAGCACGAACAGGGCGGTGCCGACCGCCGACACGACGAGCGTGAGGATCAATCCGGTGCCGAGCGCGCGCTGCCGGGACTCCGCGAGATCGCCCTCCTCCTCGTCGTCGTCCTCGTCGTCGTCGTCACCGCCACCGAACGTCCGCTTCATCGTGCCCTGCTTGGAGCCGAGGTTGAAGAGGAAGCTCAGGAAGGCGGCCGCGAACAGCAGCAGCCCGTAGCGGCCGAAGTCCGCCGGGCCGAGGAAGACGGCCACGACGACCGCGCCGACCAGCGTCAGCGCGTGGTTGATGAAGAGCCCGACCGTGTTGAAGGACGAGAGCCGCAGGACCTTCTCGCCCAGCGCGGCGCCGCTGCCGCGACTCGGCCGGGACCTGGCCTCGCGCCTCGCCTCGGCCAGGCGTTGCCTGCTCATCGGCCGGCGCGGGCGGAATGGACCCTTCGCAGCATTCGGTAGCCGTTGATCGAGTCCCGCTCGAGGCCGTCGAGAACCGCGACGTAGCGCTCGCTGACCAGCCGCTGGCGGTCGGGCGACATCCGCCTGCGCCACCGTTCGACGTTGCCATGACTACCGCTCATCTGCTGCCGGAAGAATCGGCGCATCAGGGGTTCCTGCTTCAGCTCGACGAATCGCCGCAGACGATGGTAGGTGGCTCGTCGGCGAAGCTCCACGAGCTCGTCGAGGCTCACCGCCAGGAACTGCTCGTTCGGGACGGCGCGGACGCCGACGTCGATCCGCCGCATCCGGCGCTCCCACCACTCGATCCCCTGGCTCAGCGTCCGCGGCCGCGCCAGCCATCGCGCCTGCGCGACCCGGGAGGCCGCCGTATCGCGGCCGTCCCGGACCACGTGGATGAACTTCGCCTCCGGGAACAGCCGGCGCAGCGTCGCCGCCTGGGCGATCGTGTCGCAGCTCTGCTCGACGATCCCCGGCTTGCCCGCCGCGGCGGCGAGGGGCCCGAGCAGGGCGAAGAAGAGCTCCCGGCAAGCCGTCTCCGGCGCCTCGTCGAAATCGCGGCGGAAGGCCGCGCAGGCGTCATCCAGCACCTCCCGATCGACGTGGCGGAAGAGCCCCCGCAGGCTGAGGCGCTGAAGGGCGAGACCGCGCCACCAGCGACCGCGGAGCCTCGCGATGAACCGGTCGGGGGACGTCCTGCCCGCCAGCAGGTCCGGGAAACCGCCCGGGTCGACGTGGAAGCGGACCTCGTTGCTGATGTTGAGCAGCCGCGAGTGGCGCCCGAGCAGCCGAGCAACCACGTGGGTGCCGCTGCGTCCGGTGCCGCCGACGAAGACGATCGGCAGGTCTCTGTTCGCAGGCTCGGGCAGTGGTCGCGCTCCCAGCTTCGTCGTCGATGAGGCGGCGGGTCGGGCGGGACACGCGGAAGCGCAGAACGGCTTGACCAGCCACCCGACGGGCCGGAGGATACCTGCTTCGATCGGCCCGGCGATCGGCTCGAACGGCCGCACCCGGCCCCTCGACCGGCGCGGCCCGGCCGCGAAGACGACCGCGCCGTGCGCGCGGCCGCGGGGATCGTGGGCCGGCGCATCGCCCGGGCGCCGCGCCGGCCCGGGGCTGAGGCTTCCTCGCATCTAGTTGAATGGCCGGGGAATGGAAGCCTCCGTAGCCAGGCACCGCGAGCTCGGGCTGACCGACCGCGAGCACGAGCTGATCACGGCCGGGCTCGGGCGGGAGCCCAACGACGTCGAGCTGGCGATGTTCTCGCTGTTGTGGTCCGAGCACTGCGCCTACAAGCACTCGCGCAAGCTCCTGCGGCGACTGCCGACCGAGGGGCCGCGGGTCGTCATGGGGCCGGGCGAGAACGCGGGGGCGGTCGACGTCGGCGGCGGCTGGTCGGTGGCCTTCAAGGTCGAGTCCCACAACCATCCGAGCGCGGTCGAGCCGTTCCAGGGCGCGGCCACCGGAGTCGGCGGGATCATGCGCGACATCTTCGCGCTCGGCGCGCGGCCGATCGCGGTGCTCGATTCCCTCCGCTTCGGCGAGCTCGACTCGGCCCGCTCGCGCTACCTGTTCGACCACGTCGTGGCCGGGATCGGCCACTACGGGAACTCGATCGGGGTGCCGACGGTCGGGGGCGAGGTCCACTTCGAGGCCCCCTACGAGCAGAACTGCCTCGTCAACGCGATGTGCGTCGGGCTCGCCCGGACCGAGCGAATGGTCCGCGCCGCGGCGGCGGGGGTGGGCAACGTCGTCGTCCTGATGGGGGCGACGACCGGGCGGGACGGGATCGGCGGCGCCTCGGTGCTCGCCTCGGCCGAGCTCGACGAGGGCGACGCCATGCGGCCGACCGTCCAGATCGGCGATCCGTTCGAGGAGAAGAAGGTGATGGAGTGCTGCCTCGAGCTTCTCGCCGACGAGAAGCTCGTCTCCCTCCAGGACCTCGGCGCCGCCGGGCTGACCTCCTCGGCCTCGGAGATGGCCTCGGCCGGCGGGGTCGGGATCGACATCGACGTTTCCCGGGTGCCGCTCCGAAACCCCGACCTCGAGCCGTTCGAGGTGATGGTCTCGGAATCGCAGGAGCGGATGCTGGCGATCGTCGAGCCCGACGAGCTCGACGCCGTGCTCGCCGTCTGCCGCAAGTGGGAGACCGGCGGGACGGCGATCGGGGAGGTGGCCGCCGGCGACCGGATCAGGGTCTTCGACGGCGACGAGCTGGTCGGCGACATGCCCGTGGCTCTGCTCGTCGACGACTGCCCGCTCTACGACCTCGAGCCGGCCGAGCCGGACCGGTGGATCTACGGCAACGGCGAGCCGCTCGCCGCGGTCGCACCGGGCGGCGACCCGGGCGAGGCCCTGCTCGCGCTGCTGGCGACGCCGACGATCGCCTCGAAGCGCTGGGCCTTCGAGCAGTACGACTCGATCGTCGGGTCGCGGACCGTGCGCCGGCCCGAGCAGGCCGACGCCGCCGTCCTCCAGGCCCCCGAGGCGGAGACCGCGATCGCGGTCGCGATCGACGGCAACGGCCGGCGGGTGGCGTGCGACCCCTACCTGGGGACGGTCGAGGCGGTGCTCGAATGCGCCCAGAACCTCGCCTGCGCCGGCGCCGAGCCGCTCGGTCTCACCAACTGCCTCAACTTCGGCAACCCCGAGAAGCCGGCCGTCGCCTGGCAGCTCGACCGCTCGACCCGGGGGCTCGCCGACGCCTGCGGGGAGCTCGGGGTCCCGGTCGTCGGCGGCAACGTCTCGCTCTACAACGAGACCGATCGCGGCCCGATCTACCCGACGCCGGTCGTCGGCATGGTCGGCGAGCTGCCCTCGCCGGAGCGCCTGCCGGTGGCGGCGCTGCGGGAGGGCGACGCCATCGCGTTCGCCGGCCCGCTCGCGCCGGACCTGCGCGGATCGCAGCTCGCCAAGCTGCGCGCCGAGCTCGACCTCGGGCTCCCCGGCTTCGAGCCGGGCGAGGTGCACGCGGCCATCGCCGCCGTCCGCGACGCCGTCCGCGCCGGGCTGATTCGCTGCGCCCACGACGTCAGCGACGGCGGCCTCGCCTGCGCGCTCGCCGAGTGCGCGGTCGCCGGCGGCACCGGGATCGAGGTCGACCTCGGCCCGCTGCTCGGCGATCGCGGACCCGAGGCGTGGCTGTTCGGCGAGGGGCCCGGCGGCTTCGTGCTCGGCGGGGAGGTCGCCGCGATCGAGCGCCTCGTCGAGGCGGGGACCGCGGTCGCGATCGGGGTCGCCTCCGGCGCGGAGATCACGATCGCGGCCGGGCCGCTGGCGATCGCGGTGCCGCTGGCCGACGCCGCCGGGGCCTGGCACTCGCTCGATGCCGCGATGGAGGCGACGCCGGCCTGAGCGCGGTGGCGGCAGCGGCGGGGCCGGTGCGCCGCGGCATCGCGGCGACGCTGCTCGCGGTTCCCGTCATCGCCGCGTTGGCGGGCGCCGCGGAGCCCGCCGATGCCGCCGGTGTCAGATCGGGACCGCTCCGCGCCGCCACCGGCGGCGATGGCTGGCGCCTCGCGTTCACCGATGCCGCCGGGTCCCGCGTCCTCACCGAGAGCGGCGCCCACGGCGCCGGGCCCGCGGGGACGCTCGGCTTCCGCGACGGCGAGGTCTGGCGGCACGCGACCCGGATCCTGAGCGAGCGGCGTCACGGGACGGCGGTGAGCGCCACCCTCGCCACCAGCGACCCCGAGGGCCGCCGGATCGCGGTGACGCTGACCCCCGGGCGGCGCGGCGTCATCCGCCTCCGCGCCTCGGTGCTCGGAACGCGCAGCGGCATCACCGCGCTCGGGATCGGCTTCGATGCCCGCCGGGGCGAGCGCTACCTCGGCTTCGGCGAGCGCTCGAACGCGGTCGACCAGCGCGGCAACGTCGTCGAGAGCTACGTAGGCGAGGGCGCCTACCCGACGGCGGAGCGGTCGCTGATCTCCCTGTTCGTCCCGCCCTGGGGCTTTCAGCAGCGCGACGACGCGACCTACTTCCCGGTCCCCTGGCTGCTCTCGACCGCCGGATACGGCGTCCTCGTCGACAACGCCGAGACCAGCTACTTCCGGCTCGGGACCGACTCGGCGGACGCCTGGAGCCTCGAGGTGACGGCCGCGCCGCCGGATCAGCCGCAGGGCGCGGGCGCGCCGCCGCCCCGCGAGCTCTCGCTGCGCGTCTTCGCCGGTCCCGACCCGGCCGGCGCCCTGCGCCGGTTCACGGCGACCACCGGCCGTCAGCCGCGGGCCGCCGCTCCCTGGTACTTCGGCCCGTGGATTCAGACCTCGGGCGACGCCGAGGAGCAGGTGGGACTGCTGCGCGAGGCCGACGCGCCGGTGTCGGTCGCCCAGACCTACACCCACTACCTGCCCTGTGGCGACCACACGGGCCGCCGCGGGGAGCAGCGCGAGCGGACCGCCTGGATGCACTCACGCGGCCTCGCGACGACGACCTACTTCAACCCGATGATCTGCACCGGCTACGAGCCCGCCTACGCAGAAGCCGTCGCCCGTGGCGCGCTGACCGAGGACGGGGCCGGCGATCCCTACGTCTACCGCTACAGCACCGCCACCGGGTTCCTGGTCTCCCAGTTCGACTTCTCCGGCCCCGCCGGGCGCGGCATGTACGCCGAGCTGCTCGGCGAGGCGGTCGCCGACGGCTACGACGGCTGGATGGAGGACTTCGGCGAGTACACGCCGCTCGACTCGCGCTCGGCCAACGGCATGGCGGGGACCGAGATGCACAACCTCTACCCGGTCCAGTACCACTGCGCCGCCCAGGACTTCGCACGGCGGGCGGAGCGTCCGCTCGGGCGCTTCGTCCGCTCCGGCTGGACCGGGGTCGCGCCGTGCGCGCAGATCGTCTGGGGCGGCGATCCGACCGTCGGATGGGGCTTCGACGGGCTCGCATCCGAGCTGACCAACGGGTTGACGATGGGACTCTCGGGGATCAGCACCTGGGGGTCGGACATCGGCGGGTTCTTCGCGATCGGCGACAACGCGCTGACGCCGGAGCTGCTCGCGCGCTGGGTCCAGCTCGGCACGGTCTCCGGCGTCATGCGCACCCAGGCGAACGGGATCGGGATCCCCGCCAAGCTGCGGCCGCAGGTCTGGGAGGCGGACCAGATCGGCAACTGGCGGCGCTACGCGAAGCTCCGCACCCAGCTCTACCCCTACCTCGTCGCCGCCGACGCCGCCTACCGGCGCAGCGGCAGGCCGATCATGCGCCACCTCGCGCTCGCCTACCCCGGCGATGCTCGCGCCGCCGCGCAGGACGACGAGTTCCTGTTCGGTCCCGACCTGCTGGCGGCGCCGGTGATCGAGCCGGGCGCGAGCGAGCGGCGCCTCTACCTGCCTCGCGGCCGCTGGATCGACCTCTGGCGCTCGGCCGCCTACCGCGAGGACACGGGCGGCCTGCGGCTCCGGGAGGCGAAGCTCCGGCGCGGCCGCGAAACGGTGACGATCCCGGCGCCGCTCGACGAGCTGCCGCTGCTCGTCCGCGCCGGTGCGGTCCTGCCGCTGCTGCCGCCCGACGTCGACACGCTCGCCTCCTACGGGGGCGGCGATGAGGGCCTCGTCCGTCTCCGCGACCGTGCCGGCGAGCTCCGGCTGCTCGCCTTCCCGCGCGGCCGCAGCACCTCGCGCCTCTACCGCGGCGGGCTGATCGCCTCGGTCGAGCGCCGCGGCCGCTGGACGCTGCGGATCCGCGGCGGGCGCGACCGCTCTTACGAGCTGCAGGCGTCACTCGGCACGCTGAAGCAGCGTCTGGGGCCCTGCCGGGTCCTGATCGACGGCCGTCGTCTGCCTCGTTCGCGCTGGGACTACCGGCCCGGGCGCGAGGTCCTGACCGCCTCGTTCGACGGCGCCCGCGCGGAGCTCACGGTCCTCGGGCGCGGACCGGGCCGCGGCTGCGGTCGCTGAGCCGGCCGGCGGCCTCACCTCAGCCGCTTTCAGCCGCCCGACGCCGCCGTCGACGCACGGCCGTCGTGGATCGAAACGACCGTGACCGAGTCGGCCTCGGGGTCGTGCACGTAGACGATCAGCATCCACGGCCACGGGCCGATCAGGAACCTCATCCCTTGCCAGGCGCCCTCGAGCTCGCGCCCCAACAGCGGGAATGTCTCCAGCGAGCGCAGCGAGCGGGCGACCCTGTCCCTGGTATCAGCCGGAAGGCCATGGCTGGTGATCAGCGCATCGAGATCCTCGACCGCGATGCGACTGAGCCGGACCCGGGCCAAGGATCAAAGCTCGTCGAGCGGGATGGCCTCGCCCCATGCGGCCGCCCGCTCAGCGTGCCGGGCTCGCTCGAGCGCACCGGGAATCCCGTCGAGGAGCGCCGTCACCTGAGCCGGATCGGGATCGGCGCGGTCGAGCGCCGCCGCGAGCAGTGAACGCGCCAGCGTCCCCTCCTTGACGTGGGTCCGCTGCGCGAGCGCCCGAAGCTTCTCGGCGTGCTCGGGATCGAGCGTGACGTTGAGGCGCCTGGCTCCGTCGATAAGCACAAATGTACACGGCTCGTGCGGAGTGATCGCCGGCACGACTCCGGCGCCGCTCGGACCTACGGAAGCGCGCCCGCCAGTCGCGACGCGAAGCCGCGTGATCGCATTGCTAGTCTCCGGTTGCAGGTCGCGGCCTGCGTTGTCCTGATCAGACGACGAGCCTCGAAAGGCGTTCCCGAGATTGACCGAGCGGCCCCTCGACGACCGCGACGGACCACGCGATGAGTGCGGCGTCTTCGGCGTGTACGCGCCCGGCCACGACGTCGCCCGGCTGACCTACTTCGGCCTCTACGCGCTCCAGCACCGCGGCCAGGAGTCGGCGGGGATCGCCACCTGCGAGGGCGGGATGATCATGACGCTGCGGGACCTCGGCCTCGTCTCCCAGGTCTTCGACGAGGAGAAGCTCCAGGGGCTGGCGGGGACGATGGCGATCGGTCACGTCCGCTACTCGACGACCGGCGGCGGCGCCTGGGAGAACACGCAGCCGGTCTGGCGCGACGACGGCCGCGAGGTCGCCCTCGCCCACAACGGCAACCTGACCAACGCGGTCGAGCTCTTCGCCGAGCTGCGCGAGCGCGGCATCGCCTTCCGCGGCACCTCCGACTCGGAGATCATCGCGGCGCTGCTCTCCTCCTCGGGCGAGCGGCGGATCGAGGACGCGGTCGTGGAGACCATGCCGCGGCTCGAGGGCGCCTACTCGACGGTCGTGATGACGAAGGGCGGGATCTGCGCCTTCCGCGACCCCAGCGGCGTCCGGCCGCTGGCGCTCGGGCGGCTCGGCTCCAGCTTCCTCGTCGCCTCGGAGAGCTGCGCCTTCGACATCGTCGGCGCCGAGCTCCTGCGCGAGGTCAACCCCGGCGAGATGGTCTCGATCAGCGAGCGCGGCCTCGAGGTCCGCCAGGCGGTGAAGCCGAAGCGGTCCTCGTTCTGCGTCTTCGAGCACATCTACTTCTCCCGCCCCGACACCCGGCTGGAGGGTCGGGTGCTGCAGCAGGTCCGCGGGCGGATGGGCGAGCTCCTCTGGCGCGAGGCGCCGGTCGACGCCGACCTCGTGATCTCGGTGCCCGACTCCGGCAACCCGGCGGCGGCCGGGTTCTCCCGCGCCTCCGGCCTGCCCAAGGACGACGGCCTGATCAAGAACCGCTACGTCGCCCGAACGTTCATCCAGCCGGGGCAGGAGCTGCGCAAGCACGGCCTGCGGATGAAGTTCAACCCGCTGCCGGAGATCGTCGCCGGCAAGCGGATCGTCGTGGTCGATGACTCGATCGTCCGCGGCAACACGACCCGCCAGATCGTCGGGATGCTGCGCGACGCCGGCGCGCTCGAGGTCCACCTGCGGATCTCGGCGCCGCCGATCCGCTTCCCCTGCCACTACGGGGTCGACATGTCCAGCCGCGAGGAGATGGTCGCCCACGAGCGCACCGTCGACGAGATCGCCGATCACCTCGGCGCCGACTCGCTCGCCTACCTCTCGCTCGACGGCGTCTACGAGGCGATCGGAACGCCGGCCGAGGACCACTGCGACGCATGCTTCACCGGCCGCTACCCGCTCGCCGCAGAGGGGAACGGGAAGTTCGCGCTCGAGCAGCTCGCGACCGTGCCCGCGAGCCCCGTCTGAGTTGGGCGGGGACCGAACCGCGCCGGCCCGCGGCGGCGGCGAGCGGCCGCTGCGCATCGCCGTCCTCGCCTCAGGCAGCGGCACCAACCTGCAGGCGATCCTCGACCGTCTCCACGGGCGCGGCAAGGTCGAGGTCACCGGGGTCGGATCCGACGTTCCGGGCGCGCGGGCGCTCGAGCGGGCGGCGGCGGCGGCGGTGCCGACGGCGACCTTCCCGGCGGGCGACTTCCCGACCCGGGACGAGCGCGACGCCGCGATCGGCGACTGGCTCGAATCGCTCGAATGCGAGCTCGTCGTCCTCGCCGGCTACATGCAACTGCTCAGCGACGGTTTCGTCCGCCGCTTCCGCGGCCGCGTGATCAACGTCCACCCGGCGCTCCTTCCCGCCTTCCCGGGGCTCGATGCGATCGGCCAGGCGCTCGCTCACGGCGTCCGCGTCACCGGCGTCACCGTGCACTTCGTCGACGAGGGGATCGACACCGGCCCGATCCTCCTGCAGCGGCCGATCGAGCTCACATACACTCGCCCGGTGCACGAGGTGACCGCGGAGATCCACGCCGTCGAGCACGAGCTCCTGCCGCGCGCGATCGAGCTGATCGCCGACGGCCTCGTCCGGATCGACCCCGACAACCCGCGACTGGTCCGGATCGAGGAGCAGTGAGCCCCGAGCCGACGATCGCCGCCAACCCCGCGAACGAGGGCGAGCCGCGGCCGCTGCCGGTCCGGCGGGCGCTGATCTCGGTCTCCGACAAGAGCGGCGTCGTCGAGTTCGCGCAGGGCCTGCAGGCGCTCGGGATCGAGGTCGTCTCGACCGGCGGCACCGCGGCGAGCCTCCGCGACGGCGGCATCGCCGTCCGCACGGTCGAGGAGCTGACGGGCGCGCCGGAGATCCTCGGCGGCAGGGTCAAGACGCTGCACCCGCGGCTGCACGCGGCGCTGCTGGCCGTCCGCGACGATCCCGAGCACGCGGCGACCCTCGCGGCGGAGGGGATCGAGACGATCGACCTCGTCTGCGTCAACCTCTATCCGTTCGAGCGTGCCGCCTCGCGCCGCGGGGTCGGCGACGCGGAGGTGATCGAGAACATCGACATCGGCGGGCCGACGATGATTCGCGCCGCCGCCAAGAACCACCGCTACGTCGCCATCGTGGTCCGTCCCGAGAGCTATGACGCGGTGCTCGCCGAGCTCGAGGACGGGGACGGGACGATCTCGGCCGCGACCCGGCACTGGCTCGCGAACGAGGCGTTCGCGGTGACGGCCCGCTACGACGCCGCGATCAGCGACTGGTTCGGCGCCCGCTACGAGGACTTCCCGACCCACCGCACGGTCGCGATGGAGAAGTTCCTCGACCTCTCCTACGGCGAGAACCCGCACCAGCGGGCGGCGCTCTACACCGAGGTCGGCACCCGCGCCCACGTGCTCAGCAGGGTCTCGCAAGAGCACGGCAGGGACCTCTCGTTCAACAACGTCCTCGACCTCGACTCCGCCCGCAACCTGCTCGCCGACCTCGACGGTCCCGCCTGCGTGATCGTCAAGCACAACAACCCCTGCGGGGTCGCCGAGGGCGACTCGGCGCTCGACGCCTACGAGAAGGCCCTCGCCTGCGACCCGGTCTCGGCCTACGGCGGCGTGATCGCGCTCGACCGGCCGGTCGACGAGGCGCTGGCGCGGCGCCTGCACGAGAACTTCGTCGAGGTGCTGATCGCGCCCGGCTACGAGGGCGAGGCGATGGCGATCCTCCGCCGCAAGGAGGCGATCCGGATCCTCGAGGACACCGAGCAGCGACGCGAGCGCGCCGGCCTCGACATGAAGCGCGTCCGCGGCGGGATGCTCGTCCAGGGCCTCGACGCGGCGGCGCGGGACCGCGAGGGGATGGCGGTCGCGACCGGCGCCGAGCCCGACGAGGCGGGCTGGCGCGACATCGCGTTCGCCTGGAACGTCTGCAAGCACGTGCGCTCGAACGCGATCGTGCTCGCGACGGGCCGGCGGACGATCGGGATCGGCGCCGGGCAGATGAGCCGGGTCGACTCGGTCCGGCTCGCGATCGAGAAGTGCCGGGCGGCCTACGGCGAGGAGGCCGATGCGGCGCTGAACGGCTGCGTCGTCGCCTCCGACGCCTTCTTCCCGTTCGCCGACGGGCCACAGGCGGCGATCGAGGCGGGCGCCCGCACCGTCGTCCAGCCGGGCGGCTCGAAGCGCGACGACGAGATCATCGCCGCCTGCGAGGAAGCCGGGGTGACGATGGTCTTCACCGGCCGCCGCCACTTCCGGCACTGAGCCGCCCTCGCCTCGCCGGAACGGTGGTGGCTTAGGATGAGGGCATGAGCGGCCCGCGACTTCCCGGTGGGACGGTCCACGCCCTGCCCGCCGACCTCCACGAGGGGCTGGTCGCCAGCGCCACCGCGCTCGAGGCCTGGCGGGACATCACGCCCCTCGCCCGCAACGAGTTCATCTGCTGGGTCGAGGACGCCAAGCAGGAGAAGACCCGGGAGCGCCGGATCCGCCGCACCCGCGAGGAGCTCGAGGAGGGCATGCGCCGCCCCTGCTGCTGGCCGGGCTGCAGCCACCGCGAGCGCAACGGCAGGTAGCGGCGGGACGGGTGCCCGCTCCGCCTCAGGTCGAGGTCCGAGTCCCGCATGTCTTCTGCGGCCCGGACGGGGGGTTCGGCAACCCGCTCGGGGTCGTCCTCGACGGCGCTTCGGTGCCGGTCGGCGACCGCCAGGCGCTCGCCCGCCACCTCGGCTACTCGGAGACGGTCTTCGTCGACGATGCGGCGGCCGGCCGGATCGCGATCTACACGCCGGAGGTGGAGTACCCGTTCGCCGGGCATCCGACGGTCGGGGCCGCCTGGCTGCTCCGTGAGGAAGGCGTACCCGTCGACGTCCTCCGTCCCCCGGCCGGGGAGGTCCCGGTGCGCTACGACGGCGAGCTGATCTGGGTCGCGGGCCACGTCGAGTGGTGTCCGACCTTCGACCTGATCGAGCTCGCGAGCCCAACCGAGATCGACGAGCACCCCGGGATCGAGGAGGGCGACATCTACGTCTGGGCCTGGATCGACGAGGCCGCCGGCCTGATCCGCGCCCGCTGCTTCGCCCCCGACGCCGGGATCGCCGAGGACGAGGCGACCGGCTCCTCGGTCCTCCGCCTCGCCGCCGAGCTCGGCCGCGAGATCGAGGTCCGCCAGGGCGAGGGCTCGATCATCCACGCCCGTCCACTCGACGACGGCACGGTCGAGATCGGCGGGCGGGTGGTGGAGGGGTGCTAGCCAGGCGTATGCCGCCTTAACCACTCCTGGTTCATACGAAGCGACTTTCTAGTAATGCCTCCGCCGGGACTTGAACCCGGAATCTCATCGCTTAAAAGGCGAGCGCGTTAACCAATTCCGCCACGGAGGCACGACTGAGACTAGCCCGATCCGTCCGGGATACTTGCCCCGTCTGCGGGTACGACAGGACGGTGGTCAATCTGCATTTCCATCACGTGGATCCCTCGACGAAGGAGTTCGCCGTGAACATGGGTCGGGGAAAGTCGCTCGCGACGTTCCGCCGCGAGGCCGCTAAATGCGTGCTCGTCTGCGCCAATTGCCACGGGGAGATCGAAGCGGGGTTGATCCCATCGCCGCCTCCGCGGGCCAAATGGGGCGAGGAATGGGGGCCGGTCGCTGCGGTTGCCGAGGCCGGAGTCGATGAGGACGGGACGGGCGGCGACCAGCTGACGCTGGAGCTCAGACCGGCGCGTTCCAGCGCTGGATGACGCGGTAGTCGTGCTCCCAGCCGAGCCGGGAGAGGGTGCCGGTGCCGAGGCCGAAGAGCTTGCCGTCGGCCGGCGGCAGGTCGAGCCAGCGGGCGCAGAGGACGCGGAGGAGATGACCGTGGGCGAAGACGGCGATCGTCGCGCCGGCGTCGGCTGCGGCGGCGTCGGTCGCGAGGAGGTCGGCGACGACGCGGTCGGCGCGGGCGCCGACGTCGGCCGGCGACTCGCCGGCCGGGCAGCCGTCGCGCCAGAGCAGCCAGTCGGGGCGGTCGTTGTGGATGTCGGCGGTGGTACGGCCCTCGTAGTCGCCGTAATCCCACTCGAGCAGGTCGTCGTCGAGCTCGGCGCGATCGCCGAGGCCGGCGAGCGCGCAGGTCTCGCGGGCGCGGCCGAGCGGGCTGGAGAGGACCCGGTCGAAGCGGACCGCGGCGAGCGGCTCGCGGAGCAGGCGAGCCTCGCGCTCGCCCGCGGGCGTCAGCGGGATGTCGGTGCGGCCGGTGTGGCGCAGCGTCCGGCTCCACTCGGTCTCGCCGTGGCGAGCGAGCCAGACGACCGGCCGGCCCGGCCCCGTGGTCCCCGACGGCGGCTTCGGCGGCGCCGGGGGCGGCTCGGGTGCGCTCACGTGAGCTCCGCGAGCCCTTCCTCGGGCGAGGACGCCCGGGCGTGGAGCCGGGTCGGGATCCGCCCGGCGTGACGCGCCGCCCAGCCGGCGGCGACCGCGTCGCGCATCGCCGCCGCCATCCGCTCGGGTTCGGCGGCCCGCGATACCGCGCTCGCGAGCAGCACGCCGTCGCAGCCGAGCTCCATCGCCAGCGCCGCGTCGGAGGCGGTGCCGATGCCGGCGTCGAGGATCACGGGCACCCCGGCAGCCTCGACGATGATCCGGATGTTGTAGGGGTTGCGGATCCCCGCCCCGGAGCCGATCGGCGAGCCGAGCGGCATCACGGCCGCGCAGCCGATCGCCTCGAGCCGGCGGGCGAGCACCGGGTCGTCGCTCGCGTAGGGGAGCACGGTGAAGCCCGCCTCGACGAGCTCCTCGCCGGCGGCCAGGAGCTCGGTCGCGTCGGGCAGCAGCGTCCGGTCGTCGCCGATCACCTCGAGCTTGACCCAGTCGGTGCCGAACGCCTCACGCCCGAGGTGGGCGGTGCGGACCGCGTCGCGAGCCGTGTAGCAGCCCGCCGTGTTCGGCAGCACGAAGAGGTCGCGCCGCTCGATCACGTCGAGCAGCGTCCCCTCCGAAGCCGGATCGACGCGGCGCAGCGCCACGGTGACGATCTCGGCCCCGGAGGCGACGAGCGCCCGCTCGAGGTCGCCGTGCGAGCGGAAGCCGCCGGTGCCGACGATCAGCCGCGAGCCCCACTCGCGGCCGCCGAGCTCGAACCGCTCCGGCCCGAGACCGCTCGCGGGCCGCCCATCGCTCCGATCGGGGGCGCCGCCGCCGATCGCCTCGACGACCTCGACCCGCTGTCCCGGCTCGAGCCGGACGGCCGCGAGCTGACGACGCGGGACGACCTCGCCCTCGACCGCGATCGCGATCCCCCGCCGCTCCGGGTCGATGCCGGCGGCGCGCGCCGCGTCGGCGACGGTCGCGCCCGCCTCGAGCTCGACCTCGCGCCCGTTCAACTCGACGATCACGACCGCGCCCCGCTCGCCGCGAAGCGGCGCGGCGACAGCGACGCCGCCGCCGCCGGCACCTCGTCCCGTCGCAGCAGCGCCGCGACGGTCTCCGCCGTGAAGGGGGCCAGCAACACGCCGTTGCGATGGTGCCCCCCGGCCACCATCAGCCCATCGACCTCGGTCCAGCCGATCGCCGGCGCGTTGTCGGGCGTCGTCGGGCGCAGGCCGGCGGCGCAGCCGACCAGCTCGAGCTCGGCGACCTCCGGCACCGCCCGGTAGGCCTCGCGCAGGAGCTCGTGGACGCCCCCCGCGGTCACCCGCAGGTCGAAGCCGCGATCCTCGACGGTGGCCCCGAGGACGACCTCACCGCCCGCCCTCGGCACGATGTAGACCCGCTCGCTGCCGACGATCCGCTCGCACGGCTCCTCGCCCGGCCGCGCGCGCAGGCGCACGATCTCGCCCTTCACGGGTCGGACCGGGACCTCGCTTCCCGGCGGGCAGAGCGCCGAGAGGCGCGCGCCGGGGGCGAGCAGGACGGCCGCGGCGGCGATCTCCACGCCGTCGTCGAGCGCGACGCCGCGGGCCGCGCCGCCGCCGGTCAACACCCGCTCGACCCGTGCCGCGCGCACCCGGACCCCGGCCGCCGCGCAGGCCGAGCGCAGGGCGGCCAGCGCGACCCTGGGATCGACCTCGGCCTCGCCGGGAGCCTCGAAGCCCCCGGCGACGTCGGTGCTGAGTCCGGGCTCGAGCCGCCGACAGGCGCCTGCCGCCAGCCAGCTCGACTCGAGGCCGAGCTCGGAGTGGAGCTCGTGATAGCGCCGCAGCTCGGCCGCCTCGTCGCGGTCGAGGGCGACGTGGAGCGCGCCGCAGCGCCGGTAGCCGACCGGCTCGCCCCCCCGCTCCTCGAGCCGCCGTGCCCACTCCGGCCAGCGCCGGGCCGAGTCGAGCGCCGCCGCGAGCAGCCCCTCCTCGCCCCAGCTCGCCTCGCCGACCGGCGCGATCATCCCCGCCGCCACCTCCGAGGCGCGCTCGACGCCGCCGGCATCGACGACGAGCACGTCGGCGCCGCCGGCCGCCGCCTCGAGCGCGCAGCCGAGCCCGACCAGGCCCGCGCCGACCACGAGCAGGTCCGCCCCGCGCGCTCCGTTCGTGCCCTCGGACATCTCCGGTTACGACCTCCAGTCGGCTTGCCGGGGGCGGAAGCGTCCATCCCTGCGCCGGCACGACCCGGATCAGGTTCGGACGGTCGGCGGCGCCAGCCGCCCTCTCAGCCGGTCGCTTCCGGCTCCCGTTGACGAGTTGATCGTAGCGGGGGCCCGTCCCCGGGCGGCGGCCGTTATCTACCCTTGCCGCGATGGCGAGACCGACCGCGCGACTGGAGCGATCCCGGCTCTACCTCGTCACCGGGGCGGGCGAGGACCCGGCGGCGCTGGAGCGGCTGCTCGATGCGGCCCTCGCCGGCGGCGTCGACATGGTCCAGCTCCGCGACAAGGACGCCGATGACGAGCGCCTGCTCGCCGCCGCGCCCGCGTTCCGCGCCGCCGCCGACCGCCACGGGGCGCTGTTTCTGATCAACGACCGGCCCGACCTCGTCACCGCCTGCGCCGCCGACGGCGTCCACGTCGGCCAGGACGATGCCCCGGTCGCCGCGGCGCGGCGACTCGCCGGGCCGGACGCGCTCGTCGGCCTCTCGACCCACTCGCCCGGGCAGCTCCGCGAAGCCGGCCGCGCAACCGGCGACCGGCGGCCCGACTACATCAGCGTCGGCCCGGTCTGGGAGACGCCGACCAAGCCCGGGCGGCCCGCCGCCGGGCTCGGTTACGTCGAGCTGGCCGCCGCCGAGGCCGAGCTTCCCTGGTTCGCGATCGGGGGCATCGAGCCCGACAACCTCGCCGCGGTCGTGGCCGCCGGCGCCACGCGAATCGTCGTCGTCCGCGCGATCCGCGACGCCGACGACCCCGGGGCGATCGCGGCGGTGCTCGCGGACGGCCTCGGGACCGGCCGGTCGCGGTGAGCAGCCGCGACCGCAAGCGCCGGGCGCGCCGCAAGCGCAAGGAGCGCGGCGGCGGGGCGCGTGACGGGCACCCGGCGGGGGGCGGCGGTCCCGACGCGTCCGAGGCCGCCGACGCGGCCGACCCCGCGGCCCTCGCCGCCGCCGCGGAGGCGCGCGATATCAGCCGGTCGGAGCTCAAGGACCGGCAGGCGCGCGAGCGACTCGAGCCGCTGACCGACGGCGAGCGGCCGCTCGTCGTCACCATCGGGGCCGCGGTCTCGCTGCTGATCGCCGCCAGCATCCTCATCGCCTGGCTCGCCGGCGTCGAGGTCCGGGTCGGCGGCTCCGACGTCGAGCGGGAGCCCAACCTCTTCCAGGTGATCCCGCCGGCGATCCTCTTCGCGGTGATGGGGGTGGGCATGCTCGGTGCCCGCTACTGGGCCGTGCTCGGCTTTCAGGCGATCATGGCGATCATCATGGTCGGGGCCGCGATCACGCTGGTCGCGGCCGCCACGATTCTCCAGGCCGTCTCGCTGGTGCTCGTGCTCGCGATCGCCGCGACCCTGTTCTGGTTCACGGTCAAGGCCCTGGCGCGGATCCAGATGCCCTCGCCCGGCGATCGCGCTCGCTGAGGCCCCCGCGGGGTTCGCGGGGGCCGGACGCGCGGGGGTCGGTGCGAGCGCGGCGCGCAAGGTAGAGTCGCCGGCCATGGCTGACTCCTATGACGTGATCGTCGTCGGCTCCGGCCCCGGCGGGTACCACGCCGCGATCCGCGCGGCCCAGCTCGGACTCCGGACCGCCGTGATCGAGAGGGACGAGACCGGCGGCCGCTGCCTCAACTACGCCTGCATCCCGGCGAAGACGCTGCTCCGCACGGCCGAGGTCTACGACCAGGCGCGAAACGGCGAGTCGATCGGGATCGTCGCCGACGGCATCTCGCTCGACTTCGGCCGCCTCCAGCAGCGGCGCGAGGAGGTCCGCAAGGGGCTGACCGGCGGCGTCGCGGGGCTCTTCAAGAACCACGAGATCGACCTGATCCGGGGCGAGGGCTCGATCGTGGACGGCGGCGTCCGGGTCGGCGATGAGACCCACGAGTCCGCGAGCGTCATCCTCGCGACGGGCTCGGTGGCGCTGCCCATCCCCGGCACCGAGTTCGGTGGCCGGATCCTCGACACCTGGGGAGCGTGGTCGCTTCCCGAGCTGCCGGAGAGCATGGCCGTCGTCGGTGCCGGCGCCTCCGGGTCGGAGATCGCCTCCGCCTACGCCCGCTTCGGCACCAGGGTGACGCTGCTCGAGATGCTCCCGCAGATCCTCCCGGCCGAGGACAAGGACGTGGCCCGCGTCCTCGAGCGGCAGTTCAAGGCGGAGGGGATCGAGGTCGTGACCGGCGCCCGGGTCGAGAACGTCGAGGCCGGGGAGGGATCGGTCAGCTTCGGCTACGGCGAGGAGAGCGAGCAGGTCGACTACCTGGTGATCGCCGGCGGCCGCGGCGCCGACGTCGCGGCGCTCGGCCTCGACGCGGCCGGGGTCGGCCTCGACGACGACGGCAAGATCCCGGTCGACGGGTCGCAGCGCACGGCGGCCGGGGGGATCTACGCGATCGGCGATCTGACCCCGGGCCCGGCGCTCGCCCACAAGGCCCAGGAGGAGGGCATCGTCGCCGCCGAGGCGATCGCCGGCGAGGAGGTCCGCCCGATCGACCGCGATGGGATCCCGGGCGCCACGTTCACCCACCCGCAGGTCGCCAGCGTCGGCCTCACCGAAGCGGAGGCGAAGGAGGCGGGCCACGAGGTCAAGGCCGCCAAGTTCAAGCTCGGCGGGGTCGGGGCCGGATCGGTCTACGACGACCGCGACGGCATGGTCAAGCTCGTCGTCGACGCCGAGTACGGCGAGGTGCTCGGGGCACACATCGTCGGCAACCGCGCCTGCGACATGATCGCCGAGCTCGTCGCCGTCAAGGAGCTCGAGGGCGGCTACCAGGAGCTGGCGGCGCGGATCATCCACCCGCATCCGACGATCTCGGAGGCGATCCCGGAGGCGGCGCGGGCGATCGACAAGTGGGCGATCCACGCGTAGGCGACGGGCGCCCGCCGCGGGCGCGGGGCCGCGACCGCGGCGGACACCGAGACCGATCCTCCTCTCCGCGCGCGTGGGCTTCCCCGGTCCGGACGCGGGAAGCGGAGACCGGAGCGGCCCGGCGCGAGGCGCACGATCCCCCGGAGCCGGATTCGCAGGACCCCCGCGGGGTCGCGTTCTACTTCGACCTCGGCTCCCCCTACGCCTACCTGAGCGCCGAGCGGATCAGCCGCCTGTTCGCCGACGCGGGGCTCGCCCAGCCGGAGTGGAAGCCGATCCTGCTCGGCGCCCTGTTCGCCCGCTGCGACCGCGGATCCTGGTCGCTGACCGACGCTCGCGAGACGGGGATGCGCGAGGTCGAGCGGCGGGCCGGGGTGCGAGGGATCCAGCCGATCCGCTGGCCCGACCCGTTCCCGGCGAACACGCTGTATGCGATGCGGGTCGCGACCTACGCGAAGTCGATCGGGCGGGCCGTGTCGTTCGCGCTCGCGGCGTTCCGGCAGGCGTTCGCCGGCGGGCGCGATCTGACCGATCCCGACAACGTCGCGATCGCCGCCGCCGCCTGCGAGCTGCACCCGAACGCGGTCGCGAGGGCGGCAGCGAGCGAGTCGGTCAAGGCCCGCCTGCGCGAGCAGACCGGCCAGGCCGGCGATCGCGGGGTCTTCGGCGTGCCGACCGTCGCCGTCGGCGAGGAGGTCTTCTGGGGCGACGACCGGCTCGAGGACGCGGTCGCCGCCGCGGCCCGGCTCGATTGAGCGGTCCCGGCCGCCAGGCCGTGGTTGAGCCGCTAGGTTGAGGCGATGATCGACAAGCTCGACTTCGTCGCCGTCCCCTCGACCGACGCGGAGCGGTCGCGGGCCTTCTACGTCGACACCCTCGGCCTCCGTCCCGACGACGACGCCCGGTTCGAGTTCTGGGCCGGCGACACCTGCTTCGGGATCTGGGAGCCGGCGAAGCTCGGGTTCGAGTTCGCGCCGCAGACCAACGCCCACCCGGCCCTGCATGTCGACGACGTCGCCGCCGCGCGGGCCGAGCTCGAGGCGAAGGGCGTCGAGTTCCTCGGCGACACGCTCGACACCGGCGTCTGCCACATGGCCCTGTTCAAGGACCCCGACGGCAACGACCTGATGCTCCACCACCGCTACGCCGCCTGACCCGCCCGGATCGTCCCACCCTCCTATGGCGTGGGCGGCATTACCCACCCGTTGAGCCGCACCGACCTGGGTCGTCTCACCCTCCTATGGCGTGGGCAGGACTACCAACCCGTGTTGGTGTCGACGAGGGCTTGTATACTTGTGTTCTCGCGCTGCTTGCGGGTTTCGGGGCCGATCGCGGTTTCGCGGGGCCCGGCTTGGATATGGTGAGAGAGGTTGGCTGACAAGGACGACACGAGCGAGGTGAGGACGCCGGCCGGCGTCCTCACGAGCTCGCGCGGCCAGGCGCTGCCCGACCCCGACACCAGCCGCGAGCTGCTCCGTCAGATGGTCCTGATCCGGCGCTTCGAGGAGGAGGCGGGACGCCAGTACCAGCGGGCGAAGGCCGGCGGCTTCCTGCACCTCGCGATCGGGGAGGAGGCGACGATCGTCGGCACGACCTCGGTGATGGAGCCCGGGGACTACCTGATCGGCACCTACCGCACCCACGGCCACGCGATCGCCCGCGGGACCGATCCCCGCAACGTGATGGCGGAGCTGTTCGGACGCGAGGACGGCACGGCGCGCGGCCGCGGCGGCTCGATGCACATCTTCGACGGCGACCGCCGCTTCATGGGCGGCTACGGGATCGTCGGCGGCAACCTCCCGATCGCGGCCGGCCTGGCGCTCGCCTCCGACTACAAGGGGACCGACGACGTCACGGTCTGCATGTTCGGCGACGGCGCCACGAACACCGGCAACTTCGGCGAGACGATCAACCTGGCGGCGCTCTGGGACCTGCCGGTCGTCTTCCTCGTCGAGAACAACCTCTACGGGATGGGGACGGCGATCGAACGGCACTCGGCCGTCACCGACCTCTCGCACAAGGCGGAGGGGCTCGGCGTCCCCGGCGAGCGGGTCGACGGGCAGGACGTCGTCGCGATGAGGGAGTGCGTCGCCGACCACCTCGAGATCGCACGCCGCGAGCGGCGGCCGACCCTCGTCGAGGCATTCACCTACCGCTACCGCGGCCACTCGGCGGCCGACCCCGAGGTCTACCGCGACAAGCAGGAGGTCGAGGAGTGGCAGCGGCGCGACCCGATCGAGATCTTCTCGCGGCGGCTGATCGACGCGGGAGCGATCAGCGAGGACGAGCTGGCCGGGATCCGCGAGGGGATCGACGCGCAGGTCGTCGCGGCCGTCGAGTTCGCCGACGCCTCCCCGGAGCCGCCGCTCGACTCCCTCTACGACAACCTCTACGTGATGCCCGGCGAGCAGGAGGGCTGGTACGCGGTCGACGAGCGGACGCCGGACCCGTTCCGCGGCGAGCGCGAGCGCGAGGCGGCGGCCGACTCGCGGGTCCGCGAGCTGCACGAGGCCGGCGCGTCGTACGGCGGCCAGAGCCCGCGCTCGGGCGGCGGCTCGGGCGAGGGGCCGGCGACCGAGCGCGACGCGCCCGCCGATCGCGCCGGGGCCCGGGACGAGGGCGAGCCGGACCCGCCGGCCGGCGACGAGCAGGTGGAGGAGAGCCGCCAGCAGGGTCCGGGAGGGATCGAATGAGCGCGACGACGATGCGGATGCGCGAGGCCCTCAACGAGGCGCTGCGGGAGGAGATGGAGCGGGACGAGTCCGTCTTCCTGATGGGCGAGGACATCGGCGTGTTCGAGGGCGCGTTCAAGGTCACCCAGGGCCTGATGAAGCGGTTCGGCGAGCGCCGCGTCCGCGACACCCCGATCTCCGAGAACACGATCGTCGGCGCCGGCGTCGGCGCCGCGATGGCGGGCCTGCGGCCGGTCGTCGAGCTGATGACGGTCAACTTCTCGCTGCTCGCCTTCGACCAGATCATCAACCACGCGGCGGCGATCCCCTACATGTTCAACGGCCAGGTGCGGGTGCCGATGGTGATCCGGATGCCGGGCGGCGGCGGCCACCAGCTCGGGCCGACCCACTCGCACAGCTTCGAGGCGATGTACCTGCAGATCCCCGGCATGCTCGTCGCCTGCCCCTCGACGGCGGCCGACGGCAAGGGCCTGCTGAAGGCGGCGATCCGCGACGACAACCCGGTGATCTTCGTCGAGCACGAGACGCTCTACGGGATGCGGGGCGAGGTCCCCGACGACCCCGACCACGTCCTCGACTTCGGCCGCTGCGCGGTTCGCCGCGAGGGCGACGACGTCACGATCGTCGGGATCCTGAAGATGGCGCACGAGGCGGAGCGGGCCGCCGAGGCCCTCGCCGAAGAGCACGGGATCGAGGCGGAGGTGATCGACCCGCGGACCCTGCGCCCGCTCGACCTCGACACGATCCTCGAGTCGGTCCGCAAGACGAACCGCGCGGTGATCGTCGAGGAGGGATGGCCGCACGGGGGCGTCGGCGCCAACCTGGCGGCGCTGATCCAGGAGCAGGCATTCGACCACCTCGACGCGCCGGTCCAGCGGGTCACCGGCGCCGACGTCCCGATGCCGTACTCGAAGCGGCTCGAGCAGAGCGCCATCCCCCACCCCGAGCACGTCGTCAGCGCCGCGCTGAACGCGACGGTCGGAGCGTCATGAGGACGGGCGGCGGGCGGCGGGCGGCGGGCGGCGGCGGCCCGGGAAGGACCGCGCAGCCCGCCAGCTGCCTGCTGCAAGCTGCTTGCTGCACGCGAGCCGGAGGCGAGCGCGCCGATGGCTGACGTCGTCATGCCCCGGCTCTCCGACTCGATGGAGGAGGGGACGGTGCTGACCTGGATGAAGGCGGTCGGGGACGAGGTCGCCGTCGGTGACGAGCTCGTCGAGATCGAGACCGACAAGGCGAACATGGTCTACGAGTCCGACGTCGCGGGGACCCTGACCGAGATCGTCGCCGAGGAGGGGGCGACGCTGCCGATCGGCGAGGTGATCGCGCGGGTCGGCGCCGAAGGGTCGGAGGCGGGCGCCGGGTCGGAGGCGGGCGCCGGGCGGCGGGCGGCGGCGCCCGCAAGCGAGGTGGACGGAGCACGGGGGACGGAGCGGGCAGCGGGCAGCGGGCAGGGGGTGCCCGCGGAAGCCGCGCCCCAGGCCGCAGGCGAGCGGAGCGAGCCCGCTGAAGGGCGGGCGGAGGTCGGCCTTGCTGCGAGCTCCGCCGGCCCCGGTGAGCGCGTCAAGGCCTCCCCCCTGGCGCGGCGGATCGCCCGCGAGCGCGGCGTCGAGCTCGCGGGCCTGGGCGGCTCGGGGCCCGGCGGGCGGATCGTCAAGGCCGACGTCGAGCGCGCCGCGACCGCGGGCGGCCCCCCCGGGCCGGGTCCCGGCGCGGTCGAGGTCGCGGCGGCTCCGGCGGCGGCGGCCGAGCGGCCCGAGACCGCGCGCGGCGACGTCGAGGTCGTCGAGCTGAGCAAGCTCCAGCAGACCGTCGCGCGGCGGATGGCCGAGTCGAAGGCGACGGCGCCGCACTTCTACCTGACGACGGAGATCGACATGTCCCGGGCCTGGGAGGCCAGGACGGCGATCAAGGCCACGGCGGGGGAGGGCGAGGTCGTGCCCTCCTTCAACGACATGGTCGTCAAGGCCTGCGCGCTGGCGCTGCGCGAGTTTCCGCGCGCCAACGGCGCCTACCGCGACGGCCGGGTCGAGCAGTACTCCCGGGTCAACGTCGGCGTCGCCGTCGCCGCCCGCGACGCGCTCGTCGTCCCGACCGTCTTCGACGCCGACGTGAAGGGCCTGCGGGCGATCGCCACCGAGACCCGCCGACTCGCCGGGCGCGTCCGCGACGGGAAGATCACCCCGCCGGAGCTGTCCGGTGGAACCTTCACGGTTTCCAACCTGGGCATGTTCGGAGTGACCAGCTTCTCGGCGGTGATCAACCCGCCGCAGGCGGCGATCCTCGCCGTCGGCTCGATCGAGGAGGCGGCGGTCGCGCGCGACGGGGAGATCGTCGCGGGAAGGCGGATGGCGGTCAACCTCGCCTGCGACCACCGCATCCTCTACGGCGCCGACGGCGCCCGGTTTCTGGCCCGGATCCGCGACTTGCTCCAGGAACCGGTGTTGCTGGCGATGTAGGAAGATGGGTATGGCGAACGACATCGCGATCCTCGAGGCGACGGGGCCGGGTCGGACGATCCAGGTGCCGCTCGAGCAGCTGCCGGCGATCGACGAGCACGCGATCGAGGTGGACGCCACGGCCGAGGCGAGCTGGAACGCGCTCTTCCCGACCCTCGTGCGCTCGTTCGGAAGCCGCGGCGCCCACCGCTACGCGGAGCACGTCGGAGCGAGCGTGACGGTCGCCGAGGGCGATCTTCGCCATCCCGGCGGAACGCTGCCGGGCTTCACCGTGATCCGCGCGATCGAGCCGGTGATGCTGGCGCTGGCCGGCCGCCACCGCTTCGCCGAGTACGCGATCGTCTTCCGGATCGACCTGCTGCCCGGCCAGCGCTCGCAGGTGCGACTCGAGACCCGCGCCGACTTCCGCGGTCGCAGGGGCCGCCTCTACCGGACCGGCGTGATCGGCACCCGCGGCCACGTGATCCTCGTCAACCGGATGCTGCGGGCGATCAAGCGGCGCGCCGAGACCGGCGTCAACGACTCCTGAGCCGGGGCCGGCTGATCCCGACGATGGCGATCGGACGCCGGACGAAGAGCGCGGCCACGGCGATGGCGGTCGCCCTCGCCCTGCCGGCGCCCGCCGCCGCCGCGGCGCTGCGCGCCGGGCTCTACGAGGCTGCCCCGGCGCAGCCCGCCGGCATCTACCAGCTCGGCACCTTCGCGGTCGTCGCCGAGGGCGGCAAGCGCCGGATCGTCGCCGCCGAGGGCTACGACGGCATCTACTACCCCGATGCCGGCCGCTGCGACGGCTACGAGGTCCCGCTCGTGACCGAGCGGATCCCGATCAACCGCCGGGGGCGGTTCGCGGTCCGGGAGCGGACCCCGGTCCGAAGGGGCTCGCTGCGGATCGTCTGGAAGGGCGCCTGGAAGAAGCCCGGGCGGCTCGGCGGCAAGCTCCGGATCAGATACCGGCGCTGCGACTCGACGATCCGCTGGGTCGGGCGCCGGACCGGGCCCGCGGCCCCGCTCGCCGCCGGCCGCCTGCCAGACTGAGGCCATGGCCCGGCCGTCGCGGCCCACCTCGGGGACCCTCCGCTCGCTGCGGCTCGGGCTCGTTCCCTACGCCGAGGCGATCGGGCTGCAGGCGCGGATCGCCGCCGCCCGACGCGCCGGCGAGATCCCCGACACGCTGCTGCTGCTCGAGCACCCGCCCGTCTTGACCAAGGGCCGCCGCGCGGAGGCGGGCGAGCTCGGCATGGGCGAGGAGTGGTACCGCGCCCAGGGGATCGAGGTCGCCGACTCCGATCGCGGCGGCCGCGTCACCTACCACGGACCCGGCCAGCTCGTCGCCTACCCGATCGTCGACCTGACCGCGATCGGGCCGGGTCCGGCGCCCGACGTCCGCGCCTGGGTCGCGCTGCTCGAGCGGGCGACGATCGCCGCGCTCGCCGCCGCCGGCGTCCCGGCCCAGGTCTTCGACGGGCTGGCCGGCGTCTGGACCGCCGGGCCGCCGCCGATCCCGGCCGGCACGCCGGGGCCGCAGGGCCGCCCGGTCATCCTGACGACCCCCGAGCTCGCGGCCGGGCCGCGGCCGGCGCGGAAGATCGGCTCGATCGGGATCCACGTCAGCCGCGGGATCTCGACCCACGGGCTCGCCGTCAACGTCAACAACGACCTGCAGCCGTTCGAGTGGATCGTGCCGTGCGGGATCGAGGCGGCGCGGATGAGCTCGGTCGCCGCCGAGCTCGGCGCCGAGCAGGACATCGGTGCGTTCGCCACCGCCATCGAGTCGGCCCTGGACGGCGAGCTCGCGCGCGCCGATCAGGCGCGCGCGACCGCCCAGGCCGCCTCGGCGCGGCCGAGCTCGGTCGCCGGCTCGTCGCCGTAGATCCACTCGCAGGCGATCCGGTACCAGTTCGCCTCCGCCTCGAGCTGGCCGAGCACCGCGAGCGTCAGGAGCTCGAGCCGGCGGCCGAACAGGTGCTCGGGGACGATGTCCTGGTGGCGGGCGGTCTGGAAGTGGGTCGAGCGCATGTCGGTGGTCTGGATGAAGGCGCGGTTGACGATCGACTGGTCGATCCGGATCGACTCGTCGGTCGTGTACCACCAGATCCCGTCGCGGACGAACTCGACGAGCTCGTCGGGCTCGATCACGTCGCCGCGGGGCAGGAAGCCCGCGTCGCTCATCAGCCGGTGCAGGCCGGCCGCGTCGCCGTCGATCACGGCCCGCTGGCAGGCGAGCTCGAGCGCGGCGACGTCGCGGTCGATCGCCTTGAACAGGCCGAAGTCGAGGAAGGCGATCCGGCCGTCGTCGAGCGCCAGCATGTTGCCCGGGTGCGGGTCGCCGGAGAAGCGCCGGTAGCGGTACATCGAGCCGAAGTAGAAGCGGAACAGGATCTCGCCGATCCGGTCGCGCTCGGCGACCGGGCGGCGCCGGACCCGCTCGAAGCCGGCGCCCTCGACGAACTCGGTGACGATCACCCGCTCGCGGCACAGCGGCGTCACCACCGGCGGGATCAGCACGAACGGATGGTCCTCGTAGAGCCGAGCCATCGTCCGCTGGTTCGACGCCTCGAGCTCGTAGTCGAGCTCCTCGTAGATGCGCTCCCGGACCTCCTCGCCGACCGCCTTCGTGTCCAGCTCGGGCGTGATCGTGCGGGCGAGGCGGAGCAGCACGCCGAGGTTCCGCATGTCGGCGCGGACGGCATCGGCGATCCCGGGGTACTGGACCTTGACCGCGACCGCGCGGCCGTCCCGGAGCGACGCCCGGTAGACCTGCCCGATCGACGCGGCGGCGATCGGCTCCGGGTCGAAGTCGGCGAACGCGCTCGAGATCGGCTCCTCCAGATCCTGCTCGATCACCTTCCGCATCTGCTCGAAGGAGACGGCCGGCGCCGCGTCACGGAGCGAGGCGAGCTTCGCCTGGAAGCGCTCGCGGTGCTCGGGCGGGACGATGCCCACGTCGACGAACGAGAGCACCTGGCCGAGCTTCATCGCCGCCCCCTTCATGCCCCCGAGCACGGTGACGATCTGCTCGGCGGCCTCGATCTGGCGACGCTCGAGCGCCGCCGCGGCCTCCTCCTCGGAGCGAGCGACGTTGGCCGTCCGCGTCCCCGCCTGGCGGACGGCCTGCCCGGCCGCCGCGTAGCCGACCCGGGCGAGCCGCCCGATCCGTCCGGTAGGCAGGCGGTCAGCCATCGTCTCCCCAGGCCCCGGCCATCAAGCCACCTCGTCGGAGGTCGCCAGCCGGGCCTGCACCTCCTCGGCCGAGCCCGGCTCGACGACGTCCTCGCCGCGCGGCTCGGGTCGCCGGTAGACCGCGTACAGCAGCAGCGCCAGCAGAGCCGAGCACGCCAGGTATCCCACCTCGACCGCGCGGAACGGGTCGCCGGGGGCAAGCAGGTTGACGGCGACGAACAGCCCCGCGCAGAGGATCCAGCGCCACGCTGCCCGGTGCGCCTGTCCCTGCGCGAGGCAGGCCTGGTTGAGCGACGCGGCGACCAGGTAGAAGCCCATTCCGATCGCAACGATCGCGAGATCGATCCGGTCGTAGTCGAAGCCCCCGCCGAAGGCGAGCTCCATCACCTGCGGGCCGATCGCGAGCACGCCGAGCGTGGTCGCCGCCGCGAAGGCGGCGATCAGCCACATCGTCTTGTGCAGCGAGTCGCGGAAGGCGTCGGCCCCGAGCCGGTCGGCGCGGGCGCGCTGGCGGGTCAGGTGCGGCAACAGGCTCGCGGCGATCGCCTGAAAGAGGACGAGCGGAGCGCGTGCGACGAGGAGGATGTTGAACATGAAACCGGCCGCGGCGGCCCCCTCGGCGGCGCGAACGAAGAGAGCGCCGGAGCTGACGAGCACCTGCTCGCTGAGCATCATCACGAGCACCGCGCCGGCGAAGGCGCCGCCGGCGCCGAGCGTCATCTCGGCTCCCGGCGCCGCGGCGGCGGCGCTCGCGGACGGGTCGCGGCGGATCATGAACGGCAGCAGCAAGAGGCCGCAGAACGGGGCCAGCGCGATGCCGACCGCGATCGGCGCGGCGCCATGGAGGATGCCGAGCGCGACGACGACCGCGAACGCGAGCCGCAGCAGCACCTCGCTCATCAGCAGCGCGGCGTAGATCGAGAACCGACCCTTGCCGGCGAGATAGCCACGGGCGTAGTAGGCGAGCGCGAACCCGGCCAGCGCGACCAGCATCGCCCAGTACAGGCCCGGCTCGTTGCTGAACAGGCGCTCCTCGAGCGGTCCGCGGAGGGCGAGCAGGACCACGATCGTGGCCACGCAAACCGCGAGCTGGATGACGCCGGCCGTGCGCAGCGCATCGCCGGTCGGCGCCGCGACGTGATCGCGCTCGGCGAGCGTACGGGCGAGGAGCTGCTCGATCGGCCGGTAGAGGGTCGAGGCGACGATGAAGACGATCGACCAGAGGACGACGATCTCGCCGTAGAGCTCGTCGCTGAGGCTGTGCGAGGCGAGGATGAAGAAGACGTAGGTGAGGACCCCGCCGATGCCGAGCGCGAGCGTGAGCCCGGCGGCGGATCGGCCGTAGGAGCCGGTGGCGCCGCTGACGGAGGTCGCCGGGCCGCTCACGGCAAGGCTCCCTCGCCGGCGCCGGCGAGCGGCGTGGCGACTACGACGTTGTGGGCGCAGAGCCGGCGCGCCAGCGGCGTCCGCTCGACGACGCGCTCGGCCGCCGCGGCCGCCGGCAGCAGCCCCTGCGGCACGAAGTCGGGGACGAAGCCCAGCGGCGTCGAATGGAGCGGCATGCCGCCGCCGGCCCGGATCCCGGCGAGGACCTCGGCCTCGGGCACGAGCCGCTCGCTGCCGTCGTCCTGGGGGACCCGGGCCATGAGCAGGCCCCAGTACGGGTTCCGCGGGTTGTGGTCCCAGACGATGACGCGGCCGCCGGGCCGGCAGACGCGGACCATCTCGGCGAGCGTCGCGCGAACCGCGACCGGGGCGGCGATGTGGTGCAGGGCGGCGACGGTGACGACGAGGTCGAAGCTGTCGTCGGCGAACGGCAGCGCGTCGCCGGAGCCCCGCACCGCCTCGACCTCGGGGTGCTCGGCGGCCATCACCGCGAGCATCCCCGCCGAGGGGTCGAGCCCGGTCATCTCGTAGCCGCGCTCGGCCAGCCGGGCGGCGAGGGCGCCGGTGCCACAGCCGACGTCGAGGCCGCGGCCGGGCGGGCCGGAGCCCGCGATCAGGTCGGTCCGCTTGTCGAGGTAGTGGGCGGCCACGTGGGCCGGCAGCGACTCGTCGTACTCCGCCGCGATCCGGTCGAACGTCGCCTCGCTCATCGCTCTCCCGCCCCGACCCGAGCCCCGTGCGAGAGGCGATCGGGACGCGCGATCCGTCGCGGCGTGCGGGAGCGGAAGCGAAGGATCATCGCGATCATCCGCAGCCCGATCGCGATCGCCGCGAGCGGGCTGCCGGTGGCCGAGGACCTCCCCACGCGCGGCAGGTAGTTGACCGGGATCTCGACGAAGCGGAAGCCGCCGGTGATCGCGATCAGCATCATCTCCGGCCCTGCGTGGTTGCCGCCGATCCGCATCCGCTCGGCGACGACGCCGGCGGCCTCGCGCGTGAACAGCCGGTAGGTGCAGCCGACGTCGCTGAGGTGGCTGGTGTTGAAGAGGACCTCGACGCCCTTCGCCACAGCCCAGTTGCCCCAGCGCAGGAACCACTCCATGTTCGCGCCGTGCCAGATCAGCTCCCGCGTTGTCCGAGTCCCGAAGACGGCGTCGCACTCGTCGCTGAACACGAGCAGCTTCTGGATGTCGGCTGGCAGGAACGTCCCGTCGGGCTCGGCGAGGACGATGAGATCGCCCGTCGCCTCGCGGAGCCCGCGACGGCTCGCGTGACCGTAGCCCTGCGCCGGCTCGCGCACCTCGCGGGCGCCGGTCCCGGCGACCTCCTCGCTGGTCCCCGGCTCGGCGTTGTTGTTGACGACGAGGACCTCGTCGACGAAGCCGGTCGCGAAGAACCCCTCGATGACCGAGCGGATCGAGAGCCGCTCCGCGTAGGTCATGAGCACCACGGAAACGCGTCTGTCGCCCCACATGGGCCGCTGACCTTACCCTCGCGACGCAGCGCCGGACGCCGGTACGGCGCCGCGCGCAAGCTCGCGCACCACCGCCTCGGCGAGGTCGGCGGCGCAGGCGACCGTCGGCCAGCAGAGGTTCTCCGGCGTATCGGTCATCCGGTGGTAGTTGGAGAGGGCCTTGTAGCGGTCGATCGCGACGACCGTCGCGGTCGGTATCCCCATCCGGCTCGGGACGACGCTGTCGGTGCTGGTTCGCGATCGCATCCCGCGCCGCAGCGGGATCCCCTCGCGCTCGGCGACGCGGCCGATCAGGTCGCGGAAGGGACGGTCGAAGTAGTCCTCCATGACCACGCAGCCCTCACCCTCGAGCAGCGCCAGCGAGGGCCCGCCGACGGTCTCGACGTTGAGGAAGAAGGTGCGCTCGCGGTCGCGGCCGGAGAGATGACGCTCGCAGTAGCCGTAGATCCCTCCCTGCAGGACCTCCTCGGCGCCGACCGAGACGAGCTGGACGCTGAGGCCGCTGACGGGCTCGGCCGCCAGCGCCTCGGCGAGCGCGACGATCACCGCCACCGCGGTCAGGTTGTCGTTCGCCCCGGGCACGGTCGGGCCGCGCTGGATCTCGGCCATCGTCGCGGCGGCGGCGGTGCTCACGACGGCGCCGGCGCCGGCCACGGCCCGCCGGCCGCTCAGCCCGCCGGCGGCCGCCAGCAGCGGTCCGGCCAGCACCGGCCACCAGAGCGGCAGCGACGTGTCGATCCGCTCGACGATCCCGGGAAGCCGGTCGATCAGCCGCTCCTGGAAGCGCGGGTCGAAGATGAACGCGGTCTGGGCCGCGTCGTGGTGGGCGAGGACGACCACCGTCCGCTCGGCGTCGGGGTCGCCGGCCTCGGCGACCACGTTCCAGGTCGTCCGCTCGGGCCGGACGAGCCGGCGGAACGGGCGGGCGCCGTTGGAGATGTCGTCGGCGATCAGCCCGGCGACGGCGGCGCCAACGAGCGTCCCGAGCCTCCGGCCCCGCGCGGTAGCCGCCGCGGCGCCGGCGACCGCGCCGGCGGCGGCGAGCGCTCCGATCACGCCGGCGAAGTCGCCGCGAAAGCTCGCCTCCTCGACCCGGGCCGGGGCCCCGGCCGCGCCGAGCCGCTCCGCGATCCACTCGGCGGCACGGCGCTCGCCGTCGGATCCGGCGGGGCGCTCGATCGGCGCCAGCGCCCCGATCACCTCGCGCAGGGTCGCCTCCGGGGTCCGGGCGGCGTCCCTGGTCAGCTCCGAGTTCGTCGTCACGGGCGCGGAAGGCTAGATCGGGGCAGCCGCGCCTGCTCCGCGACAGCGGTCAGCTCACGGTTCAGGCGCCGCATCGCGAGCCGGTAGCGCGGCGGGCACAGCGACCGCAGCGCGAAGGCGGCGCGGGCGTCCCACGAGGTGAAGGCCAGGTAGCGGTCGCGCCCGGCCGCATCGAGGATGATCTCGCCCACCCGACCCGGGGGGCGAGAACGGTGGCTTCCCCGCGCACGCCGCCGCCTCTCACCGGGTCAGCCGCTCGAGCAGATAGACGAACGACTCGTAGGGCGCGCCCGTCGCCCGCGCCATCCCGATCTCGCAGGTCCGGTTCGAGCACAGGTGCGAATCCGCGCCGGCGGCCGCTACCTCGGTCGCCTCGGGGGCGGTCGCCGATGCGGTCAGCTCCGGGTGCAGGAAGCCGCGGTCGCCCGCGAACCCGCAGCAGCCGGCCGATCGCGGGACCACGACCTCCTCGGCGAGCTCCGCGGCGAGCTCGGCGAGCTCGCCGTTGAGGCCGAGGTGGGCGCCCGAGCAGGTCGGGTGGATCACGGCTGTTCCGACGCGATCGCGAACCTCGAGCCCGGGGAGGAGCCCGCGCGCCCAGGAGATCGAGTCGAGGATCGTCATCGCCTCGAGCCGCTCGGCCCCCGCCTCGTCGAGGAGCGCACCCGACTCGGCCAGGCCGAGCGTGCAGGAGGTCGCATCGACGACGACCGGCAGCCGCCCCCGGTCCGACCAGCGCCAGAGCTCGCCGACGGTGCGGGCCGACATCCACTCGGCGCCCCGCCGGTAGCCCTTCGACGCCCACGGCGTCCCACAGCAGGTGCCGGCGACCCCGGTCGGGATCCAAAGCGGTCGCCCGGCGCGCAGCGAGACCGCCACCAGCGCCTCCGGCAGCGACGCCGGCTCCCCCTCGGCGCCGGCCGGGTCGCGGCCGAAGATCCGGTTGATGCAGGCGGGCAGGTAGACCGCGGCGGCGCCCTCGCGCACCGTCGGCGGCAGGCCCGGCGGGGCCGGCGGCGGCATCGGCCGCTCCCAGCCGGGGAGGAGCTCGGCGCTGACCGCCCGGCGGGCGGCCGCGCCGATGCCGCTCATCGCCGCATCGCCGAGCGTCCTCGAGACGGCGGCGCCGGCGGCGAGCCCCGAGCGCGCGGCGGCCTCGACCCGATCCCAATGGCGGGCCGCCTGCAGCGCGGCCCGCTCCGCGCGGGGGCCGTGCTCGCTCGCTCGCAGCTCCTTGACGAGCGCGCCGGTGTCGATCCCGAGCGGACACGTCGTCGCACACATGCCGTCGACGGCGCAGGTCTCGAGGCCGTCGTACTCGTACTCGTCGATCAGCGCCGCCAGCAGCGGCGAGCCGGCCGGCTGACGGGCCATCTCGCGGCGCAGGACGATCCGCTGCCGCGGCGTCAGCGTCAGCTCGCGGCTCGGGCAGACCGGCTCGCAGAACCCGCACTCGACGCAGGTCGTCGCCGACTCCTCGATCGGCGGCGTCGTCTTCAGGTGCTCGAGGTGACAGCCGGGGTCGCGGTTGAGAACGACCCCGGGCCCGAGGACCGCGCCGGGGTCGGCCAGCTCCTTGATCCGCCACATCATCGCCGTGGCCTTCGGCCCCCACTCCCGCTCCACGAACGGCGCCATGTTGACGCCGGTTCCGTGCTCGGCCTTGAGCGAGCCGTCGTAGCGATCGACGACGAGCTCGACGAGCGCGTTCATGAACCCCTCGTAGCGCTGCCGGTCCGCGGCGCCGGCGAAGTCCGGGGTGAGCATGAAGTGGAGGTTCCCGGCCGACGCGTGGCCGGCGACGCCGGGGAGGAAGCCGTGCTCGCCGAGCAGCGCCCGCAGCTCCTCGGCCGCCTCCGCGATCCGCGCCGGCGGCACGCAGACGTCCTCGATGATCAGCGCCGTGCCGGGCGGACGGAGCCGCCCGATGAGGCCGTGCAACCCCTCGCGGACCCTCCAGTAGAGCTCGATCGTCGCTTCCTCGCGGGTGAACTCCGGGCCGCGGAACGGCGCCTCCTCGAGCCCGGCGAGGACCTCGGCGACCGCCGCCTCGCCGCGATCGAGGTCCGCCTCCCCGTCGGCGCCGAGCTCGACCAGGAGCGCCGCCGACTCCGGCGGCAGCTCCTTCCAGTGCGCGGGCGTCCCCGGGATCGAGTTGGCGGCGACCATCAGCGCCGGGGCGACCATCAGCTCGACGGCCGAGGCGCCGGCGGCGACGAGGTCGGCGACCGGAGCGGTGGCGGCCGCGATCGAGTCGAAGTGGATCCAGCTGAGCGTCGTCCGCGCCGGCAGCGGCACGGTCTCGTAGACGGCCTCGGCGATGAAGGCGAGCGTCCCCTCGGAGCCGACGAGAAGGCGCCGGAAGATCTCCAGCGGCTCGTCGGCGTCGAGGAAGGCGCAGAGCCTGTACCCGGTCGTGTTCTTGATCTCGAACTTGCGCGCGATCCGGCCGCGGAGGTCGGCGTCGGCGCGGATCTCGTCGCGGATCTCGGCCAGCCCCGCGGCGAGCTCGGGCTCGGCCGCGGCGAAGCGGTCGGCGGCGCCGGGCGCGGCGGTGTCGATCACGGTTCCCGAGGGCAGCGCGAAGGTGAGCGAGCTCACCGTCCGGTAGGAGTCGGCGGTGACACCGCAGCGCATCCCGCCCGAGTTGTTGGCGACCACGCCGCCGACGGTGGCGATGTCGGTGGAAGCCGGGTCGGGGCCGAGCCGGCGGCCGTGCGGGGCGAGGACGCGGTTGACGTGGCCGAGCACCGCGCCGGGCCCGACCCGGACTCGGTCGCCGCCGTCGAGGACCTCGATCCCGCCCCAGTGGCGTCGGACATCGACGAGGACGCCGTCGGTCTGCGACTGGCCGCTGAGGCTGGTCCCACCGGAGCGGAAGACGAGCGCGCCGCGGCGGCGGCGGGCCCAGCGCATCAGCGCGGCTACCTCGGCGGTGGAGCGGGGCTGGACGACCGCGGCGGGGATCCGCCGGTAGGGGCTCGCGTCGGAGGCGTAGCGGACCAGGTCGCTGGCCCGCGCCAGCAGCCCTGCCGGCCCGACTATCGCCCGCAGCTCCGCGGCGAGGCCCGCCCCGGTGCCCGCCGCGAGCCCCGCTGGGGCCCGATCGGCGGGCGGATCCGGCGGGGGCTCCGGGGCGATCCGCACGGTCCTCGGCTCGAGCAGCGGCGTCACGGCTGCATCCCGGGCGCTACGCCAGCCACATCCCCGGGGCGACGCCGACCTCGATGAGCGCCGGGCCGCCGGCGCCGATCCGCTCGCGCAGCTCCGCCTCGAGCTCCTCGCCCGACTCCACCCGAGTCGCGGGAACGCCGTAGCCCGCGGCGACGGCGGCGACGTCGAGCGCCGGCAGGTCGAGGCCCGGGGCCCGCTCGACCCCCTCGGCAAGCGCGAACCACTTGAGGATCGCGTACTCGCGGTTGCCGAGGACGAGGAACGTGACGGGAACCTCGTAGGCGGCAGCGCTCCAGAGGGCGGTGATCGCGTACTGGGCGGAGCCCTCGCCGACGACGCAGACGACCGGGCGGGCGGGCCGCGCCATCTGCACGCCGACCGCGGCCGCGAGCCCGAAGCCGAGGCCGCCCCCGGCGCCGAAGAAGTAGCTGCCCGGCCGCGAGATCCGGAGCTGGTTGCGGAGCGCGAGGGTCGCCGACGGCGCCTCGAGGACCACGATGCCGTCGGCGGGGAACGCGCGGGCGAGCGCCGCCATCGCCTCGGTGCCGCTGATCGGCGGGCCCGGCTCGATCCCCATCGCGGCGGCCGACAGCGGCGGCTCACGCGGCTCCGGCGGCTCACGGTCGGCCTCGTCCTCGCCGAGCTCGGCGAGGAGCGCCTCCAGGGTGAGGGCGACGTCGGCGACGATCGCCTCCCCCATCGGCGCCCGCGCCGCCTCCTCCGGATCGGATGTGACGACGACGAGCTCGGCGCCCGCGGGCAGCAGGTCGCCGGGGACGTAGGGGTAGTAGGCGAATACGGAGGCGCCGGCGACGAGGATCAGGTCGTGCCCGGCGAGCGTCTCGGAGACCGGACCGATCGCCGGGGGCAGGACGCCCCTGAAGCCCGGATGGTCCTCGGGGAACCCGAGCCGCCCACCGCCCGGGGCCGGGATCGCCCACACGGGCAGGCGCTGGCGCTCGGCGAGCCCGACGGCGAAGTCCCAGCTGCCGGAGGCGTCGATGTCGGGGCCGGCGACGAGCACCGGGCTCCGGGCCGCGGCGAGGCGGCGGGCGAGGTCGGCGACTCGGTCGGGGGACGCGGTCGCACGGCCCTCTACGCGGCGGGCCGTCGCCTGCGCGCTGCCGTCGGGGTCCGCCTCGACGGCCCAGTCGTCCATCGGGATCGAGACGAACGCCGGGCCCTTGGGCGGCAGCGCCGCGGTGTGGATCGCGCGGCCGATCGCGGCCGGGACGTCGGCGGCCCGCGGCACCTCGTACGACCACTTGACCAACGGATGCGGCATCCGCACCGCGTCGCGGTTGGTCAGGTTCGCCTGCATCGTCATCGCCGCCCGCACCTGCTGGCCGGCGGTGATCAGCAGCGGCGAGTGGTTCGCCTGCGCGTTGAAGATCGCCCCCATCGCGTTGCCGACCCCCGGCGCGGTGTGGAGGTTGACGTGGGCGACCTGCCCCGACGCCTGCGCGTAGCCGTCGGCCATGCCGACCGCGACCGCCTCCTGGAGGCCGAGCACGTAGCGGAAGTCCTCCGGGTAGTCGGCGAGCATCGGCAGCTCGGTCGAGCCGGGGTTGCCGAAGATCGTCGTCATCCCCCGCGCCCGCAGGAGCTCGAACGTGGCCTCGCGAACCGTGCTCACCGCATCTCTTCCGCGCCCGACACTTCCGCCGACCCTATCGCGTGAGTCGTCACGGCCACGGCCGAAACCGGCACAGCGCGTTTCCCATGCGCGCGCCCCCGACCGTCAGCCTGGCCGGCGATGGCGTCCTTCCCCTCTCCACTGGGCCCGATCCCGGCCCGGATCCGGGCGCAGTCGGCCCCGGCGGCGGCGGTCGCAGCGATTGCCGGCACGCAACACGGCATCGTGGCGCGCCGGCAGCTCCTCGAGGTCGGAGTCCGCGCCACGACCATCGCGCGCTGGACTGACGCCGGCCACCTGCACCGGCTCCATCGAGGTGTGTATGCGGTCGGCCATCGCAGGCTGACCCCCGAGGGCCGGTGGTTGGCGGCGGTCGTCGCCGGCGGGGCGGCCGCGGCGCTCGCCGGGGTCAGCGGCTGCCAGCTGCTGGGGCTTGTTCGTCGCCGGCGGATCGACCCGATCCACGTCTGCGTACCGAACCGCGCGAAGCGCTCGCCGGAAGGAGTCATCGTCCACCGTCCACGATCGCTCGAGCCCCGGGATCTGACCCGGCATCGGGGGATCCCGGTGACCACTGCGACGAGGACCATCTTCGACGTCGCCTCCAGCCTGGGGCCGAAGGAGCTCCGGGTGGCATTCGAGCAGGCTGAGTACCTCGAGCTGATCGACCGCCCGCGGCTGATCGCCCTGCTCGACGGGGCCAGGGGACGGCGCGGGCTCGGCGAGCTTCGGGCGCTGGCCGGCGCGGTGGCGATCCCGCTCAGCGAGACCCGTTCGGGGCTCGAGCGACTCGTCCTGTCGATCTGCCGCACCCACGACCTGCCGATTCCCGGGATCAACGTCCCGCTGCTCGGTTACGAGGTCGACTTCCACTGGCCCGAGGCCCGCTTCGTCGTCGAGGCCGACGGCGGCCATCACGTCGGCGGGCGCCGCGACCGCGACAACGCCCGCGACATCGCGCTCGCCCGGGCCGGGCACCTCGTCCGCCGCTACGGCGCCGGGGCGCTGCGGGACGAGCGGGCGATCGCCGCGGAGATCCTCGAGATCCTCCATGAGCGCCTGCCGGGTGCCACACCGGGCACGATCTCATCCCGGATGCGGGCCTGAAGCGCCCCGGTGGCGGCTGGTCGTCGGGCGATTGGCAGCCTGCCAGCCTTCGCTAGCATGTCGTTCGATGGCTACCCGTGCCGCCACGGCGGAGCATGCCGCCGCTCCGGGCGACGGCGACGAGCGCCGGCGCCGGATCCTGGCGGCCGCCCGGCGGCTGTTCTCCGAGCGCGGCTACAGCGACGTCGCGACGACCGAGATCGCCGCCGAGGCCGGCGTCGCCCGCGGGCTGATCAACCACTACTTCGGAACCAAGCGCGACCTCTACGTCGAGGTCGTCCGCGAGATGGTCCGCTTCCGCTCCCAGCCCGTGCCCGAGTACGTCGACGGGACGACGCCGGCGGCCCGGCTCGACGAGTCGATCGACCGCTGGCTCGAGATGGTCGCCCGCAACCGCGAGGCCTGGCTCGCCGCGATCGGGGCCGAGGGCCTCGGCCACGATCCCGAGATCGCGGCCGTCCTCGACGAGGCGCGGGAGGAGGCGACGTCGCGACTGATCCAGGTCCTCGGCCTCGGACCGGCGGCCGACGCGGCGCCGGAGCTCCACGCGGTCCTCCGCGCGTACGGCGGGATGGCCGAGGCGGCGACCCGGGAGTGGCTCGAGCGCGGGCGCTGGAGCCGCGAGCAGGTCGCGGCCTTCCTGAAGGCGGCGCTGCCGGAGCTGGTCGGCGGCGCCTACGAGGCGATCCCGAGAAGGCGAGCGGCCAGCAGCGAGCAGCGAGCAGCAACAGGAGGTTCGAAGCGATGAGCAACCGGACGTTCGTGATCGGCGTCGGCATGACCAAGTTCGACAAGCCCGGCACCAAGGACGGCGACTATCCCGATTGGGCGAAGGAGGCGGGAGAGAAGGCGCTCGCCGACGCCGGCATCCCCTACGAGGACGTCGAGGAGGCGTTCGCCGGCTACTGCTACGGCGACTCGACCTACGGGCAGCGGGCGATCTACCAGCTCGGCCTGACCGGGATCCCGGTGGTCAACGTCAACAACAACTGCTCGACCGGCTCCTCGGCCCTGTACCTGGCGCGGCGGGCGGTCAGGGGCGGCCTCGCCGACTGCGCGCTCGCGATCGGCTTCGAGAAGATGGAGAAGGGGTCGCTGGGGATGAAGTACACCGACCGCACCCCGGCCCTCGACAAGCACATCGGCCGCATGTTCGAGGTCCGCCCGCCGGAGGAGTCGCCGTTCGCGCCGCAGATGTTCGGCAACGCCGGCCGCGACCACATGGACAAGTACGGCTCCCGGCCCGAGCACTTCGCCTGGATCGGCTGGAAGAACCACAAGCACTCGGTCAACAACCCCTACGCGCAGTTCCAGGAGGAGTACACGCTGGAGGAGATCGAGGGGGCGCGGACGATCCACGAGCCGCTCACGAAGCTGCAGTGCTCGCCGACCTCGGACGGCGCCGCCGCCGCGATCGTCGCCTCCGAGCGCTACCTCGACGACCACGACCTCTGGGACCGCGCGGTCGAGATCGCGGGCCAGTCGATGGTGACCGACCTCGAGTCGACGTTCGACGAGACCGCCGACTGCATCTCGATCGTCGGCTACGACATGTCCAAGGAGGCGGCCCGCCAGGCCTACGAGGAGGCGGGCATCACCGCCGACGAGGTCGACGTCTGCGAGCTCCACGACTGCTTCAGCGCCAACGAGCTGATCACCTACGAGGCGCTCGGCTTCGCCGCCGAGGGCGAGGGGCACCTCCTCGTCGAGGCGGAGGCGACGACCTACGGCGGGGAGGGCCCGGTCGTCAACCCCTCGGGCGGGCTGATCAGCAAGGGTCATCCGCTCGGCGCCACCGGCCTCGCCCAGTGCGCGGAGCTCACCTGGCAGCTCCGCGGCCGGGCCGATGCGCGCCAGGTCGACGGCGCCGAGGTCGCGCTCCAGCACAACATCGGCCTCGGCGGCGCCGCCGTCGTCACCGTCTACAGGCCGGCGACGGCCACGGAGGGGGGCCGATGAGCGCGATCACGGCGACGCCGATCCGCGGGCTCAGCGACGGACAGCGCGACTTCCAGGCGGCGATCCGCGACTTCGCCGAGCGCGAGTGCGGGACCGCCGAGCTGCGCGAGCGGCTGACCGAAGGCTACGCCGAGCTCCACAACCAGGAGATCTACGAGAAGCTGGCGGAGCTCGGCTGGCTCGGGGTCGCGATCGACGAGCGCTGGGGCGGTGCCGGCGGCGGCATGGTCGATGCCTGCATCTTCCTCGAGGAGACGATGCGCGGCCTCGTGCCGATCGCCGGCTACGGCGTCAGCCTGATCGTCGCCGGCGCCTACGAGCGGTTCGGGACCGACGCGCAGAAGGAGGAGATCCTCGGCGCGATCTGCCGCGGCCGGGTCGAGGCGATCGCGATGTCCGAGCCGGAGGCGGGCTCCGACGTCGGCAGCCTCTCCTGCAGGGCGGTGCGGAGCAACGGCGACTACGTGCTGAACGGGCAGAAGACCTGGATCAGCGCCGCCCACATCGCCGACCACATCCTCGTCGTAGCCCGCTCCGACGACTCCGGCTCAAAGCACGACGGGCTGACTATGGTCTCGGTCCCCGCCGACGCCGACGGGATCGAGATCCGCGGCATCCAGACGCTCGGCGGCAAGGAGGTCAACGACGTCTTCCTGACCGACTGCCGCATCCCCGCCGAGCGCGTGCTCGGCGCCGCCGGCGGCGGCTGGATGCAGCTCATGGCCGGGCTCAACGTCGAGCGGCTGATCCTCGCCGCCTCGGCGCTCGGGATCGCCCAGCGGGCGTTCGACGACGTCCTCGCCTACATCAAGGAGCGCAAGCAGTTCGGCCGCCCGATCGGCTCCTTCCAGGTGCTCAGGCACCGGATCGCCGACCTCGCGACCGAGCTCGAGTCGACCCGGCTGCTCGTCTACGACGTCGCCCGCAAGGTCGACGACGACCCCGACCGGATGCTCCCCCGCGAGGCCTCGATGGCGAAGCTGAAGGCGACCGAGCTCGCCAAGCGGGTCGCGCTCGACGGCATGCAGATGATGGGCGGCTACGGCTACGCCTCCGAGTACGACATGGAGCGCCACGTCCGCGCCACCCTGGTCATGTCGATCTACGGCGGCACGAACGAGATCCAGCGCGAGATCGTCTCGAAGACGTACGGGCTGTAGCGCCACTCCGCGGGGCCTGAAGCCCGCCGGACGGTCGACGGACGCTTGCAACAGTTGCTACATTTTTCGCGATAGTTCCCAAACGATTGGGAGGTCGGAATTGGAGCGCCACGAACGGATGCGAAGGTTGCTCCTCGTTCCCGCGGCCGGGCTTGCGGCGGCGGGGCTGTGGATGGCGGCGCTGGCCGGGGCCGAGGACGACCCGACGGTACGGACACGCGGTTACGGCCAGCCGACGTGCGACAGCCCACAGCAGGTCTACGACACCCGGATCACGAAGGCGCCGAAGCGGAAGACACCATCGCGAAAGGCGAAGGTCGAGTTCCAGGCCTTCTACTGCGAGTATCCCGACCTCTCCCCTCCCGCCGCCTCCACGATGGCGTTCGACTGCAAGCTGGACTCGAAGAAGGCGAAGAGCTGCTCGCCGCCGGTCAGGTACCGGAAGCTTAAGAAGGGCAAGCACAAGCTCCGCGTCCGGGTTACCGGCCCGAAGTCGAACCCGGGCAAGACCGGGGATCCGACCCCGGACGTCGCGAAGTGGAAGGTCACCGGTTGAGCTGACCCGAGAACGCCTGCTGCCGGCGGCACCGGCGGCGGCGATCGGCGTCACGCTGCTCGCCGACGCCGGCTTCAGCGAGCGCGGTCAGGTCGCGTTCGCCCTTCTTGCGGGCGCGGCGCTCGGCGTGATCGTCGCCGCCGACCCCGGCGGTGCCGCGGCCGCGCTCCGCCGACCGGCCCTACTCGCGCTCCTGGCGCTCGCGGCGCTGACGGCGGCGAGCGCCGCCTGGACGGTCGGCGAGCCCGACGACGCGCTGCGCTGGGGCGCGGTCCTCGGCGGCTTCGCGGCGCTCTGGATCTGCGGGAGCGCGGTGGCAGGCCGTCTCGGCGCCGGCGCGGTGGCACGCTTCGTCCTGGCGCTCGCGGTCGCCGCGGCGCTGCTCGGACTCGCCGGGGCGGCGCTGCAGGAGCTCCCGTACGCGGAGCGGATCGGCGGGTCGTGGCGCCCCGGCGGGCCGCTGGAGTACGGCCCGGCGCTCGGCACCCTGCAGCTTGCGGGCATGCCGCTGGCCCTCACGTGGGCGGCCTCCGAAAGGCGGTCGCGTGCCGCCGCCGGGGCGGCGGCCTGCGCCGTCGCGGCGGCCGCCATCGCCCTGGTCAGCTCCCGGGCCGTGCTCGCCCTCGGCGGACTCCTGCTTCTCCTCATCGCCGCCGACCCGACGCGAACGATCGGCCGGCGGCGGCCGCTCGCGATCGCTCTCGTCTGCTTCACGCTCACCGCCGGGCTCGCCGCCGACGCCGTCGCGGGAAGCTACGCCGAGCCGTACGCGAGCACGCCCGACTGGCCCCGGGTTGTCGGGCTTCTGCTCGTGCTGGTGCTCGCGCCGGCGCTCTGGTCGTTTACCCGAAGCCGCTTTGCGGACAGCGGCCGCCCGCTCGCCGGGCGGCGGGCCGCGGCCGTGACGCTCGTCACCCTTCCGCTCCTCGCCGCCGCGGTCGCCGCCGCTGCGACACCGGACGCGGGCACCGGCGTCGAGCCCGACGCCGGGCTTACGCACGGGCGCGTCGAGATCTGGAGGGACGCGGTCGAGGCGGTCGCCGACGGCCCCCTCGCCGGCACGGGGGCGCTGACCTTCCTCCAGACCCGGATCGTCGCCGGCGAGGACCCGGGAACGCGATTCGCCCACGACCTCCCGGTCGAGGCCTGGGTCGAGCTCGGCTACCCGGGGCTGATCCTCACCGTCGGCTTCCTGGCCGCAGTTGCGGCGCTGATCATCGCGGCCCGTGGGCGGCCCGGGCTCTGGCTGCTCGGGCCCGGCGCGGTCGCGTTCCTCCTCGCAGCGCTCATCGACTGGCAGTGGCACATCCCCGCGGCCGGCGCGATCTCCGCGTTCCTCCTCGGCGGTCTCGCCGGATCCGAGCCCGACGAGCAACGGTCGCATCGCGACGGGAGGCGGTGATCCGCGCTCCCGAGACGGCGGAGGGATCAGATCTCGCGGGAGCGGAAGCGACCCGCGAGATGGGCGGAGGTCTCAGGCGAGCCGCTCGATGACCGTGCCCTCGCCGTCGACGGCGAGGATGGTCGGCACGACGGCGACCCCGTACCTGTCGGCGAGGGCTGGGCGCTCGCGGACGTCGATCCGGACCCGCGCGACCTGCTCGGCCTCCAGGCGCCGGTCCCACTCGCGGCAATCGGAGCAGATCGGGTGCGTGAACTGGATGATCGTCCGCTCGCCGTCGGGGAGGCCGCCGAAGTCGGCGGGGTCGACGCGGTCGTGGTGGCGCGGCGAGATTCCGCGCAGGCGGGCGTTGAGCTTGTAGAGCTCGCAGCCGGTGCAGAAGCCGGTCACCGCCGCGAGCAGCGCCAGCGCCGCGACGATCCCCCCGAGGACGGCGCCGAGAGCCTCGGCCCCGAGCCACCAGCTCGCCGCGGCGGCGGCGAGGAAGGCGCAGCCCATCTGGTTGGCGAGCCGCGGCGGCCGCGAGTCCTCGAGCCGGCCCTCGCCGAGGCGGGGCTGGATCAGCTCGAAGTAGAGCAGGCAGGAGACGCAGAAGCGGCGCCCGAGGACGAGCCCGACCAGCAGCTGCAGCGCCATCAGCGCCCAGGCGAGCGGCCAGCCGAAGGCCACGCCCGCCGCGGCGACGGCGAAGACCACGGCCTGGTTGGTCCGCGGCGCCCGCTCGTCGATGACGTCGAGGTCCCGATAGGGGTCTGCCTGAGGAGGTGGGAAGGACATGGGCCCGGATTGTTGCGGACCGCTAGCGGCTGCCACCGCCGGAGGCGGCCGGCGATGGCGGGGACGGACGTAGACTGCGGCGCCTTGGCGGCGGAACCCACCACCGAGCGGTCCCCGAGCTTCGTCCGGGCTGCGGTCAGGGAGCAGGCGCGGATCGTGCGGATCCGGCCCCGCGCCCCGCTCGCCCTGGTCCTGCGGGTGACGCGCTGGTGGGCGGCGACGGTGCTGCGCGAGTCCGGGCCCCACCTGATCGCCGCGGGGATCGCGGCGCTCGCGGCGCTGCGGGTTCTCGGCGTCCGCGGGCGGGTGTCGGCGATGCTTCGCGGCCTCGCCGTGATCGGCACCGCCTGGGAGGCGCGCAACGCCTGGCTCGCCCATCGCAGCACCATCCGGATCGATGCGGCGCTCGAGGGCCTCGAGCCGGAGGCGGGCGTGCCGCGCGTCCCCCGCGCCCACCTCGCGATCCCGCCGCTGATGTTCGTCACCCGGGAGGTTCGCCGCGAGCGCGGACTCGTCTTCGCCGAGGTCGACGGGACCCGGCTGCGCCTCGACGTCTACAGGTCGGCGGCGGCGAGCGCGGGCGGCGGGCCGCGCCCGGCCGTGATCCAGGTCCACGGTGGCGGCTGGTTCGCCGGCTCCCGCTACGAGCAGGGGATCCCGCTGCTCAACCACCTCGCCCAGATCGGCTGGACCGGCTTCAACATCGACTACCGGCTCAGCCCGGAGGCGACGTTCCCCGACCAGATCGTCGACGTCAAGCGGGCGATCGCCTGGGTCCGCTCGAACGCGGGCCGGCTCGGCATCGACCCGGGGATGATCTGCATCACCGGGGGCTCCGCCGGGGGCCACCTGACGGCGCTCGCCGGGCTGACCGAGAACGCCCCCGAGTACCAGCCCGGCTTCGAGGGCGCGGACACCTCGCTCGCGGCGGCCGTTCCCTTCTACGGCGTCTACGACTTCACCAACGCGGGCGGCTTCTACTACGCGGGGATGCGCGACTGGGTGCTCGAACAGGTCGTCTTCAAGCGCCGCTACGCCGATGCCCCCGGGCTCTTCCGCGCGGCCTCGCCGAGCTTCCGCGTCCATGCCGGGGCACCGCCGTTCCTCGTCATCCACGGCGAGCGCGACACCCTCGTCCCGGTGGCCGATGCGCGCGACTTCGTCGCCCGCCTGCGGGCGGTCTCGAGACAGCCGGTCCGCTACATCGAGCTGCCCGCGGCCGAGCACGCCTTCGACCTCTGGCCGTCGGAGCGCACGGCCCGCGTCGCCGAGGGGATCGGCCGGTTCCTGCAGGCCGTCGCCCGTGGCGGCGGATCGCAACCCCCGGGGACGACGCGGCCACAGCCGGGTCCCCTTGCGGAGGCGCCCGAGTAGCTCTCCGGCGGCTTCCGCGTCGCGCCCCCGGATACCCCCGGTTCCCGGTCCCGCGCGTCGCCGGTTCGGCTTGCGCTTCGCCCGGCGCCCCCGTACGCTCGCCGGGAGATCGACAGCGGGATCCGGGAGGGCCGGCCGTGAGCGTCTTCGACGAGATCAAGGAACGGCAGCGGCACATGTGGACGGTCGGGAGCTTCCCCGACATCGCCACCAGGACCGTGCCGGCCGCCGAGGCGATCGTCGACCGGCTCGGGATCGAGACCGGCGAGCGGGTCCTCGACGTCGCCACGGGAACGGGCAACGGGGCGCTCGTCGCCGCCGAGCGCGGCGCCCTCGCGAGCGGGCTCGACCTGACGCCGAAGCTGCTCGCCGTCGCCGCCGAGCGGGCGGCCGCCGCGGGCGTCGGGGTCGACCTCACCGAGGGCGACGCCGAGGCGCTTCCCTACGAGGACGACTCCTTCGACGCGGCGATCTCGATGTTCGGCGTGATGTTCGCGCCCGACCATCGCCGGGCCGCCGGCGAGCTCGCCCGCGTCTGCCGGCCCGGCGGCCGGATCGGGATCGCCGCGTGGACGCCCGCGGGCGCGGTCGGACAGCTCTTCATGCTCCTCGCCCAGTACCTGCCGCCGCCGCCGGAGGGCTTTCAGCCGCCGATCCTCTGGGGGACCGAGGACCACGTCCGCGACCTCTTCGCGGCCGCGGACGGGGCCGTGACCTGCACGCTCGAGCGCGTCCGCATCGAGGCCGACTCGGTCGAGGCGCTGCTCGCCGAGGACGAGGAGAAGCTCGGCCCGGTCATCCTCGCCAGGCAGGCGCTCGAGCCGCAGGGCCGCTGGGAAGAGGTGCGGGCGCGGATCGCCGAGCAGACCGCCGCCGCGAACGTCGCGACCGGCGGCGGGCTCGTGATCGAGCCCGAGTACCTGCTGTCGGTGATCGAGCTGCCCGGCTGAGCGCAGCGGTCACGCCGACGTCATGGCTGACCGGCGGTTGCGCAGGACGATGCCGACCAGAGCGAGGCGGAGGCCGTCCGCCGGGGGATCGCCACGAGCTCGGCGGCGAGGCGTCCCGGGCGGGTCCGGGGGCCGGCGGTCGCTAACGTTGCCGCGGTGAGCACGCCGCCTCCGGTCGCATCCCCCCCCGCCGCCCCCCCGGGCCGCGAGCACAAGACCCGCTCGCGAGCGCGGCCCGGCGGCATCGCGGTCGAGAAGGTCGGGGGGCTGCCATTCCGGCAGCGCAAGCCGCGCTGGCTCAAGGTGCCGGCGCCGGGCGGTCCCCGCTACCGGAAGCTGAAGGCTCAGATCGGAGACGAGGGCCTCCACACGGTCTGCGCCGAGGCGAACTGCCCGAACGTCGGCGAATGCTGGGAGCGCGGCACCGCGACCTTCATGATCCTCGGCGACACCTGCACCCGACGCTGCGGGTTCTGCAACGTCAACACCGGCAAGCCGACCTGGAACGACCCGCTCGAGCCGGCCCGGGTGGCGCGGTCGGTCGCGCGGATGGGCCTCCGGCACGCGGTCGTGACCTCGGTCGACCGCGACGACCTCCCCGACTACGGCGCCAGCGCCTTCGTCGGCGTCATCCGCTCGATCCGGGCGCAGGCCCCAAGCTGCCGCGTGGAGGTCCTGACGCCCGACTTCCGCGGCCAGGAGATGCCGCTGGCGAAGGTGATCGCCGAGCGGCCGGACGTCTTCAACCACAACGTCGAGGTCGTGCCGCGGCTCTATCCGGTGGCGCGCCGCGGCTCGCGGTTCGAGCGCTCGGCCCGCGTCCTCAGGCTCGCGAAGGAGATGGGCGGCGACGGGGTGATCACCAAGTCGGGGCTGATGGTCGGCCTCGGCGAGAGCTTCGACGAGCTCGTCGAGGCCTTCGCCGTCCTCCGCGAGCACCGCGTCCAGGTGCTGACCGTAGGTCAGTACCTGCGCCCGACCGAGCGCCACCTGCCGGTCGTCCGCTACTGGGAGCCGGAGGAGTTCGAGGCCCTGGCCGCCGTGGCGCGCGGGCTCGGGTTCGAGTCGGTCGCCGCCGGGCCGCTGGTCCGCTCGAGCTACCACGCCGACGAGAGCGCGCGCGAGGCGTTGGCGGCTTCCGCCTGAGCGCCCGGATCGGCCCGATCGGCCAACCTGTGGGAGCTTGATCCCGCTCAAGGACAGCCTCACCTCGGGCCCGCTCCCGCGGGTGACGATCGCCTTGATCGTCCTCAACGTGCTCGTCCTCGGCTGGCAGCTGACGCTGTCGGGAACCGCTGCCTCCTCCCCCGAGCTCGCCGCCGAGCACGTCTCCAAGCGCGACCAGGCCGCGATCGAGCTCGGCGCGATCCCGTTCCGGCTCACCCATCCCGGCAGCGCGTGCGGGATCGGCTCGGAGGGCGTCGTCTGCGGGGCCGACGGGCTCGTCGAGGCCGGCGGAACGGTCGGAACCGAGATCCCCGACAACCTCGACCAGGCGCCCTGGTGGCTGACGCCGCTGACGTCGATCTTCCTCCACGTCGACGCTCTCCACGTCGCCCTCAACGTGCTCTTCCTGTGGATCTTCGGCGGCGCCGTGGAGGCGCTGGTCGGCGGCGGGCGGTTCCTCGCCCTCTACCTCATCGCCGCCTGCGCCGCCGCCTACGCGCAGGGCTTCGTCGACCCGAACGCGACCGGCCCGCTGATCGGCGCCGCCGGCGCCGTCTCCGGCGCCCTCGGCGCCTACCTCGTGCTGCGCCCCCGCGGTCGCGTCGTCACCCTCAGCGTCGTCCCGCTCTTCGCCGGCCTGCTCGAGGCGCCCGCCGCCGTCCTCGCGGTCGCCTGGTTCGCCCTGCAGCTCCTCGGCGGAGTCGGGAGCTTCGCCTCCACCGACATCGCCGGCCCCGGCGGCGCCTACCTCGCTCCGGTCGGCGGGTTCGTCGCCGGCCTCGCCGCCGGCTGGCTGCTCGCCCGTCGGCCGACCGCCAGCGGCTCGCCGGCGGCGCCCGGCGCGGTCGCCGCGCCCTGAGCGATGGGGAGTCGGCCGATCTCGATCCTCGCCGGCGGGATCGTGTTCGTCATCGTCCTCGGCGGTCTGACGGTCGCGGCGCTCGCCAGCGCCGAGCTCAACGCCGCGACGATCCTCGTCGCGGCGCTCTCGCTGTTCGTCATCGTCGCGGTCGTGCTGGCGTTGATCGGCGCGATGCGCGATCCTCCCGAGCGGTGAGCAGGGCGACGGCGATCGCGTTCGGAGCGCTCGTGGCGGCGCTGGCGCTGCTCTGCGCGCAGCTCGCAACGGGCGCCGCTCCGACCGGAAAGCGGACCTGTCGCGGCCAGGCCGTGACGATCGCCGAGGACCGGCACGGCGATCCGATCGGGGCCGGCAGGGACGTCGTGATCGGGACCAGGGGGCGCGACGTCGTCAACCTCGCCGGCGGCAACGACAAGTTCTACGGCGACCGCGGCGACGACATCGCCTGCGCGGGCCCCGGCGAGGATCTGCTGCTCGGCGGCGATGATGAGGATCTGCTGTTCGGCGGTGGCGGCGATGACTTCAGCCGCGGCCAGGCGGCGGGCGGGCTCTCGAACCCTCCCCGCGTCGTCGGCGGCCCCGGCGACGACGACCTCCACGGCGGCGGTGGCGATGACGCGATCTACGGCAGCTCCGGCGACGACCGCTCGTTCGGCAACGGCGGAAGCGACCTCTTCGATGCCGGCGAGGGCGACGACCGCTGCGACGGGGGGCGCGGGTCCGACAGCTCGAACGGAAGCTGCGAGCTGCTGAAGAGCGTCCCCTGAGCGCCCGCGAGGCGGACAACGCGACCACCCCCGGGTAGCCCTGACCGGACCATGGGCCGATGAGATGACCCAGGTGCTGCGGTCGGAGGAGCGGGGCCGCGCCCGGGCGGGCCCCGGCGGCGGCGAGCGGCGGATGGAGCCAGTCGGACTCGAACCGACGCCCTCCTGCTTGCAAAGCAGGCGCTCTAGCCAACTGAGCTATGGCCCCGTCTGCGGACACGAACGGCCCGCCGGCGATTGTAGGTAGGCCACCGACCGCGCGGCTGTGGGAGGATGGGCGGCGGACCGTCGATCGGAGGAGGGCGATGGCAACCGAGGCGCTGAGGGAGCCGGCCGATCCGCGCACCAGGCGGGCGCGGGTCTCCGAGCTCGAGGTCGTGCGCCACCACTTCGACCGCGCCTGGGACAGCCTCGGGCTGTCCGACGACGCGCGACAGATCTTCTGGGAGCCGTACCGGGAGGTCTCGGTGCAGATCCCGATCAAGCTCTCCGACGGCGCCATGCACGTCTTCCACGGGTTCCGGATCCAGCACAACGGCGCCCGCGGTCCCTACAAGGGCGGGATGCGCTTCCACCCCGAGGTCGACATCGACGAGGTCCGGGCGCTGGCGTCGATGATGACCTGGAAGACGGCGGTCGCCAGCATCCCGTTCGGCGGCGCCAAGGGCGGCGTCAACGTCGACACCCGCGGGCTGAAGGAGGAGGAGCTGCAGCGGATCGCGCGCTCGCTGCTGGACAAGATCGACAAGGTGATCGGCCCCAACCGCGACATCCCCGCACCCGACATCGGCACCAACGCGCAGACGATGGCCTGGATGATGGACGAGTACGGCAAGCTCAACGGCCACACCCCGGCCTGCGTCACCGGCAAGCCGATCTCGCTCGAGGGCTCCTACGGGCGCGAGGCGGCGACCGGCCGCGGCTGCGTCATCATGTTCGAGGAGGCGGCGGCGCGGCTCGGGATCGACCCGGCGGAGACGACCTTCACGGTCCAGGGCTTCGGCAACGTCGGCTCCTGGATCGCGCGGGCGATGCGGGAGCTCGGCGCGAAGCTGGTCGCCGTCGCCGACCAGGACGGGGCGATCCGGAGCGAGGCCGGGATCGACGCCGACCGTCTCGTCGAGCACGTCCACGTCGGCGGCGGCAAGCTGACCGAGTACCCCGAGGCCGAGGAGATCGAGACCGGCGACTTCTACGAGGTCCCCTGTGACGTCTTCTTCCCTGCCGCGCTCGGCGGGATGGTCCACGAGGACAACGCGCCGATCCTCGCCTGCCGGGTGATGGTCGAGGGTGCGAACAACCCGACGACCTTCGCCGCCGACGAGATCCTCGCCGACCGCGGCATCTACGTGGTCCCCGACCTGATCGCCAACGCGGGCGGCGTCGTCGTCTCCTACTTCGAGTGGGTGCAGAACCTGCAGCACTTCCGATGGGAGGAGCCTGCCGTCAACGACATGCTCCGCAGCGTCATGAAGCGCACGTTCGGGGAGGTCCTCCACCGGGCCGAGCGCGACGGCCGCTCCCTGCGCGAGGCGGCGTTCGAGATCGGCGTCGACCGGGTCGTCGAGGCGAGCCGCACCCGCGGCTACTTCAGCTGAGGGTCGGTCCCGCTCGACGATCGACCCCCCGTCGCGTCTCACTGACGAGGCTGGAGGGCGTCAGATCAAGGAAGACGAGCCGATGCGAGCTTTGGTCGTGAGGCGAGGATGACGCCGAGCTGACGCCCTCCAGCCCGTCAGTCGAAGTCGAAGTCCTTGGGCTCGCCCTGCTCGAACCAGAGGTCCTCGCCGTCGGGGGCGTCCTTGAGGAAGTCCGGGGTCTCCTCGAGCAGGTCCTCGTCCCCGGCGTCCTCGTCGCGGGCCCGGGGCTCGACGGGCTCGCCCGGGAGCTGGTCGAACTCGAGCGACTCGGGCTCCTCGGTCGAAGCCGGCACCTCGGGATCGCCGGGGCCGGGCTCCGCGACCGGCGCGGCGGCGGGCGCATCGAGCTCCGCCGGGTCGGGCGGCGTCGGGGCCGCGGCCTCGAGCTCCTCCTCCAGCGACTCGACCTCGGGGGCGGGATGGTCGACCGTGTCCGCGAGGTTGGCGTGCTCCTCGCGGGCCCGCTCTGCCGGCGTCTTCAACTCCTCGTCGAGGTCGATGTCGCCCAGGTCGGCCCCCTCGACGTCGAAGATCCCGCCCTCGGGCGCCTCCGGGACCGGCTGCTCGACCGACTCCGGCTCGGCGCCGGACACCGGCGCGGCGGTCGCGCCCTCGCCTCCCTCGCCGGTCGCGACGACGGGCTGCTCACCGGCCGGGGCCGGCTCCTCGCCGGTCTCGAAGTCGGGATCGCCGGGACGGGCGACCGGGCCGAACGCCTCGTTCTCGAGCTGCTCGAGCTCGGAGCTCGCGGCGCCGTGCTGGCGCTTCAGCTCGAGGTGCTCGCGGATCGCGTCGTCGAGGATTCCCATTCCGCCTGAAGGTTTGCAGATGCCGGCCCGCTCGGGGAACCGTGAACGATGCCTTGCTTCGCCGCTTGCCGCCGCTCCCCTCCGCCGCCCCACGCCACCGGCGCCCGCGCCGGTCGACGGGCCGACGTCAGCGCCGCCCCGCGACTCGCGACCGAACCGGCGGGCAAGTATCCTCCGACGGGCGGAGCGACACCGCACGCGGGGCTATAGCTCAGCTGGAAGAGCGCCTGGATCGCACCCAGGAGGTCGCCGGTTCGAGTCCGGCTAGCTCCATCCGGGGGGAGGCCTGCTCGAGCCGGTGGGACGCGGATGTCCACGGCGTCGAGATGCGCGGCGGTCGAGATGCCGGGAATCGGCCGATCATCGGAGTGCCGACGCTCCGACGACCGCACGATGGACGGCGCTCGATCCCTTCCCGTCGGCGGCGGCGCCCGAGCCGGCCGGGCGGGGACGTCGGTCGCGTGCCCCCTTCGGCGCGGCTACCTCGCTTCGAGGACGGCTCGGCTGTCGTCGCGGGCCGCACGCGGCCGGACGCGTGCCCGCTCCGGCTCGGGCCGGCGGCGCGACCGGAGGCGGCGGCGCACGGAGCGCACGAGCAGGAACGGTGCCGACGCGACCGCCGCGGCCAGCGCCAGCAGCAGGGCCGCGGCCACCAGCACGAGGACCCCGAGCGCCGCCATCGCGAAGACGGGAGCGACCAGGCAGAGGAGCACCGCTCCCAGCACGACCGCGATCGGTGCCAGCGGCGGGAAGTAGAAGGCTGCGTAGGTCATGACGTGACCACCCTTTCGACGTTGCTTGCCGTGCGGTGAGGCTCCCGCGGCGGATGCGGGCTCGCATCGGCCGGATCGCCAGTCCGATCGCCGGTCACATCGCCGGCCGGTTCCGGATGGGAGGCGTGGTCTCCGGTCATCACGAGGCTCCTTTCTCGACCGCTGAAGGCCCGGCAGCGATGATCGGCCGCGACGACGAAAAAGGGAAACGGAGACCGGCTGTGGCGCCACAAGCGACGCTTGTGGCCGGGGATGAGCCCGGAGAACCGATCCGGGCGGCGCACGCTGAGGCCCCGTCCGCGGACGCCGGGGCCCGCACGCGCGCCGGCGGGCGGGCGCATCCGGCCGGCGGGCGCGCTCGACCGGAGGCCGGCGGCCGGGCGGGCGGCCGCACTCGCGAGGCCGGCCGGTCAGGCCTCCGCGGGCGAGGGCGATCCGCCGAGGCGGCCGAGGCGCTCGATCGCGGCGCCGACGTGGGTCGCGAAGCGCTCGAGGGCCGCCCTCACCGGCGGCTCGGCGGCGTGGTCGGGCAGCGCGCCGAGCAGGTTGAGCCGGCTCCGCGCCAGCCAGCCCGCCAGGTCCGGCTCGGCCAGCCACCGCTGCTCCGTCCTCCAGGTGCGGCTCATCATCCGCGGCCAGTCGTCGATGCCGCTGGCGTAGGGATTGGGCGGGCAAAGGCGGTTCTTGTCGACGTCGTCGTCCCTGGCGGCCTCGACGAAGCCGGCGAGAGCGGCGTTGAACGTCGGCGAGTTGTGCCGCACCTGCTGGAGCACGATCCGGCCGGGCTGGAACAACGGCACGGCCGGCGCCGAGCTCAGCCCGAGCGCGGTGCAGTCCACGTGGACGACGCCGCGGGAGGTCTCGACCTCACCGCGGTCGAGAACGATCCTGTCGGCCTCGATCCTCCGCACGCGCCCGAGCCGAACGACGCCGTCGATCCGCCGCACCGACTCGAGCTCGCGGGCGCTCAGCATCGTGCCGCGATACATCGTCGCCGTCTGCGACCGGTCGATGCGGATCATCCGGCCGGATGCCTCGAGCCGTTCGAGGAGATCGCCGATGTCGGTCGCCCGGGCGCCGGCCTCGGCGTCGAGCGAGAGGCCGTTCATGATCCCGCCGACCTGCTCCAGGGGCTGGAAGTCGGCACGGTCGTTGAACCAGGCATCGCGGGGGCGGACCCAGCGGATCCGGTCGGGGTCCACGCCGCCCTCCAGAAGCCACGTGCAGGCATCCACCGCCGTCTTGCCGGAGCCGAGGACCGTGAACGAGTCGGCCGAGTCGGACGCCGCCGGCAGGTCGTTGACGGCCACGACCCGGGCGCTCGGAGCGACCTCGAACGGACGCGTGTGCGTGGCCGGCACCGACGCCTCCAGGTAGCGGGCGTCGACGATCCTGCGGCGGACCCCGACGTCGTGCAGCGCACCCGTTCCGAGATCGCGGACCGACTCGGCGGCGGTCCCCTCCCCGAGGAACTCGTGCCCGGTGAGCAGCCGGACCTGCCCTCCTCGCCGCAGGCGCGCAGCCACGGCCGCGAAGTAGTCGCAGACCTCCCCTCCTGTCGCCCGCTCGTAGAAGCCCGCGTTCTCGCCCTCGCGGTCGACGCGGTCCTCGCCCAGCCGCAGCGAGTTGACGCCGTAATAGGCCGAGGGGCTGTGCAGGCGGACGAACGGATAGGCGTCGAGCCAGTGCCCCCCGGGGGCGGGCCGGCGATCGACCAGCGTCACCTCTGCGTCGGTCTCGGCCACCAGCGCGTCGGCGAAGGCGAGGCCGGTCGCCCCCGCCCCGACCACCAGGTAATCGGTGTCGATCCGCACGTCGCCTCCCGGGATGCCGCGAACGCTCCCTTCCAGCCTATCGCGGGGCCGGCCGCCGCGGTCGAAGGAGCGGGAGGGCGGGGCGCGCCGAAGGGCGGCGAAGCCGGCGGCGGCGGGAGCCGGATCGGCCTTGCGCTCGCCGCCCCGGTGCTCGATCATCGGGCCGCCCCCGTCGATGACCGCCACCGTCCGCAGGACCCGCACGTGCCGCTCGGCGCTGGTCGCCGGCCTCGCGGGGCTCGCGGCGGTGGCCGCAGCCGCCCCCGCGACGGCGAGCCAGCGCGACTTCCCGCGCGACTTCCTCTGGGGGACGGCGATCAGCGGCTTTCAGACGGAGGCCGGGGGCCGGCCGTCGCACGCCGACCGCGGCAGCGATTGGTGGGTCTGGAGCCACGACCGGGGGAACATCGACGCCGGCCGGGTCAGCGGCGACCGGGTCGAGAAGGGGCCCGGCCACTGGCGCCTCTACCGCCGCGACGCCCGGCTCGCGACCGACCGGCTCGGCGCCAACGCCTACCGCTTCTCGCTCGAGTGGAGCCGCCTCTTCCCGCGCTCGACGGCGGCGGCGCGGACCCCGCGCGAGCTCGACCGGCTCGTCGACGAGGGCGCGGCGCGCCACTACGGGGCCGAGCTGCGCCGGGTCCGCGGGCTCGGGATGACGCCGATGGTGACGCTGAACCACTTCACGCTGCCGAGCTGGCTGCACGACCCGCTCGCCGTCAACGCGGCGCTCGCGGGCGTCGGCCCCGACGAGCCGGTGCCGCCGGTCGAGCGCGGCGGCTGGCTCGACCGCCGGACCGTTCGCGAGTACCGGAAGTTCGCGGCCTGGGCGTCCTGGCGCTACGGCGAGCAGGTGCGGCTCTGGGTGACGCTGAACGAGCCGATGGTCGTCGCGGTCAACGGCTACGTGAACGTCCCCGGCGTGATCGCCGGCTGGTTCCCGCCCGGCGCCTTCACGATCGCCGGCACGGTCCGGGTGGTCCGCAACCTGATCCGCGCCAACGCCGCAGGCTTCGACGCGGTTCATCGCCACGACCGTCGCGCCGCGGTCGGACCGGTCCACAACATGATCGCCTTCACGCCGTCGGACCCGGGGTCGGCGACCGACGTCGAGGCAGCCGAGCACGCCGACTACATCTTCAACCGGCTCTTCCTCGACGCCGCCGTCGACGGGATCGAGGATGGCGACATCGACGGCGAGATCGAGCCGGGAGAGCGCCGGCCGGAGCTGCGCGGCGCCGACTTCGTCGGCCTCAACTACTACTTCCGCAGCCGGGTGACCGGGCTCGGCGCCCCCGTCTCGAGCCGGATCCCGCTCTACGACTTCATCGCGACCAACTCCTACTCCACGCCCGAGAACCCGGCCGCGCCACCCTGCCCCACCACCTGCACCGAGTTCGGGTGGGAGATCTACCCGCGGGGGTTCCGCCGGGTGCTCGCGACGGCGGGCGGCTACGGGCTGCCGGTCTACGTGACCGAGAACGGCATCGCCGACGGCGACGACGATCAGCGCGCCGCCTACCTGCGCAGCCACCTGGCCGCCCTCGCCGCCGCGATGCGGGCCGGCGTCGTCGACGCCCGCGGCTATCTGGCCTGGACGCTGGTCGACAACTTCGAGTGGTCGTCGGGCTATTACCCCCGCTTCGGGTTCTTCTCCTACGACCCCGTGACGCTGCGCCGCCACGAGCGGCTCAGCGCCGCCGTCTTCAGGCGGATCGTGCGCGGCGGCCGGCTCTGACGACCTCGCGCCCCTCCTCGCCGCCGGCGTCCCGAGCGCGGGAGCGGTAGGTTCGGGCCGGTGCAGTCGCGTGTGCTCATCCTCGGCGCCGGCTTCGGCGGGCTCGAGCTGGCGACGATCCTCTCCGACGAGCTCGGAGCCGACGCCGGCGTCACCCTGATCGACGGCGCCGAGGAGTTCGTGTTCGGCTTCTCGAAGCTCGACGTCATGTTCGGGCGGGCGAGCCCGGAGTCGGTGCGGCTGCCCTATGCGGCCATCGACAAGCCCGGGGTCAGCTTCCGCCGCGAGAGGATCACCGCGATCGATCCCGGGCGGCGCCGGGTGACGACCGAAGCCGGCGTCCACGAGGCCGAGCACCTCGTCGTCGCCCTCGGCGCCGACTACGACGTCGAGCCGACGCCCGGCGTCGTCCTCGGCGAGAACGAGTACTACTCGGTTGCCGGCGCCGAGCGCCTGGCCGACGTCATCCCGGGCTTCGAGCGGGGGCACGCCGTGATCGGCGTCTGCGACGCTCCGTTCAAGTGCCCGCCGGCCCCGAGCGAGGCGTGCCTCCTGCTCCACGACCAGCTCGTCGAGCGCGGCGTCCGTGACCGCTGCGAGATCACCCTCGTCCTGCCCCTGCCGACCCCGGTGCCGCCCTCGCCCGCGACCTCGGACGCGTTGGTGGAGGCGTTCGCCGAGCGCGACATCCGGTTCCTGCCGGGGCGCCGTCTCGCGGCGGCGGGCGACGGCGCGATCGCGCTCGACGACGGCTCCGAGCTCCCCTGCGACTTGCTGCTTGCGGTGCCCAGGCACCGGGCGCCGGACGTCGTCGGCGACGCCGGGATGACCGAGGACGGGTACGTGCCGGTCGACTCGCGGACGCTGCGGACGCGATACGAGAACGTCTACGCCTGCGGCGACGTTGCCACCGTGGGGGTTCCGAAGGCGGGGGTCTTCGCCGAGGGCGCCGCCCGCTCGATCGCGACGACGCTCGTCGCGGCCCTGCGGGGCGCCGCCGGCGACGGCTGCTACGACGGCCTCGGCTCCTGCTACATCGAGTTCGGCGGCGGCCGCGTCGGGCGGGTCGACGTCGACTTCCTCTCGGGCCCGAAGCCGACCGGGACCCTCCAGCCCCCCTCCGCCGGGCTGGTCGCCGAGAAGGCGGAGTTCGGCGCGAGCCGACGCGCCCGCTGGTTCTGAGCGCCCCGCCGGAGCGGGGCGGCCGGGCGTCGGTCGCGTCGGCTCCCCCGGCCGGTCGGTTCGGCGCGCTTCGGCAACCGCGGCGGGTCGCGCCGCCCGCCGCTCCCGACCCGGGCTCCGGGGCCGACGCGGGCCTGCGGCCGCCGGACGGCCGCTTCCCGGCCCGGGGGCTTCCGGTTAGATGGGGTCGTGACCCGCCGGAAGACATGCGATGGCTGAGGAGATCGGCTGCGACCTCGTCGTCCACGGCCGCGTCCAGGGCGTCTTCTTCCGTGCCTTCGTCCGCAGCGAGGCCGATCGCCGGGGTGTCCGCGGCCGGGCGATCAACGCACCCGACGGGACCGTTCGCGTCCACCTCGAGGGCGCGCCGGCCGGCGTCGCCGCGGTCGCCGCCGCCTGCGCGGCCGGGCCCCGGGGCGCCCGGGTGGAACGCGTCGAGGAGCGGGCGTCCGCGGTCGAGGGCCTCGAGCGGTTCGAGGTCGGCTGAGCGCGGGGCTCAGGGCCCGATCTCGTCGAGCGAGCGGCCGCTGACCGGCGAGCGCGGCTGCTCGGCGACGATGTCGGAGCCGGGCCGGGCCTCTTCGTCGACCCGCTTGACGAGCAGCCAGCGCGGGTTCGCTCCGCCGGTCCGCTGCAGCGCGAACCCCCCGCGGAGCTTCTCGCCGTGGAGGACGAAGACGGCGTGGCCGCGCTCCAGCGCCTCCGGCCACGGGACGCGGCCGCCCTGCTCGTAGCCGCCGCGGTCCCAGACGATCGCGGCGCCGTCGCCAGCCGCGCCCTCGCTCTCGTTGTCGGCGGGATCGCGGTCGGGGGCCGCGATCGCCATCCGCTTGACGGCGGGATCGAGCGACGGCCCCTTCGGAACGGTCCATGAGCGCATTCGGGCCCCGACCTCGAGCCGGAGCTCGAAGCGACGGCTCCGTGCCCGGTGCTCGCGGACGACGAACGACCCGGCGCGGACTCCGCGGGTCGCGAACTGCTCGTGGCCCTCGGGCTCGACCGCCTCGACCGCCGCCGCGGAGCCGGCCTCGGCGCCGATCAGCGCGACCAGATCGGCGATCGCGTCCGGGCCGCCCTCGGCGTGGACGGCCACGATCCCGCCGTCCCGGCGCACCCACCCGAGCAGGCCGAGGTCGCGGGCGCGATCGCGGATCGCCGCCACCAGGCCGTCGCCGGGAGGCGCGCCCTCGATCCGGGCGCGGACTGCGCGGCGCGGCCCGGATCGCATCCCTACGCCGTCGTCGGCTGCTCCTCGCCGCCGCGCTCATCGAGCAGGGCGACGACGTCCTGGACGTCACCTCTGGCGACCAGCGACCGGTCGATCGCCGGATTGATCAGGCCGCGCAGGGCCGAGAGGGGCGTCCAGCGGCGGGGGCGGACTACGCGCGGCGTCCGGCGCTCGATCGCGTCGGCGATCGCACGACCCGCGGCCGCCGGCCCCAGCCGCTTCCTCAGCCATCCCGGCTGGGTGGCGAGAAGACGCGGGGCGAGCGGGTCGGCGTCGATCGCGCGGTGGACCATCTCGGTGTCGATGAAGCCGAAGTAGGCGACCGTCGAGCCGGCCCCGTGGCGGGCGAGCTCGACCCGGAGCGCCCGACCGAGCTGCTCGACGGCGGCCTTCGACATCGCGTAGGCGGTCGCGCCGGCGCCGTTGAAGAACGAGTAGATCGAGCCGATCAGGACGACGTGCCCGCGCCGTGCGATGACCTGCTCGAGCGCCGCCGCGACGGTCCTGTGGACGCCGTGAAGGTTGACCTCGATGACCCGCTCGAACGTCTCGGTCGGAACCGCCCTGAAGGTCGCCGGCGGCGATGCGACGCCGGCGTTGGCGACGACGACGTCGATCCCGCCGAACCGCTCCGTCGCCGTGGCGACCGCCCGCTGCAGGGCGGCCCGGTCGGTGACGTCGGCGGCGATCCCGATCGCGTCGCCGGCCAGCGACTCCGCGGCCGGCCCGGTGACCCCGGGGTCGAGATCGACGACGACGACGTTCGCGCCGCGGCGCGACAGCTCGCCCGCCGTCGCCAGGCCGATGCCGCGTCCGGCGCCGGTGACCAGCGCCGTCCGGCCGCGGAGCTCGAATCGCCGCGCCATCCGCGCGACCCTAGACGAATCGATCGCGGGGGTCCGGGGCCCCCGGGACGAGCCGCCGGCATCGACGCGGGGCCGGCCACCGGCCATGCGCGGCGCCGGCGGGCTCAGTGCCCGAAGCGGACCTCGGGCAGGACCCGGGCGAGCCAGCGCGGGCGCCACCACGCCGCCGCCCCGACCGCGCGCAGCAGCACCGGCACGAGCAGGAGGCGGACCAGGAGGGCATCGAGCAGGACCGCGATCCCGAGGATGATCCCCATCTCCTTCGGCGGCAGCGGCCCCGACAGCGCGAAGGTGAAGAAGACGGCGACCATCACCGCGGCGGCGGCGAAGATGACGCGACCGGAGTGGGCGAGCCCTCCGACCATCGCCTCGCGCGGGTCGCCGCTGCGGTCCCAGTGCTCCTTCGCGCTCGACAGCAGGAAGACCGTGTAGTCCATGCTGATCGCGAAGATCATCGCGAAGAAGAAGACCGGCCCCCAGGCGTCGAGGAAGCCCTGCGACTCGAAGCCGAGCAGGCCCGCTCCATGGCCCTCCTGGAAGATCAGCTCGGCGATCCCGAACGCGGCGGCCACCGCGAGCAGGTTCGTGACGACGCCGAGGACGGCGACGACCGGCGCCTGCAGGGCGACCAGGAGCAGGAGGAAGCCGAGCGCGAGGACGACCCCGATCACCAGCGGCGTCTTCGCCGCCAGCTCGGCCTCGAGATCGTGGTTCTCGGCGACCGCGCCGCCGACGCTCGCGCCGGCGGGAAGCTCGGCCCGGAGCCGGTCGATCGTCGCGCCGATCGCGTCGGCGGAGGGGTCGGCGGCCGGCACCGCCTGGATCATCACGACCTCGCCCGAGGCTCCGGGCGCGGCCGGCGCAACCATCGCGATCCCGGGATCGGCCTCGAGCGCCCGCGTCGCCGCGGCCGCCTCGTCCGCCGGCGCGACGACCTGGAGGGCGCCGGTGGCGCCGGGGCCGAACCCGCCCTGGACGAGCTCGTAGCCCTGGCGCGAGGTGTCCTCGCCGGGCACGACCTTGATCGACGGCATGCCGGTGTCGAGCCGGAGCACCGGCAGCGCCAGCGCCACCAGCAACAGGACGGTGGCGACGCCCGGCAGCCAGGGACGGCGCCAGAGCCGCTCGCCCCACGCGGCGAAGCGGGGCGAGCGGTGCTCGCCGGAGTGGACCCAGGGGAGCGCGAGGCGATCGACCCTCGGCCCGAGCCGGCCGAGCACCGCCGGCAGCAGGGTCAGAGCCGCGGCGAGGACGAAGATCACCGAGAGCATGATCCCGAGGGCCATCGAGCGGAAGGCCGGGCTGTCGACGAGCATCACCGCGCTGAGCGATATCAGCACCGTGACGCCGCTGAAGAGCACGGCCTTGCCGGCGGTATCCATCGTCTCCTCGACGGCGTCGAGCGGATCGCGGCCGGAGCCGAACAGGGCGCCGCGGAAGCGGTAGACGATGAACAGCGCGTAGTCGATCCCGAGCGCGAGCGCGAACATCAGGGCGAAGTTCATCGCCCAGATCGAGATCGGCGCCAGCTCGGTGAGCAGGTAGAGGGAGCCCGCGGAGGCGACGAGGCCGAGGATCGTCAGCAGCAGGGGCAGCCCCGCCGCGACGAGCGAGCCGAACGCGAGGACGAGGATAGCCAGCGTCACCGGCCAGCTGATCATCTCCGACTTCATCATCGCCTCGCGGTTGGCCTCGTTGAAGTCGGCCCACATCGCCGAGGAGCCGGTGACCTCGACCGCGACCTCGTCGTTGCCGAGCGCGGTCAGGGCCGGGCCGAGGTCGTCGGCGGCGCGAACCATCTCGTTGCTGTCGACGGCGGCGCCTCCGACCACGACCGCGGTGTGCCCGTCGTCGCTGACGGTGCTGCCGGGCCGCGGCGGGCTCACCGCAGCGATCCGGGGGTCGGCCTCGAGCCTGGCCGCGACCCGATCGACGACCGACCCGAACGCGGGCTGATCGGCCGTCTGGCGGTCGCTGTGGACGACGACCATGAGCCCGGTGCTATCGAGGCCGCCGAACTCGCGCTGGACGAGATCGCGGACCGCGACGGACTCGGAGCCGTCGGCCTGCCAGCCGGCGCCGGAGAGCGCGTGCTCGACCTTCGGCGCGAAGATCCCGAGCCCGACGGCGATCAGCGCCCAGGCGGCGAAGACGAGCCGGCGGCGCTCGGCCGCCCAGCGGCCGAGGCGACCGATCGGCCCCGATCCGGCGACCGGCGTCGGCGCGAGCGGCTCGGACGGGACGGCGCCGCTCACCTCGCCACCAGCCTGCGGAGGTGGAAGACCCGGGTGAGAAACAGCGACATCGGGCAATCGCCGGCGAGCACGAAGAGCCACTGGTTGAGCCCGACGAAGGCGACGAGCAGCAGGAACCAGGGGCTGACGAGCGCGCTCAGGGCGGCGCCGATCAGGACGAACGTGCCGGCGATCGCGAACAGCGCCCGCTCGAGCGGCCAGCGGCGGTCGCCGTCGGTCTCGCGGCCGCCGCTCACGACCGGCCTCCGACCATCTCGCTGAGCTCGGACAGGCGGCTCTGCAGGCCGCCGCAGATCTGCTCGCAGAGCTCGTAGACGCTCTCGTCGGCGACGCTGTAGAGGGCGCTGGTTCCGTCCCTGCGGCGGCTGACGATCCCGGCCTGGTGAAGGATCCCCAGATGCTTGGAGACGTTCTGCTGGCTCGTCTCGAGGCGGCGGGCGAGCGCGGTGACGGAGAGCTCGCCATCGCGAAGCTGGTCGAGGATGCGGATCCGGCTCGGGTCGCCGATCACCCGCAGCCGCGCGGCGATCATCTCGGCGAGATCGTCGGGGATCGGACTGGGCATCGTCATCGGGGTTCTCCTTTACTGTTCTACAACTTCACAGTTGTACGTGCGCGTACACGATAGCACGATCGTCGCCGGCGTGGAGGGAGGCCGGCGCCCGGGGCCGGTTCCATGCCGGTAGGCTCGCCGCTGCGACCCCCGACCCGAGGAGAGACCGTCCGTGCCGATCGTCGAAGCGCCGCCCGCACCCGAGATCCCCGACGTCGATCTCGCCACCTACACGCTCGCCGGAGCCGACCGCCTCGGCGACCGGCCGGCGCTGATCGACGGGCCGACCGGGCGGACGGTCGGCTTCGCCGAGCTCGAGCGCCGGGTCGAGGCGCTGGCCGGGGCGCTGGCAGCGCGCGGGGTCGGGCGGGGCGACGTCGTCGCCGTCTTCATGCCGAACCTGCCCGAGTACGCGGTGGTCTTCCACGGCGTGCTCCGCGCCAACGCGACGAACACGACCGCGAACCCGCTCTACACCGAGCGCGAGCTCGAGCACCAGCTCACCGACTCGGGGGCGAGGATGCTGTTCACGGTCGCGCCGTTCCTGGAGACGGCGCGCGCGGCGGCTGCCGCCGCCGGGATCGACGACGTCGTCGTCGTCGGCCCCTCCGAGGGCGGCGAGCCGACCCTCGCCGACCTGCTCGGCGAGGGGGCGGCGCCTCCGGCGGTCGAGGTCGACCCCGCCACGGACCTCGCCGCGCTCCCCTACTCGAGCGGTACGACCGGGCTGCCGAAGGGGGTGATGCTCACCCACCGGAACCTGATCGCCAACGTCGAGCAGACCACCGGCGCCTTCGACCTCGTCGAGGGCGACGTGCTGATCGGCGTCCTGCCCTTCTTCCACATCTACGGGCAGACCGTGATCATGAACCTCGGCCTCCGCAACGGGGTGCCGATCGTGACGATGCCCCGCTTCGACCTCGACCAGTTCCTCGGCCTGATCGAGAAGCACCGGGTCTCGCTCGCCCACGTCGTGCCGCCGATCGCACTGGCGCTGGCCAAGCACCCCGCCGTCGACGGCGCCGACCTGTCGAGCCTGCGCATTATCCTCTCCGGGGCGGCGCCGCTCGGCGCCGAGCTCAGCGTCGCCGTCGCCGAGCGGATCGGCGCGCCGGCCGTGCAGGGCTACGGGATGACGGAGACGAGCCCGGTCACGCACGTCTGCCCGATCGAGCCGGAGCGGATCAAGCCGGGCACGATCGGGCTGGCGGTGCCCGGGACCGAGTCCCGCCTCGTCGACCCCGAGACCGGCGAGGACGCCGAGCGCGGCGAGCTCTGGGTCCGCGGCCCGCAGGTGATGGCCGGCTACCTCAACAACGAGTCGGCGACCAGGCACACGATCGACGCCGACGGCTGGCTTCACACCGGCGACATCGCCGAGGTCGACGAGGACGGCTACTTCACGATCGTCGACCGGCTCAAGGAGCTGATCAAGTACAAGGGCTTCCAGGTCCCGCCGGCCGAGCTCGAGGCGGTCCTGATCACCCACCCGGCGGTCGCCGACTGCGCCGTGATCGGCGTTCCGGACGAAGAGGCCGGTGAGCTGCCGAAGGGGTTCGTCGTCTGCTCCGGGGAGGTCACCGACGAGGAGATCATGGACTACGTGGCCGAGCGCGTCTCGCCGCAGAAGAAGCTGCGCCTGCTCGAGCGGATCGAGGCGATCCCGAAGTCGGCCTCGGGCAAGATCCTCAGGCGCCAGCTCAAGTAGGGGTCGCCGCCTCTGCGTCACCCGAGCCCGGCGACCAGCCCGGCGAGGTGGTCGAGGTACGGCTCGACCACGGCGGCGGGGGCCGACGGGACCGCGAAGACGGCGCGATCGACGCCGGCGGCCGCGTAGCGCCCGAGCGCCTCGACCTCAGGCTTGACGGCGGCGAACGTAACCGGGATCCGGTCCCGCCCCGCCGCCGCGGCGCGCTCCTGCAGCTCGGCGATCCGCCCCGGCAACTCGCGCAGGCGCGTCTCCGGGCTCGGCATCCAGCCGTCGGCGAACGCGACGGCGCGGTCGAGGGCGCCGTCGGAGTTGCCGCCTACGAGGATCGGCGGGTGCGGTCGCTGGAGCGGCTTCGGCCACGACCAGATCGGGTCGAAGTCGACGTGCCGGCCGTGATAGGAGGCCTCATCGGCCGTCCAGATCGCCTTCATCGCCTCGACCCGCTCGCGCATCAACGAGAACCGGGTCCGCGGATCGGTCCCGTGGTTGGCCATCTCCTCGAGGTTCCAGCCCGCCCCGACGCCGAACAGGAAACGGCCGCCGGAGAGCCGGTCGATCGTCGCGACCGCCTTCGCGGTGGTGATCGGATCGCGCTGGACGATCAGGCAGATGCCGGTCCCGACGAGCAGGCGGTCGGTCGCGGCGGCGGCCGCGGTCAGGGCGACGAACGGGTCGTAGATCCGCCGGTACTCGTCCGGGAGCTCGCCGCCGGCGGGGAAGGGCGTCTCGCGGCCGACCGGGATGTGGGTGTGCTCGGTGAACCAGAGCGACTCGAAGCCGAGCTCCTCGGCGCGCCGCGCCAGCGGGGCCGGCTGGATCGCCTCGGCGGTCGGGAAGATCGACAGCCCGAACTTCACGCGGCCACCCTACGGGAGCCCGTCTCGCGGCCGCCCCGCGCCGGCGCTCGTCGAGGCCACCGGAACGCGTCGGCCGCCGCGGTCAGCCGCCCACGGCGGCGATCAGGCCGGCGGCGCGCTCGGTCCCGGGCGTCGCCCGCAGGTGCGCGGAGAGGTCCGCGAGCCGGCCGGCCAGCGCCTCGTCGCCGAGCAGCGCGTCGATCGCGCCGGTCAGCTCCTCCGGCGCGTGGCCGTAGGTGTCGAGGCGGCGGCCGAAGCCGGTCTCGTCGATCCGCTGGGCGTTGTCGTACTGGTCCCAGAACAGCGGCAGGACGACCATCGGCTTGCCGAAGTGGAGGCCCTCGGTGATCGTGTTGTTGCCGCCGTGGGTGACGATCAGATCGACCTCGGGCAGGAGCGACGCCTGCGGCAGGAACTCGGCCCCGGCCATGTTCGGGGCGAGCTCGAGCTCGGCGTGCTGGGGGCCCATCGAGACGATCACCCGGTAGGGCGCACCGGCGAGCGCGGCGATCAGGTTCCGCATCAGCCCGACGTCGCCGGAGCCGAGCGAGCCGAGGCTGAGATAGACGAGCGGGCGCCCGGCGAGCTCGCCGCCGGCGAGGCGCTCGGGCAGCTCCCACGGCTCGTCGGTGGCCCGCACGCAGGACTCGAGGTTGCGCCAGCTTCCCGCCAGGGGCTCGGCGCGCCGGTAGTCGACCGCCTCCGGGTAGAGCCAGAGGTTGAGGTCGGGCGAGTCGTGGATCAGCTCGAACGGCGGCAAGGGCGGCGCCCCGCGCTCGCGGCAGAACTCGTCGAAGGAGCGATGGAGCGGGCGGATCACCCGCCTGTACTCCTCGCGAAACGCGTCCCAGCCGCTGCGGTCGGCGGCCGGGTAGCCGGAGAACGCGGGCGGCACGTCGGGGTCCTTGACCTCGGCGGGGTTGCAGGAGACGATCCGGACCCAGGGGACGCCGCTCGCCGGCAGGGCCGGGAAGGCGACGACGTTGTCCTCGACGATGACGTCGGGCCGGACCTCGTCGATGATCTCGACGAGGCGCTCGTCGACGTAGCGGGCGCCGTCGAGGAGCGCCTCGAAGGTCGGGGCGATGAAGCCCTCGAGCTGCTCGATCGTCGGCTTGCGGAAGACGGGCGCCGTCTCGCGGATGTAGTCCTTCCAGAACTGCCCCGGATCCTCCTCCTGCTCGGGCGCAGGTCCGAGCCGCATCAGCCGCTCCTCGAACCCCTTGGCGACGAACGCCCCCTCGAAGGACTCCTCGGCGATGAACACGACCCGCCAGCCCCGCCGCCGCATCACATCGGCGATCCCGACGCAGTTGTTGGTCGGGCCGAAGGCGCTCTCGGGGAAGAAGATCGCCGTCCCCGCGCTTCCGGGCTCGACCCCTGCGGCCATTCGCGCACCCTAGATGATCGCGTCCCCCAGCCCCTACGATTCGCTGCGATGCGGATCCCGGACCTGATCGCCGCCTCCGAGGAGCCCTGCTTCTCGTTCGAGTTCTTCCCCCCGAAGACCGAGGAGGGCGTCGCCGAGCTGTTCGCGAGCGTCGAGGACCTGAACCGGCTCGAGCCGAGCTTCGTCTCGGTCACCTACGGGGCGGGCGGCTCGACCCGCGAGGGCACGGTCGAGATCACGACCCGGATCAAGCGCGAGTACGGGATCGAGACGATGGCCCACCTCAGCGTCGTCGGCGAGACGATCGCCGGCCTCGACGCGATCCTCGGCCGGCTCGACGCGGCCGGGATCGAGAACGTCCTCGCCCTGCGCGGCGACCCGCCGCGCGGCGAGCCCGACTTCACGCCGCCGCCCGGGGGCCTGACGAGCTCGGCCGAGCTCGCGGCATTCATCCGCGGCCGCGAGGCGACCGCGCGCTTCGGGATCGGCGCCTCCTGCTTCCCCGAGATCCATCCCGAGGCGGCCTCGCCGGAGGCCGACATCGCCTTCCTGCGGGAGAAGGTCGAGGCCGGGGCCGAGTTCCTGATCAGCCAGCTGTTCTTCGACAACGCGGTCTACTTCGACTGGGTCGAGCAGGTGCGCGACGCCGGGATCGAGGTGCCGATCATCCCCGGGGTGCTGCCGATCATCTCGCGCGCCGGGCTGCACCGGTTCTGCGACGTCTGCAAGGCGAAGATCCCCGCCCGGCTCGACGAGCGGCTCGCCGCGCTCGATGGCGACCCCGAAGCCGAGCGCGCCTTCGGGATCGCCTACGCCTCGCGCCAGTGCGAGCAGCTCCTCGCCGCCGGCGCTCCCGGGATCCACTTCTTCGTCCTCAACCGCGCGACCTCGGTCAAGGCGATCCTCGGCGCGATCAAGGCCGGCCGCCCCTGGGAGCGGACCGGCGGCGAGGTCGCCGCCGCCGCGCGCGGGAGGAGATAACCGCGCGACTCGCAGCCCTCTGGGCTGCTCGACTGCGCCGGACCGCCGGGTCACGGCCCCGGCGGCCCTCCCGGGGGATCAACCGCGCGACTCGCAGCCCTCTGGGCTGCTCGACTGCGCCGGACCGCCGGGTCACGGCCCCGGCGGCCCTCCCGGGGGATCAACCTGACCGCGGACCCACGGGCGCGGTGGCGGCGGTTCTCTAGATTGCCCCGACCGTGTCTCGCGGCGAGGATGAGAAGGAGCAGGGGCGGCGGCGGCTCGCGTTCGGATACGTCACGGCGGGGATCCTCGCGGCCGTGATCGTCGTCAGGCTCGTCGTCGCCCTCGCCGGCGGCGCTGACGGCGGCTCCGACGGGGCGGCGGCGGCCGGGCGCAACGTCGACACCAGGTTCGGCGGTGAGGTCCCGCCCGGCATCCGCGTCGACGACCGCGTCGGCACCCCGCCCCCCGCGGTCGGGATCAGCGACCTCGACGCCGCCGCGGAGGCCGCCGGCTGTGAGCTCCGCCTCGGTCTCGAGGACGAGGGCAGCGCCCATCTCGACCCGGACGAGGACGAGCTCCCCGACTACGGCACCAACCCGCCGGCCTCCGGCGACCACTACCCGGTGCCGCTCGCCGACGGCGCCTTCCGCGACTACCCGAGCCCGGGCGCCTACGTGCACTCGCTCGAGCACGGGCGGGTGATCATCATGTACGACCCCGCCGTCTCCGAGGCGGACCAGCTCGCCCTCAAGGGCGTCTTCGACGCGGACCGCCCCGGCGTCGACCTCCTCCCGAACCCGGGCATGCCCTACGAGGTCGCGGCCGTGGCGTGGACGCGGCTGCTCGGCTGCGACGCGTACGCGGGCGCCGCCACCCTCGATGCGGTCCGCGACTTCCGCGACGCCTACCGCGGCCGCGGACCGGAGGCGGTCCCCTTCTAGAAGCGACATCGCTTGCAGGACCGGTAGTCACGGCCCCGGCCGGTGTTTTCGGTCCTGTAAGGATCCGTTCACGCACCCGATGAGCTCGCGCCGAATCCTGCTCGCATCCGTCCTCGCCCTCGCGGGCGCGCTCGTCTGGGCGGTCGCGCCGGCGCTCTCGACCCTCCCCTACCGGCCCGCCGCCGTCGACTTCAGCCAGCCCGTCCCGCCCGTGAAGCGCCTCGCCGCGGCGACGCCGGCGACGCTCGAGCGGGCCGCCGGGCGCGGCGGCTACGGAGCCGAGGGGCCGGTCCTCTACAGGAGCGCGCCCGTCGCCGCGCCGCACCGGTTCGACCTCGTCGGCATCGCCGGCCGGATGCACGCGTTCGAGCTCCGGGTCCGTGAATCGGGCGGCGAGTGGAGCCGCTGGGTCGAGACCGACAACGGCGACCCCGTCTACACGGGCGGCAGCGACGAGGTCCAGGTTCGCAGCCGCGGCCGCCCGATCCGCGGCCGGCTCCACTACGTCAACGTCAGCGGGGATGCGACCTTCGCCGGCGGCCTCGTCAACGACCTCCGCGGGGCCGTCAACTCGGCCGTCGTGACGCTGGCCGGGGCGGCCGTTCCCGCCGCGAGCGCCGGCACCCGGGAGCCCGGCTGGATCACGCGGCGCGAATGGGGAGCGAAGCAGGACCCGGGGGGCTGCGAGCCGCGGCAGCGGCCGCAGATGGGCCGGGTCAAGGCCGGCGTCATCCACCACACGGTCAGCGTCAACGGCTACGACGAGGCGGAGGCGCCGGGAATCGTGCTCGGGATCTGCCGCTTCCACCGCAACGGCAACGGCTGGAACGACATCGGCTACAACGCGCTCGTCGACCGCTTCGGCAACGTCTACCAGGGCCGGGCCGGAGGCATGGCGCGGCCGGTGGTCGGCGCCCAGGCCGAGGGGATCAACTCGCAGACGACCGGCGTCGCGGCGATCGGCGACTTCACCGGCGCGAGGCCGTCGCGAAAGCTGCGACGGGGCCTGATCCGCTACCTCGCCTGGAAGCTCGAGCTCGCCGGCGTGCCCGCCCACGGCAGCACCCACCTGCTCTCCGACGGCGGCCCGAGCCAGCGCACCCCGAAGGGCGAGCGGATGAAGGTGAAGACGATCTTCTACCACGGCGTCACCAACTACACGGCCTGCGCCGGAGCCGCCCTCAACCGCCTCGTCCCGAGGATCCGCCGCGAGGTCGCCCGCAAGATCGACGGGAACCTCCGCCGTCGCCACTCCCGGGACCGGCGATCCCGGCACCGTCGCGCCCACGGCGGCATCCGGGCATCCTGACGCGACGCCAACCGAGGTGCGGCTCCGCCAACGCCGCCGGCCCAGCCGGTCGACGCGGACGTGCTCGCAGCATCCATCTGAATGCGCGACCATGATGAGCAGGTCGCGAGATGGCCCGCCGGTATCGAGCCGCGCCGGTCGCGGGGAACGGCAGGCCCGGGAGGGTGCGGCTGATGGAGAAGGAGAAGTTCGGCTACATAACCAGTCAGGGCCATGAGATCGCCTACATGGCGATCGGGGGTTACCGGCATGACCTGCTCTTACCGCCGCCGCTCACCCCGGGCGCGTCTCCCACCTGATCCTGTTCCATGGTCAGGCCCGGACCACCCGGGCGGAGGGATACGAGTGGGCGATGGGCTCCGTCGAGCGTCGGTCGCGATTGATCGAACCGCTGCTGGCGGACTCGGGCCGGGGAGATCTCCTCGCGCACATGCATGCGCCCGTCCTCGCCGCGCAGGAACCACGAGCCATTCGCCTCGCTGACCGCTACCTGCGGCAGTCTGGAACGCCTGGGGAGGTACGACGCCACTGGGAGCTCAGCGAGTTGCTCGACGTCCGCGAGATCCTCGCCGAGGTCCAGGTACCGACGCTCGTCATCGACCGGCCCGCAGCGACGAATTTCGACAATCGCCACTCGCTCTATCTCGCCGAGCACATTCCCGGTGCCCGGCTTCTCGAGCTGTCCGGCCGCGACTCGGTGATGTTTGGTGACGGTGCGGAGGCCCTGATCGGGGCGATCGCGGAATTCATCGCCGGAACGGACCGCCGCCCGGATTCCTCCCGCGCCCTCGCCACGGTCGCCTTCACCGACATCGTCGGCTCGACCGAGAGGGCCGAGGCGCTCGGAGATTCGGAGTGGCGCGAGCTCCTCGCCCGCCACGACCGGATCACCCGCGAGCTGGTCGGCGAGCATGGCGGCAGGCCGATCAAGTCGACCGGCGACGGGTTCCTCGCCACGTTCGACGGCCCGGCGTGCGCGGTGCGCTGCGCGAGCGCGGTCGCCGCCCGCGTGCGCGAGCTCGGCATCGAGCTCCGGGGCGGCGTCCACACCGGCGAGGTCGAGCTTCTCGACGGCGACATCGCCGGCATCGCGGTCCACATCGGTGCCCGGATCGCGGCGCTCGCCGAGCCCGGCGAGGTGCTGGCGTCATCGACCGTGCGCGACCTCGCCATCGGGTCGGGGATCGACTTCCGACGGAACCGCAGATTGGTGACCACCATGGTCAGTGATCTGCACCTCACCCGCCATGCGCCCGCGGCTACGGCGCCCGGTAGAGCGGGAAGAAGCCGTCGTCGGCGCGGCCGCCGCCGAGCTCCGCGTAGGCCGCCGGGTCGCAGATCAGCTCGTGGGTGCGAAACGGGAGCTCGGCGTTGGCGAAGCCGCGCTTGAACTCCTCGAGGCCGTCGCCGGGACGGAGGCCGCCGCCGAGGTTGAGCGGGAGCCCGAGCGACTCGGCGAAGTCGGTGGCGGCGGCGATCAGGTTCTTCGACGGCGCGCGGCGGCGCTGGGCGTCGGCGGTTCCCGACAGGTAGTAGTGGAGGAATCCGTCGCTCTTGACTGCAAGCGCCGCAGCGGCGCAAGCGCCGTCGGGGTCGCGGACGGTGAGCAGCCAGCTCAGCGGCGAGGCGAGGAGCGCCTCGAAGTAGGAGCGGTCGAAGAAGTAGCGATCGGTCGCCTCGACGGCCCGCATCGTCTCCGTGTAGACGGTCAGAAAGCCGGTCAGCTCCTCCGCCACGGCCTCCGGGCCGGCCACCGTCTCGACCTCGTAGCCGGCGGCCTCGTTCTTGCGGATCTGCTGGCGGTCGCTCATCCGCGACTTGCGCGGCTTCGACGGGTCGGCGATGAGGACGACCGAGCGCTCGGACGCGCCGGAGAGCGCCGCCGGCCCGCCGAGGCGCTCGCGGACGAACGCGCTGACCAGCCCGCTCGCCGCGAGGTCGATCGCGTCGCGGTCGACCGGCCCGCCCGTGACCCTCCCCCCGGGGTAGGAGTAGGGCGAGATCGCGTCGACCCGCTCGCTGCCGGGGATCGGGCGGACGACGAGCGGGATCGCCGCCTCGTTGCCGCCGGCGCTCGCGAGCAGCGTGTGGGTGACCCCTTCGGCGGCGAGGAACTCGCGGCTGCGGAAGAACTCGTCCTCGACCGCCGCGGCGCCCGCGTCGGCGATCAGCTCGACCGCGATCGCCTACCCCTCTCCCGCCCAGCGGCGGCGCCAGCCGGCCGCCGTGATGCCCCAGATCTCGCAGTCGATCAGCGTCCCGTCGGGGCGGCGGATGTGCTCGGGCATCGTCCCCTCGTGCTTCCAGCCCTGCCAGAGCACCGCCTTCTTGGCGGCCTCGTTGAAGGCCGGGATGCGCCCGTAGACGCGGTGGGCGCCGAGCTCCTCGAAGGCCTTGGCGACCGTCAGCCGCTCGGCCTCGCGCCCGACGCCGCGGACGCCGGGGTGATCGCCGATCAGGGCGCCGAGCTCGGGCGCCGTCTGCCGGAAGAGGCCGTAGAGCGCGGTGAAGCCGACCGGCTCGTCGCGACCGGCGACCTCGATCGCCCACTTGCGATCCTCGCCCTCGGCGCCGGCGGCCGCCTCGGTCCACCCCCTCGCGTCCTCCTCGCTGAACGACGGCCGGACCTCCATCAGCGACGAGATCGCCTCGCGGTTGTTGAACCAGCGATGAACGGCGGGCCAGTCGGCCTCGCGGAACGGCCTGATCGCGACCTCGACCTCGGACCCGCGCTCGCTGCTCATCGGGCCGGCACCTTACCCGGCGGGGTCGAGGCCGCGCCCGGAAACGACCTGGGCGAGCGTGCGGGCGAGAATCCGCAGGTCGAGGCGGATCGAGCGGTTCTCGACGTACCAGTTGTCGAGCTCGATCCGCTCGCCCCAGGTGATCCCGACGCGGCCGTTGACCTGGGCCCAGCCGGTGAGCCCCGGGCGGACGGCGTGGCGGCGATGCTGGTGGGGGTGCAGGTATGCGAGGTGGGCGGGGATCGTCGGCCGCGGACCGACCAGCGCCATCTCGCCCCGCACGACGTTGAGGAGGTTGGGCACCTCGTCGAGCGAGGTGCGGCGCAGGACCCGGCCGACCCGGGTGACGCGGGGGTCGGCGGCGCCGACGGAGGTGCCGGCGCCGACCGGATCGCTGCCCGGCGCCATCGTCCGCAGCTTCAGCAGCTCGAACTCGCGCTCGCCGCGGCCGACCCGCCGCTGCCGGTAGATCGCCGGGCCCCCGCCCTCGAGCCGGATCGCCAGCATCGCCGCGACGACGAGCGGGGCGAGCAGGGCGAGGCCCAGCGCCGCGGCGGCGGCCTCGAGCGGCCGCGGCAGGCCCGTCCCGGCCGGCGCGAACGGCTCGGTCGCCTCGCGTGCCCGGAGCTCCGCGTCGCCCGGCGGCGGCGCGAACGCCGCGACCGCATCGGGGTCGAGCGCGCTCATCGCGTCCCCTCGGACTTGCTCCACGCGCCCGGCGGCCCGTGCCGCCGGCGGTCCCGGAAGCCGAGCGCGATCGACGCGGTCGTCTCGACGTAGTAGCGGGCGATCGCGGCGAGTCGGCCGAGCGGGCCCGGAGCGCGACCGGCGAGCGCGGCGGCGGCGAGGAGCCCGAGCTGTGCGGCGAGCGCGAGCCGGTAGATCCGGCCGCTCCCGAGCAGCCTCAGGTTGGCGGCGAATGCGAGCGCGTGCAGCAGCGGGCTCGCGTAGCGCAGCAGCCGGTGCGAGGCGATCTCGTAGGCGTAGAGGACCCCGTAGCCGCGCGGATCCCACATCCGGTCGGCCACGACGATGTCCGCGAGCCCGGCCATCATCCGCCGCTTGCGGGCGGCCTCGCCGGCGAGCGAGGGCACCATCTTCTCGCTCGCCCGCGCCGCCGGCGCCTCGACCGAGCGCCAGCCCCGCTTGCGGAGCATGAACGGGAACGAGAGGTCGTGGCTGCGCGAGGGGCCCAGCGCGAGGTAGGCGGCGCGCCGGACCGCGTAGATCGCGCCGTTGCCGGCGGTGACGCCCGCGAGCTCGGATTCGAGCGAGCGGACAGCCATCTCATACCGCCAGTAGAGCCCCTCCTGGTTGCCCCCGCCGGGATCGGTGAAGCGGACCCGCCCGCAGGCGTAGCCGACGGCGGCGTCGTCGAAGGCCGCGACCAGGGCCGCGAGCGCTTCCGGCTCCCAGCGCGAGTTGGCGTCGCTGAAGGCGAGGATCTCACCGCTCGCCCGCTCGACGGCCGCGTTCTGGGCGGCGATCTTGCCGCCGCGCGGCAGGTCGAGGACGAGGTCGGCGCCGGCCTCCCGGGCGAGATCGATGGTGCGGTCGGTGGAGCCGTCGGAGGCGACGATCAGCTCGAGGCGGTCGCGGGGCCAGCGCTGGGCGAGCGCGTCGGCGACCTTGGCCGCGATCACCTCCTCCTCGTCATGGGCGGCGACGATCAGCGAGACCGTCGGCGGCTCCGCGACATCCGGGCCGCCGATCGTCTCGGAGGCCGACCGGCGGCCGAGCAGGCGCAGGACGGCGAGGCTGAGCGGGTAAGCGGCGTGGGTGTGGACGAGGCCCGCGACCGAGCCCCAGAAGATCTTCCGTGCGAGTCCGGATCTCATCGGGAGGGCGCCGGATTATCGACCCGTGGGGCCGGCGCGGTCGGCGCGGAGCCGCTCGTAGAGCGCGATCGTGCGGGCCGCGATCGCGTCCCAGCCGTCGGCGCCCGCGACGGCGACGGCGGCGGCGGCGAGCCGCTCGCGGGCGGCGGGGTCGGCGGCGAGCTCGTTGAGCGCGACGGCCAGCGCGGCGGAGTCGCCCGCCGGCACGAGCCGGGCGGCGCCACGGCGGCCGATCTCGCCGAAGCCGCCGACGTCGCTCAGCACCATCGGCTTGCCGAAGGCGAGACCGGCGTAGAGGACGCCCGACTGCTCGATCTCGCGGTAGGGCAGCACGAGCAGGTCGGCGCGGCGGAGCAGCGCCGGGATCTCGGGGTCGGAGACGAACCGGGGCAGGAAGCGGACCCGGCCGGGGGCCCGGGACGCGAGCCGGCGCAGCTCGTCGAGCGGCATCCGCGGCATCCCGGCGATCCAGAGCTCGGCGCCCTCGACCGACGCGAACGCCTCGAGCAGGACGTCGATCCCCTTGTAGGGACGGAGCAGGCCGAAGAAGAGGATCACCGGCCCCTCGGCGCCCTCGAGCTCGGGCGGCAGCGGCCTCTCCTCGGGCAGCGACGTCAGGTAGTCGAGGGGTCCGTGCGGGATCACCTCGATCCTGTCGGCCGCGATCCCGACGTCGCCGCGGAGCCGGGCGGCGGCGCCCTCGGTATGGGCGACGATCGCGTCGAAGCGCTCGAGGTAGCGGCGCTGGGCGGCGAGCTTGCGGCGCTCGTTCGTGCCCGGGAGCGGGTAGTGGAGGGTCACGACTCGCGGATGCCCCGGATCGGGCCCGATCAGGAAGCGGTCGAGCGCCGGCAGCGTCGTCCATTGCCAGTGCTCGACGTCGGCGCCGGCGAGCCGGCGGCGGGCGGCGAGCATCCCGGGCCCGTGCTCGAGCGCCTTCAGCGCGAGCCGGCGACGGCCGGCCCCGGCCCGGGCGCTGCGCCGGTAGAACAGCTCCTCGACCCGGTAGCCGGCGGGTGCGGGCACGGGGCCGTAGACGAACCGGCTCGTGAGCAGCTCGACGGCGGCGCCGGCCCGCGCCAGCGCCGCCGCCAGCGAGCGGTCGTAGGGCGGGGTGAACGCGGAGGGATCGACGAGGGAGACCCGGAGCGCCGGCATCGGGGACGATTCTCCCGATGGAGCTCTCCTACTGCGTCGTCAACACGAACGGCCGCGAGCACCTCGGCGCCTGCCTGCGCGCGATCGCCGCCAACCACCCCGCGGGCATCGAGCACGAGATCCTCGTCCTCGACAACCACTCCGACGACGGCTCGGTCGACCTCGTCGCCGAGACCGCGCGGCGCGAGCCGGCGATCGGCGACCGCCTGCGGCTGATCGTGGCCGAGCAGCGCCAGGGCAAGGCCGTGAACGACACACTGCTCCTGCAGTCGGCGAAGGGGGAGCTCTGCCTGCTCCTCAACGAGGACACCGAGCTGCTGCCCGGGGCGGCGGCGGCGCTCGTCGCGGCGCTGCGCGGCGACGCCGGCGCCGGCGCCGCCGGCGCCCAGCTCCTCGACCCCGAGGGGACGCCGCAGCCCTGCGCCTGGCGGCTGCCCGGCGTCGGCACCGCGCTCGCCCAGGCGCTCCTCCTGCACCGACTGCTCGTCACCGAGAGCGGCGGGCCGCGGACGCGGCGGGTCGGCTGGGCGCAATCGGCGGCGCTGCTCGTCCGCCGCTCCGCCGCCGAGCGGGTCGGCTGGCTCGACCCCGCCTTCTTCGTCTACTCCGACGAGACCGACCTCTGCAAGAGGCTCGGCGACGCCGGGCTTCACACCCTCTACGTGCCGGCGGCGCGGGCGATCCATCACGAGCAGCTCGCCAACGACCGCGGCGCGGGCGCCCGCCGCGTGGTCGAGTTCCACCGCAACCGCGACCTCTACATGCGCAAGCACCACGGCCCGCTCGCCGCCGCCGCCGTTCGCGCCCTGACCGCGTTCTCGTACCTCCCCCGCGCCCTCGCCGCGCTCGTCCTTCCCGGCCACGACCCCGGCTGGTACCTGCTGCACGCCCGCAAGGCCTGGCGCCCGCGCGGCGAGGGGCTCCGGGAGCTGGCCGAGGGCCGCTGAGAGACTCCCGCCACCGTCGGCCCGCCGGGGGTGGATGGCGCCGGGCTTCGGCCCGGGACGCCCCGGCGCCCGCACACCGGCGCCGCGCCGGCGGAAGCCGACGCGAAGCGGCCAGCGCCGCCGTGGCGATCTCAGTCCCGCTGGTCGCGGACCTCCTGCTCGTAGAGCGTCTCGGCGCGGGCCTCCTCGTCGCTCTCGCCAGCCCGGCGCTCGCGCAGGACGGCCCAGCGGGCGCGGAGCCGCTCGGGGCCGAGCAGCTCGAGGACCTGGCGGCGCTCGGCGGCGCGGACGGCCCCGCCGAACCAGAGGATCGCCGGATAGAGGGCGGCGAGCGCGAGCCGGGAGAGGAACCCGGCGGCCCCCGCGTCCGGCAGCAGCGCCTCGCCGGCGGCGATCAGCACCGCGGCGGCGGCGGCGATGACCGCGAGCCGGCCCCACTGCCAGGGGATCGGGAAGATCCGCCGGCTGACGGAATGGATGAGGACGATCACGATCAGGTAGGAGAGGGTCAGCGCGACGCCGGCGCCGACGATCCCCCAGGCGGGCACGAGGAGCAGGTTGAGGACGACGTTGGCGATGGTCGCCGCGGCCGTGACCGGGAAGTTGTACTGCGTCTTGCCGGTGCGGCCGAGGATCACGACGAGCGCCAGGTAGATGCCGTAGAGCGCGGCGCCGAGGGCGAGCGGGCCGATCGCCTCGTAGGAGTCGAAGAAGTCGGGCGCGGCGAGCAGGCGGACGATCCAGCGGGCCTCGAGCCACATGCCGACGACGATCGTCCCGCAGAGCGCCGCGAACGCGGTGACGACGACCGCGTAGGTGCGGCGGGCGTCCTCGTCGTCGCGGATCGAGTAGGCGAGCGGCGGCCAGGCGAGCTGAAAGCCGCGGACGACGACCTGGATCGCCTGGCTGAACTTGAAGGCGAGGCCGTAGAGGCCGAGCTGCGCGGGTCCGAGCGAGTGGGAGATGATGACCCGGTCGATGAAGGCGAGCGAGTAGATCGAGATCTCCGCCGGCATCGTCGGCAGCCCGAAGCGGAACATCCGCCGCAGCAGCCCGCGGTCGGGCCTGAGCGCGAGCCGGCGCCGCTCGGCGGCGATCAGCCAGAGCAGGAAGGGAAGGCCGGCGAGGTAGGCGCCGAGCAGCAGGCCCTCGGCGCCGGCGTCGAGGGCGACGACGAGCGTCACCGTCAGCGGGATCGCGAGCAGCACGTTGCCGATCGTGAACGCGAAATAGGCCCGCGCCCGCTCGTCGAGCCGGAACAGGGTGACCATGTACTCGTAGAGGGTCAGCACCCAGAGCCCGCCGATCGCGATCCGGACGAGGCCGGGGTCGAGCGGCTCGCCGCTGATCGCGTCGCCGATCTGCGAAGCGAACGGCAGCGCCACGATCGCCCCCGCCGTGGTCGTCCACAGCAGCGCCGCGAAGCCCGTCGCGATCACCCGGTCGCCGCGCTCGCCGGGCAGGTAGTAGAAGCGCATCAACGCCTCGATCAGGCCGAGCCGGATGACGATGCTGGCCGCGACGACGGTCGAGAACAGCAGCTCCGCCTGCCCGTAGTCGGCCGGCGTCAGGTAGCTCGTGTAGAGCGGCAGCAGCAGGACCGCGATGACCTTCGAGACGACGCTCGCGGCCGTGTAGGCGAAGCCGGTGGTGACGAGACGGCGCAGGTAGTCGAGCATCAGCCGCTCCCTCGGCCCGGCCGCGGCGCCGGAGACAGCGCCGCCGCGATCGCGAGGACCGACCAGGTGATCGGGTCGGTGAGGAAGGCCGCGTAGCCGAGGCTGTGGACGACCATCAGCGCGTAGACCGCGAGCAGCGTCGCCGCCAGCGCCGGCCCGCGCGCCCGGCCGCGGAGCTCGAGCCCGGCCGCCGAGAGCAGGCCGCCGACCGTGACGGCGAGCAGCGCCGCGTAGGCGAAAAGGCCGACCGCGCCCTGCTCGGCGGCGACGGTGACGGGCTCGGTGTGGCTCTCGGCGGCGAACCCCTCACCCTCGTAGTAGCGGGCGGTGAACTCGGCGGCGAAGCCGCCGGATCCGACGCCGGCGAGCGGATGGTCGCGAGCGATCTCGACCCCGCCGTCGATCAGGCCGGCGCGCCCGCTCGTCGTCTCGCCACTGAGCCCGCCGCCGGCGATCAGGGCCACGGCGGCCGCGAGGGCGAGCGCCGTCGCGGCGGCGCCGGCGGCCGCGCGCGCGAGGCCCCAGCGGGTAGCGGCGAGGACGAGCAGCGCGGCGAGGAGGGCGAGGGTGCTCGTCTGCGAGAACGTGATCAGCAGCAGCACCGCGAGCAGCCCGAAGGCGGCGGCCGCGGCCCTGACCTCGCGCGCGCGGTCCGAGTAGGCGACGACCGCCGCGAGCACCGTCATCGTCACCGCCAGGTAGCGGCCGAGGATGTTCGGATCCCAGAACAGGGAGTTGACCCGGAAGTAGGTGTGCGCCTCGTTGCCGGAGATGACCTTGTCGTTCCAGAGCAGCTCGCGGGCTCCGTACTCGACGAGCCCGACGAGGAGGAACGCCAGCCCCTCCGCCACCAGCACCCAGACCACCGCCCGCAGCGCCGGCCGGTCCCAGCGGGCGTCGGCGAGGAGGGCGTAGAGGGCCGCGAAGGGCGTGAGAAAGAAGGCGACCCCCTGGAGCGCCGCGGTGAGATCGTCGGCGTAGGCGGCCTGGAGCGCGTAGAGGACGACGATTCCGGCGAGCGCCCAGCCGACCGCGCCGAGCCACGGCCCGCGGTCGGCCGGCTCGGCCGCCGGCCGCCGATCGCGGCCGGCGCCGATCGCCGCCGCCGCCAGGCCGCCGGCGATCACCGCGTACAGCGGCAGGAGCAGGTTGGCATCGCCGCCGCCGAGGTCGATCGGGACCCGGAACGGCATCGCAGCGACCAGCGCCGGGGCGAGCCAGCCGGGTCGGCGCCGGAAGGCCCAGGCGAGGGCGGCGATCGCCGCCGTCGCCGCGAGTGCCCCGGCGACGAGCAGCGCCGGCTGCTCGCGGAGGTCGGCGATCCGGGCGCTGTCCCAGGCGTCGGCGATCACGAGGACGGGGGCGAGAAGCACCGCCGCCGCGAGCGCCGCGAACCGGGCGCGGCGGCCGAGCGGGGGCGCGAGGCCGGTCGCGGCGCCGAGGGCGCAGGCGAAGGTCCCCGCCCAGAGCAGCGGCTCGTCCATCAGGGCCGCTCCCCGGGCCTCAGCGGGTACTCGCCGGAGGGCACCTCGATCCGACCCGGCGGCTCGACGTCACGGCCGGCCTCGCCGAGCACGACCTCGAGCGCGTAGAGGCCGGGCGGCGCGCGGCCCCCCGCATCGGTGCGGCCGTCCCAGGCGTAGGCGTGCGGCCCGGCATCGAGCGGCGCCCCCTCCGCCAGCGTCGCCACGAGGCCACCGTCGCTGCCCTCGTTGCCGTCGATGATCAGCACGTCGACGTCGGAGTCGGCCTCGGCGAGCGTGAACGCGACGTCGGCCCGTCCGCCCTCCAGCCGCGGCGACAGGACGACGGTGTTGACCACGTCGTCGCTCGAGCGCGCGGCGCGCTCGAGCGCGAACACGGTGGCGGTCAGGGCGAGCAGGCAAGCGAACAGGACAGCGCCGAGCTTCGCCCCGGACGGGGCTGCGCTCCGGCTCATCGGATCAGCCCTTGCCGGCCCCGGCCCTGGCGATGTCGTCGCCGACGAACGCGACCACCTCGGCCTCGTTGGCCGCCGCCTGCGCCTCCTGATCGAACGGCTTGACGTCCTCGATCCCGAGCTTGCGGGCGACGAGCTTCGCCTCCCGCTTCCGGCCGTCGGCGTAGCGGACGACGCTCTTGCCGCTGCCGCCGTTGGCGACGCTCGTCCCGACCACGTCGAAGTCGGCTCCGCCGAGCTCGTCGGCGACCTCTCCGGCGAGCCCCGAGGAGGTGGAGGCGTTGAGGACCACGACGCTGACCGTGCTCGGGTCGATCCTCTTGCCGCCGCCGCCGTCGCCGGCACGGAGGAAGTGCCCGACCGCGAGGAAGATCGCGGCCGCGAGCAGGACCGCGACGATCGCGATCACGAGCGGGTGGCGGGGGCCGCGCTCGATCGCCTCGATCGCGCGCTGCTCGGCGGTGCCGATCCGCTCCAGCGCCGGCCGCTCCGAGGTGACCCGGTCGGCGGCGGCTGAGCGGCCTCGCGCCGGCGGCGGTATCGCCCGGAACTCGGTCGTGCCCGCGTCGGGCTCGCGGCTCATCCACTCGGTCAGCCTGCCGATCTCGCGACGCTGATCGAGAAAGAGCGGCACCAGCAGCGCCATCCCGAGCATCGCCAGCAGCGCCGCGATGCCCCCGAGCGGCACCAGCAGGCCCTTGCCGAGCAGCGATTCGGCGGCGGCCGTGACCGCCGGCGCGGCCTCCATCCAGCCGGGCAGCGCCGTCATCCCGCGATCGCCTGGTCGTCCTGGCCGACCACGAGCGCAAGCTCGGCCCCCTTTGCGGCCTCCTCGACCTCGGGCGTCATCGGGACGACCTCGATCTCCCCGAGCTGGTCGACGAGATCGTCGGCGAGCTCTCTGGCATCGGACTTGGCGCCCTCCGCGAACATCGCCGTGCTCGCGGAGAAGCTGCCGGCGTCGCCCACCTCGCCGACCTTCCAGCCGGCGTCCTCGACGAACGCGCTGGCCGCCTTCGCGGTTCCCGGCACGCCGACGCCGCCCTCGGGGGCGGTTCCGTTCAGGACGGCCACGACGGGCTCGCTGGGGCGCTCGGCCTTCGTGCTCGCGCGCTTGCCGTCGTCGTCGGCGAGCAGCCCGAACCCGCCGGTGAGGATCGCGGCGGCGGCGAGCAGCGCCAGCAGGCCGGCTCCGAGCACGAGCGGGCTCACCGGCGAGCGGCGGTCGAGCTCCTCGTAGCGGTAGGCGACTTCGCCGCGGATCCTGGTCAGCCCTCCCGGCTCCGACGGCTCCCCGGTCCCCGGCTCCTCGCCGATCCTCGGCATCGTCGCCTCGGCGGCCGCCGCGGCGCGATCCGCCTCGGCGGCGGCGCGCTCGGGCGAGCGGCCGGCCCACTCGCGGAGGCGGCGCAGGTGCCGGGCCTGCTGAAAGGTCATGAAGACGAGCACGGCCAGGCCGACGAAGGCGACGAAGCCGAGGATCGCGCCGATCTCCTTCAGCAGGTCCATTCAGCGCCGGATCTTAGAGCCGCCACCGGGGGCCAAACCGCCGCTGATCACGCCGACGACGCGACGTGCCAGGTCGGTCTCGTCCCCGCTGCCGATCAGATCCCGCAACCGCTCCAGCGTCTCCTCGACCCGCCTCGGATCGAGCGGCCGGTCGCGTACGGCACGGACGATCCGCGCCTCCGCGGTCGGCTCGGCGCGCTCGCCCTCCCCGAGCAGGTGCTCGTGGAGCTGCTCCCCAGGGCGCGGCGCCGTGAACTCGATCGCGATGTCGCGCTCCGGCTCGTAGCCGGCGAGCCGGATCATGTTCCGCGCGAGGTCGACGATCTTCACCGGCTCGCCCATCTCGAGCACGAAGACGTCCCCGTCACCGCCGAGGTCGGCGGCGCGGATGACCAGCTGCACGGCCTCGGGGATCGTCATGAAGTAGCGGGTCATCTCCGGGTGGGTGACCGTGACCGGCCCGCCGCGCTCGATCTGGCCGCGAAAGATCGGCACGACGCTGCCCGAGGAGCCGAGCACGTTGCCGAACCGGACCGAGACGAAGCGGGTGTCGGGGTGGCGGGCGGCGGCGGCGCGGACGATCGACTCGGCCATCGCCTTCGACGCGCCCATCACGGTTCGCGGGTTGACCGCCTTGTCGGTCGAGATCAGGACGAACCGCTCGGCGCCCGCGACCGCCGCCGTCTCGGCGACGACCCGCGTCGCGATCGCGTTGTTGCGAACCGCCTCGAACGGGTTCGCCTCGACCAGCGGCACGTGCTTGTAGGCGGCGGCGTGGAAGACGACGGCGGGCGCGAACCGCTGCATCACCTCGAGCATCCGCTCGCCGTCCTTGCAGTCGGCGAGGACGGCCTCGACGCGGCTGAAGTGCCACTCTGAGGTCAGCTCGCGGTCGATCTGGAAGAGGTTGTCCTCGGCCTGGTCGACGACGACGAGCAGGCGCGGGCCGACGCGGGCGATCTGCCGGCACAGCTCGGAGCCGATCGAGCCGCCGGCGCCGGTGACGAGGACGATCCGGTCGCGCAGGTAGCCGCCGACCCGGTCGAGCTCGATCGAGACCGGCTCGCGGCCGAGCACGTCCTCGACCTGGACCTCGCGGAGCTGGCGGGTGAGCTGGACCCCGCCGCGGAGCAGCTCGAACACGGTCGGCAGCGTCCGCACCCGGATCCCCCGCTCGCGGCAGGCGGCGACGACCTTCCCGCGGACCGCGCCCGGCGCGGAGGGGATCGCGATCACGACCTCCGACGGGCTCTCGCGCTCGAGGATCGCGCCGAGCTCGTCGGTCCCGCCCAGCACCTTCAACCCGAGCATCCGCATCCCGCGCTTGCGCGGGTCGTCGTCGACGAAGCCGACGGGGTTGCCGAGCTCGGGGTTGAGCCGGAGCTCGCGGACCACCATCTGCCCCCCGGAGCCGGCTCCGACGACGAGCACGTCGGCCTTGTCGCGGCTGCGGCGGCGCATCCGGCGCTCGACGAAGTAGAAGCGGGCGACGCTGCGGGCGGCGACGAGCAGCCCGACCGTGAAGACGAAGTCGAAGATCATCACCGAGCGCGGCATCGGGCTCGGGTACGGCTTGGCGATCACGAAGATCGCGATCAGCAGCGCCGAGGCGGCGGCGCAGGCCCGCACCACCGCCCAGGTGTCGCCGATGTTGAAGTAGCGCCACCACTTCTGATGCAGCCCCATCAGGCTGAAGACGGCCGTCTTGCCGAGCGCCACGAAGGCGATCGAGCCGGCCAGCATGTCGACGTAGCGATCGGGGATGCCGCCGGGCTCGTCGATGAACCGGATCGCGAACGCCAGGTAGAAGGCGAGGGCGGCCAGGACCGCGTCCGCCGCAAGCTGGAGGATCCGGTGCCGCAGGACCGGCGCGCGCAGGCGGCTCATCGTCCAAAGGGTAGAGTCCCGGGCCGGCTCGCGGCGCGCCGGAAGCGGGCTGCGCAAGCCCGTTCACGCACCCGGATGCCGTACTCCCACCCAGTCCCACCCGCCTCCCTGACCGATCCGATCGTCAACTTCGCGGTCGACGTCGTCGACGCGATCGGCGTCGCCGGGATCTTCATCCTGATGACGCTCGAGAGCGCCTGCGTGCCGGTCCCGAGCGAGGCGACGATGCTGTTCGCGGGCTTCGCCGTCAGCGATGGCGACATGTCCCTGCTCGCCGCCGTCGCCGCCGGCGTCCTCGGCAACCTGCTCGGCTCCTGGATCGCCTGGGGGGCCGGCTACTTCGGCCGCGAGGAGCTGCTCGAGAAGAACCGCCTGATCCACGTCAACCCGAAGCACCTCGAGACCGCCGACCGCTGGTTCCGCGAGCACGGCGAGGCGACCGTGTTCTGGACGCGGATGCTGCCGATCGTCCGCACCTTCATCTCGCTTCCCGCGGGCGTCTCCGAGATGCCGTTCTGGCGCTTCACCGTCTTCACCGTGCTCGGCTGCGTCCCCTGGGTGCTCGGGCTGACGCTGATCGGGCGCTCGGCGGGCGACAACTGGGACGAGTGGAAGGACAAGCTCCACTACGTCGACTACGCGGTCGCCGCGACCATCGTCATCGGCGCCGCCTGGCTCCTCGTCAGGTACCTGCGCCGCCGCCGCGAGGGCGCCCCGGCCGAAGGCTCCTGAGCCGGTGGCCGCCGCCACGGGCCTCGGCCACGATCGGGCGGCGCGCCCCGCCGGCCTGACCGCAGCCAGGGCGGCCTGCCTCGGCGCCGTCCAGGGCCCGACCGAGCTCCTGCCGGTCTCGAGCTCGGCCCATCTGCGGGTCGTCCCGTGGCTGCTCGGCTGGGACCTCGACGAGGTCGATCCCGAGGACCGCAAGGCGTTCGAGGTGGCCGTGCACGGCGGCGCCGCGGTCGCGCTCCTGATCGGCCAGCGGCGGCTGATCGCCGACGAGCTGTGCCGGCTCGACGGGCGCCGGCTCGCCGTGATCGTGCTCTCCCTCCTGCCCGCCGTCGCGATCGGCCTCGCGTTCGAGGAGCAGATCGACCGTCGCCTCGGCGGTCCGCGGGCGACGGCGGCCGGCCTGCTCGCCGGCTCGGCCGCGATGCTGATCGCCGACCGTCGCCCGCAGGCGCGCGGCGCCGGCGATGCCACGGCGCTCGACGGGCTCGCGATCGGCATCGCGCAGGCCGCGGCGCTCATCCCCGGCGTCTCCCGCAACGGATCGACCCTCGCCGCCGCCCGGGCACGCCGCTTCAGCCGCGCCCAGGCGAACCTGCTCTCGCGCACGGTCGCGCTGCCGGTGATCACGGCGGCGGCGGTTCGCAAGGCATCCAAGCTCCGCCGCCGCCGGGCGGGTCCGGGCCTTGGACGCGCGGCCGCGGCCGGCGTCGCCGCCGCCTTCGCGTCCACCCTCGCCTCGCAGGGGCTGATCGGGCTCGTCGAGCGCGATCGGGCGCTCTGGCCCTACGCCGCCTACCGGGCCGGGATCGCCGGCCTGGTCCTGGTCAGGGCCCGGCGCGGGCGGTGAGCCCGCCCGGGGCCCGCGATCCTCCTCGCGACGGACGCCGCCCCCTCGTCGCGGCGCGGCGACGGGCCGGGCGACGGTCGCGGAGACGGGTGCGGTTGAATCAGGCGGGCCGATGAGCCAGGACGCCTACACCAGCGCCGGGGTCAGCCAGAGCGGCGCCGACGCGTCGGTCGCCGCGCTCGTCGCCGAGCTCGGGCGGATCGAGACGGGCAGGCCGTCGCGGGTCGTGCCGCTGCCGGGCCACTACGCGAGCGTCCTGCGGCTCGACGAAGGCATCGGGATCGCCTTCGGGACGGACGGGGTCGGCACGAAGATGGTCATCGCCGAGCGGCTCGGGCGCTACGAGACGATCGGCATCGACTGCGTGGCGATGAACGTCAACGACCTCGTCTGCGTCGGCGCCGAGCCGATCGCGCTCGTCGACTTCATCCTCTGCCCCGTCGCGGACCCGGATCTGTGCGGCGCGATCGGGGTCGGCCTCCGCCGCGGCGCCGAGCTCGCCGGGATCGAGATCCCCGGCGGCGAGATCGCCCAGGTCGGCGAGGTCGTCAACGGGCTCGAGCTCGCCGGCAGCGCGATCGGCACGGTCCCGCTCGACCGGATCGTGACCGGCGAGGCGATCGAGGCCGGCGACGCCGTCATCGGCCTGCCGTCCTCGGGACTGCACTCGAACGGCTACACACTCGCGCGCGCGGCCCTCGCCGGCATCCCGCTCGACGACGAGCGCCTCGGCCGCCCGCTCGGCGAGATCCTGCTCGAGCCGACCGAGATCTACGTCCGCGCGATCCTCGACCTGCTCGCCTCCGCGGTCGACGTCCGCGGCCTCGCCCACATCACCGGCGACGGCCTCAACAACCTGCTCCGGCTCGGCGCCGGGGTCGGCTACGCGATCGACGACCCGCTGCCGGTGCCGCCGGTGTTCGAGCTGATCGCCGCCACGGGGGGCGTCGACGACGGCGAGATGCACGAGGTCTTCAACATGGGCTGCGGGTTCTGCGTCACCGTTCCCGCGGCCGACGTCGAGGCGGCGCTGGCGATCCTCCGGCCCCACCACCCCGGAGCGCGCCGGATCGGGACGGTGACCGACCGCGCCGGGGTCGTCAGCCGCGGCTGAGCCGCGCCCGGTCCCCTCGAGCCCTGCCTATACCCGGTTCCACAGGCTTCCAGTCATCGCCGTATCGACGGCGAGCTCGCCGTCGCGGGCGAGCGCCCACAGCGTCGCCTCGACCTCGGCCCGCGGCAGCCGGCAGACCTCCTCGATCTCGCGCGTCGCGCAGGTCCCGAAGCGGTCGATGACGGCGAGCGGGTCCGGCGCCGGGGGCCCCGCGTCGCCGGCGCCGGAGGCGGCGGCCGCCTTGACGTAGAGCTCGTACGGCTGCCAGCCGTAGACGCCGCGCCTGGCGCCGTCGGCGGCGACGAACGTGAGCGACGGGAACGTGACCCGCTCGATCGGCCCGGTGCACCCGGTCGCGTTCTCGGCCCTCGCCTGCTCGGGGATCCGGCGGGCCTCCTCGAGCCCGGCCGCGAACCGCTCGAGGATCGCGTCGGAGCGGAGGTCGATCTCGAACCGCTCCCGGTCGAGGCCGAGCCCGTCGAGCGCGTCGGCCTCCGCGAGCAGGGCCGAGATGCGATCGAGGCGGCGGCGACCGTACATCAGGCCGGATCGAAGCCGGCGCAGGTAGGCGTCGCCGGCCGCGGCCCCCTGCTCGGCCGCGGCGACGGCCGCCTGGCAGGCCGGGTAGCTCGACTCGATCCCGCCGTCCGACCACAGCCGCGGGTCGAACGGCATCCCCGACTCGGCCGCGACGTTGGGCCAGATCCGCGCGTAGCGGGCGCGCTGCGAGGGGCCGACCTCGCGCACCATCCCGCCCATCACCCAGCGCCAGCGCAGCCGGTCGCCGAACTCCCAGGCGAGCCGCCGGAGCTTCGGCTCGCTCGCCCACGACCAGGCGCAGGCCGGGTCGGTGACGACCCGGACCTCGACTGGATCGATGTCGATCGGGGGTGCTCTCACGCAAGCTTTCCGCCGCACCGCGGCGGTCGCGTCCGCGGCGCAGGCGTTCGGCCAAAATACCCGGGTGATGACCGCGTCCGAGCCTGCTTCCGTCCCGACCAGTTGAGCAGCACGATGATCGGAACGATGCTCTCCGGCCGCTACCGGCTGGAGTCCAAGCTCGGCAGCGGCGGGATGTCGACCGTCTATCTCGCCGTCGACGAGACGCTCGGGCGCCACGTCGCGATCAAGGTGCTGCACCAGGAGATCTCCGACCAGCAGGACCAACTCGAGCGGTTCCGCCGCGAGGCCCGGGCGGTCGCCCAGCTCTCCCACCCCAACCTCGTCGCGGTGATCGACGCCGGCGAGGAGGGCGGCCGGCCCTACATCGTCTTCGAGTACGTCCCCGGCCAGACGCTGAAGCAGATGATCGCCGCCCACGGGCGGCTGCCGCTCGACGAGGCGACCGCGTACGCGATCGAGGTCGGGCGGGGGCTGCAGGCCGCGCACGCCGCGCGGCTGATCCACCGCGACGTCAAGCCCCAGAACGTCCTCATCGACCCCGAGGGAAGGGCGAAGATCACCGACTTCGGGATCGCGCTGTCGCTCGAGTCGCACGGGCTGACCGCCACCGGACGGGTGCTGGGCACGACCGACTACGTCTCCCCCGAGCAGGCGATGGGGCGCGAGATCGACCCCCGCTCCGACGTCTACTCGCTCGGGATCCTGCTCTACGAGATGCTCACCGGGGAGGTCCCGTTCAAGGCGGAGACCCAGGTCGGGGTGGCGATGAAGCACGTCAACGAGACGGTCCCGAACGTGCAGCGCCGCCGCCCCGACGCATCGGCGGTGCTTGCGGCGGCGGTCGAGCGCGCGACCGCGAAGGAGCCGAAGGACCGCTACCGGGACATGGGCGAGCTCCTCGCCGACCTCGAGCACGCGCTCGAGGTCGAGGTCGCGCGCGCCGGCGGGGCCACCGGCGAGGCGACCTCGGTCCTCGACTCGGTGCCGGAGAGGCGCCGGCGGGTCCTCACCCGTCGCCGCATCTCCTGGGCGGGGGTCCTGCTGCTCGCCGCCGCCGCCGCCGCCGCGATCGCGATCGCGGCGCTGCGCGGCGAGGGGGGGCCTTCGCAGGAGGGGCCGCCGGAGAGCGCCGGCGGCACCCCGATCGAGATCCAGTCGGTGACCGACTTCGACCCCGAGGGCGACGGCGAGGAGCACGAGGAGGAGACCGGCCTGGCGACCGACGGCATCCCCACGACCGGCTGGAGCACCGAGGACTACACGACCGGCCTCGAGGGCCTCAAGGACGGGGTCGGCCTCTACGTCGACGCGGGCGGGTCGGTGACGCCGAGCCAGATGGTGCTGAGGACCGGGGGCGGGCCCTGGACCTTCGAGGTCTACGGCTCCGACCTCGAGAGCCCGCCGACCGAGATCGCCGGCTGGGGAAGCCCGCTGACCAGCGAGCTGACCGCCGAGGGTGGCCGCCAGGTCGTCGACCTCGACACGAGCGAGCCGAACCGCTGGTTCCTGATCTGGATCACCGGCGTCGAGGACGGCACCCCGGCCGAGATCTTCGACATCCGCCTGCTCGGTCAGTAGGCGGCGAGCAGGGGCCGCACCGTCCGGGGCAGGCCTTCGGCCTTGTTTGTGGACGCCCCGGCCGGCACGCCCCCTGCCCGCCTTCGCCACGCTTGTCCCAGGGCGGATGGCGACCCTCGTGTCGGGGGCCTTTGGGGGAGGAGCGTCCGCTGCCAGGCCTTCGCACGAGGCCGGGTCGGCCGCGGTGACCCGGGACCGTGCTCTCAGTGACAGTTGCTGCAATAGGTCCCGGGGCACCGCCGCCGGCCCGGCCGTGACACCTAGTACCGGTACGAGCGCTCGGACTCGTGGCGCTCCAGCGCCAGCTCGACGAGGCGGTCGCAGAGGCCGGGGTAGGGCAGGCCGGTCGCCTCGAAGAGCTTCGAGAACACGCTCGTCTCGGTGAAGCCGGGGATCGTGTTGAGCTCGTTGACGAGGACCTCGCCGTCGCCGGCGACGAAGAAGTCGCAGCGGGCGAGGCCGGTGCAGCCGCAGGAGCGGTAGACGTCGGCGGCGAGCTCGCGGACGCGGGCGATGGCCTCAGCGCCGATCGGCGCCGGCACGACCAGGTCCATGCCGCCCGGCTCGTACTTGGCCTCGTAGTCGTACCAGTCGGCGTTGACCACGAGCTGGCCGGGAAGCGACGTCTCCGGCGCGTCGTTGCCGATCACCGAGCACTCGACCTCGAGGCCCTCGCAGTGCGCCTCGATGATCACCCGCGGGTCGTGCTCGAGCGCCGTCCCGACGGCGGCGTCGAGGGCGGCGGGCTCGGCGACCTTGATGATGCCGACGCTCGAGCCGAGCCGCGACGGCTTCACCCAGACCGGCAGCCCGAGCGCGGCGGCGCGCCCGCGCCAGCCTTCCTCCCCGGCCTGGCAGAAGTCGACCTGGGCGATCCCGCGCTCGCGCAGCAGGCGCTTGAAGACGAGCTTGTCGATCGTCACCGCCGCCGCCAGCACCCCGGGCCCGACGTAGGGGACGTCGAGGCATTCGAGCAGGCCCTGCACCGTCCCGTCCTCGCCGAACGGCCCGTGCAGGACCGGGAAGGCGACATCGCAGCCGAGCAGGCCGGCGGCCGCGCGGAGCTCGACCTCGGCGCCATCGCAGAGCCAGCGGCCGTCGCGCTCGATGACGACGTCGACCGGCTCGTGCCCGGCCTCGAGCAGGCCCGCCGCGACCGAGGCTCCGGACCGCAGCGAGACCTCGTGCTCGCTCGAGCGGCCCCCGCGGAGGACCGCGACCCTCATCGCCCGTCCCGCGGGGTCGTCGTGTCCGTAGTCGTGCCGTCGGGCTCGACGAGCTCGCCGACGACCAGCCTGACGCGGTCCCCCGGGCTCATGTTGGTGCCCGCCGTCGGCGCCTGCTCGAGGACGATCCCGTCCTCGGAGGGATCGGCGGTCTCACGCTCGTCGACGGAGACCGAGAGCCCCTCGGCGGCGAGCTTGCGCTGCGCGTAGGCGAGCTTCTGGCCGACGTAGTCGCCGAGCGTGATCGTCCCGACGCCGCTCGAGTATGTGATCGTCACCTCGCTTCCGACCTCGACCCGCTCGCCGGCGGGCGGGTCCTGCTCGAGCACCTGGTCCTCGGGCTCGTCGGAGCGGGTGGGGTTGGCGTTGACCACGAACCCGGCGTCGCGAAGCTGGGTCGTCGCGGTGACCCGGTCGAGGCCGAGCACGTTCGGCACCACGGCGGTCTCGACGCCGGTCGATGCGATCAGCGTCACCGTCTCGCCGACCTCGAGCCTGGTCCCCTGGGCCGGATCGGTGCCGATCACCTTCCCCGACGGGACCGAGGCCGAGGACCGCCGCGCGACGACGGTCTCGAAGCCCTTGCGCTCGAGTGCCCGTCTCGCCTCGGGAACCCGCAACCCGGCCACCCGCGGCACCGCCACCGCCCCGGGTCCGAGGCTGACGGTGATCGTCACCGTCGAGCCCAGCTCCGCCTCGCTGCCCGCGGCCGGGTCCTGCTCGATCACCTCGCCCTCGGGGATGTCGCTCTCGATCCGCTCGGTCGCCACCTCGAAGTCGGCGTCCTGCAGCGCGATGATCGCCGGATCCTCGAGCTCGCCGGTGACGTCGGGGACCGTGACCATCTCGGGCCGGGTGAGAAGCCAGGCGACGGCGCCGCCGGCCAGCAGCAGGGCGATCAGCGCCGCGATCAGCCAGCGGCGGCGCGAGCGGCCCTCGCCGGCCGGTCCCAGCGCCGGGGCCTCGTCGGGGTTGGCCACGGCCGCCTCGAGCGCCGCCGCCATCTCCGCCGCCGAGCCGTAGCGCGCCGCCGGGTCCTTGGCGAGCGCCGTGAGCACGACCGCGTCGAGCGCCGGGCTCACCTTCGGGTTGATCGAGCTCGGCCGCGGCGGCTCCTCGCCGACCTGCTTCATCGCGATCGCGACGGCGCTCTCGCCGTCGAACGGAACCCGTCCGGTCAGCATCTCGAACAGGATCACGCCGATCGAGTAGATGTCGGTCGGCGGGCCCACGGCCATCCCCTGCGCCTGCTCCGGGCTCAGGTACTGGGCGGTTCCCATCACCGAGCCGGTCCTGGTGATCTCCGAGCCGCCCGCGCGGGCGATGCCGAAGTCGGTGACCCGGACCCGTCCGTCGCGGTCGATCAGCACGTTCATCGGCTTCAGGTCGCGATGGACGATCCCGTGCTCGTGCGCGAACTCGGCCGCGGCGAGCATCTGCCGCGTCACCTCGACCGCCTCGTCGGTCTCCAGCCCCTGGCCGATCAGGTCGCGCAAGGAGGAGCCCTCGACCAGCTCCATCGAGATGTAATAGCTGTCCTCGTACGAGCCGCGGTCGAAGACGCTGACCACGTTCGGATGCTGCAGCCCGGCCGCCGCCGACGCCTCGCGGCGGAAGCGCTCGACGAACTCGGTGTCGCGGGCGAAGTTCTCGTGCAGCAGCTTCAGCGCGACGTCGCGGCCGAGCTCGGTGTCGCGGGCGCGCCAGACGTCGGCCATGCCGCCGGAGCCGAGCCGGTGCTCGAGCCGGTAGCGGCCGTCGATGACGATTCCCGGCTCGAGCCTCATCCGCTCAGGATCTCCGACATGACGGCGGTCGCGATCGGTCCCGCCACCTCGCCGCCGAAGCAGCCGGCGCAGGGGTCGGTCGTCACCGCGATCGCGACCTCGGGGTCCTCGACCGGCGCGAAGGCGATGAACCAGGGTTGGGCGATGTCCTGCTCGATGTCGATCTCGGCGGTCCCGGTCTTGCCCGCGAACGTCGCACCCGGCACCGAGAGGCCGGCGGCGGTGCCCTCCGCGACGACGCTGGTCATCATGTCGGCGAGCGCGGCGGCCGTCTCCTCGCTCATCACCTCGCTCTGGACCTCGGGGTCGAGCTCGTCGCTGACGCGGCCGTCGGGGTCGATCACCTTCTCGACCAGGGTCGGCTTCATCAGCTCGCCGCCGTTGGCGACCGCGGCGGCGACCTCCGCCATCTGCGTGACCGAGGCGCGGACCTCGCCCTCCTCACCGCCCTGGCCGATCGCGACCCGGGCGATGTCGAAGCCCTCGTCGACCTGCTTGAACCCGCCCCGCTTGTCGTCGACGACGAAGATCCCGCTCGCCGCCTTCTGCTCGTCGGGAAGCTGCACCTCGGGATCCTTGCCGAAGCCGAAGCGCCCCATGTAGTCGAGCAGGGTCTCGGGCCCGACCATCTCGCCGAGCTGGGCGAAGTAGGTGTTGACCGAGTTGGTCAGGGCCATGCGCATGTCGATGTCGCCGAACTGCTCGCCGCCCGCGTTCGCGAGCTCGACGCCGCTGAACGTCTGCGGGCTCGCGCCGCTGAGCACGGTGTCGGGCGTCGCCGCGCCCGAGTCGAGCGCGGCGGCGGCGGTGACGACCTTGAACGTCGACCCCGGCGGGTAGAGCGACTGGATCGCGCGGTTGGTGAGCACCGACGGGTCGGCCCGGTTGAGCTGGTCGAGGTCCTCGGGCACGCGGTTCGGGTCGAAGCCCGGGGTGCTGGCCATGACCCTGACCGCGCCGGTGTCGGGCTCGAGCGCGACGACGGCGCCGGGCCTTCCGGTCGCCTCGAGCTGGTCGGTGGCGAGCTGCTGTGCGGAGGCGTCGAGCGTCGTCACGATGTCGGAGCCCTGCCGCCGGCGGCCGCGGATCTGATCGAGGATCGAGACGAACTCGTTCTCCTCGCCGGTCAGGGTCGCGTTCTCGGCGCGCTCGAAGCCGCTCGTCCCCTGGGTGATGAAGCTGTAGCCGATCGGGTTGCCGAACAGCGAGCCGAGCGGGTAGCTGCGCACGTACTGGAAGTTCTCGTCGTCGCCGGTCCGCTTCGAGTTGGCGATCACCTCCCCGTCCCGGGTCAGGATCCGGCCGCGCTTGATCTGCTGCGCCTCGAACAGCGGCCGCTTGTTCTCGACCTTCGCCTCGAGCTCGGCCGCGTCGAAGACCGACCAGTTGCTGGTGAACCCGACGAGCAGCGCGAAGAGGACGAGGACGACGGCGAGCAGCCGCCTGATCGGGACGTTCACGACGCCGCCTCCGGATCCGGGCGGCGGGCCCGGTCGGAGATCAGGAGCAAGAGCGCGACCAGGACCATGTTCGCGATCACCGAGCTGCCGCCGTAGCTGATCAGCGGCAGCGTGACGCCGGTCAGCGGGATCACCCTGATCACCCCGCCGATGATCACGAACGCCTGCAGCGCGAACACCGCGGTCAGCCCGGCGGCGAGCAGCTTCGAGAACCCGTCGCGGGCGAGCGAGGCGATCTTGAACCCGCGGGCGGCGATCAGGGCGTAGATCGTGATCACCCCGCAGCCGCCGAACAGCCCGAGCTCGTTGACGATCAGGGCGTAGATGAAGTCGGTCTGGACTTCGGGGATCAGCGTGTTGCCCAGGGTCTCCCTCGCCCCGGGCGCGTACAGCAGCGACTCGCCGATCCCGGTCCCGAAGAGGCCGCCGTCGGCCTGCGCGAACATCGACTGCAGCACCTGGTAGCCGGTGCCGCTCGCGTCCTGGTAGGGATCGAGCCAGATGTCGATCCGGTCGCCGACGTGGTCGACGGTCGAGGCGAAGAACCACGCCCCGACGAGGAACATCGCAAGGCCGATGATCACGAACGAGATCCGGTTCGTCGCCGTGTAGATCAGCGCCAGGAAGGCGCCGAAGAACATCAGCGAGCTGCCGAGGTCGCTGATGAAGACGAGCATCAGCATCGCCGCGCCCCAGACGACGAGCATCGGGCCGAGGTGCTTGATCGGCGGGAAGGTGATCCCGGCGACGCGCCTGGCGCCGACGACCAGGACCTCGCGGTGCTCGCGCAGGTAGCTGGCGAGGAAGATCACGATCGCGAGCTTCCCGAGCTCGGCGGGCTGAAAGGCGAGCGGGCCGATCTCGACGCCGAGGTAGGCGCCGTTGACCGGGGCGCCGATCCCGGGGACGCGAGGCAGCAGGAGGAGGAAGAGGCCGGCGACGACGATCAGGTAGCGGTAGCGCTCGAGGACGTGGTAGTCGCGGAGGAAGACGATCGTGAGCACGAACAGGCCGAGCCCGACCACGAACCAGTTCGCCTGATCGCGGGCCAGGCTCTCGTCGATCCGGTAGAGCATCACGAGCCCGATCGCCGCGAGCAGGGCGACGAGCGGGAACAGGTAGGGGTCGGCGTTGGGCAGGCGGATCCGCAGGAAGACGTGGGCGGCGAGGCAGATCGCGAAGAAGTAGGCGCCGAAGACCAGCGACGCGTCGGCGACCTCGTCCCTGCGGACGACGAAGACCGCCGCGAAGCCGGCGATCAGGAGGCCGGCGACCGGGATCAGGCCGAGCAGCTCGCGGTTGCGAGCGCTCAACCCGCGCCCCCGCCGGATCCCCCCGCGGCCCCTCCGCCGCCCTGCCCGCCGGCGCCGCCACCTTCGCCTCGGTCGCGCTCGCCGCCGCCCCGCTTGCGGTCCGGCGGCGCCGTCACCGCCGCGCTCTCGAGGTCCTCGAGCAGCGAGCGGGCATCGTCCTCGGAGCGCAGCTCGTGGTCGACGGCGACCCCGCGCCGGTCGGCGGGCAGCGCCAGCAGGGGCACGGCGGACACCTCGCGGACGGAGTAGAGCTCGATCCCGAACGGGAGCTCGTAGGGGAGGCCGCGGAAGAGCGCGAGCCGATCGGCGCCGCCGGGGCCCGGGTCGGTGCCGATGAACCAGACCTGGCGCGCCCCCAGGACCGCGGCGGACGCGATGGCGGCGGCGAGCAGGAGGCCGACCCCGCCCGCGAGCAGCCGCCGCGGCCAGCGCCGCGGCGGGGCCGGCGGCGGGGCGGCCGGGCGGCGGGGCCGGCGGCGGGGCGGCCGGGGCGGGGCCTCTGCCGCCGCCCCGCCCCGCGATCCTCCCGCCGCGCCCGCGGCGACCGCCTCGGCGCTCAACCCGGCGGCGGCGGCGGCCGGGCCGATCAGCGTCTCGCCCTCCCCCGCCGCAGCCTCGCCAGCCGCCTCGAGCCGGAAGAGGACGACGGTGATGTTGTCGCGGCCGCCGCGCTCGTTGGCCTCGCGAACGAGGCGGCGGGCGGCGCGGGCGAGATCCTCCTCGCGATCGAGGACGGCGGCGACGTCCTCGTCGTCGAGCATCGTCGTCAGCCCGTCGGAGCAGAGCAGGAAGACGTCGCCGGGACGGGCGCTGAAGGTGAGCGTGTCCACGTCGACGGTCGGCTCCGGCCCCAGCGCCCGCGTGATCACCGAGCGCTGCGGGTGATCGGCGGCCTGATCGCGGGTCAGCTTGCCCTGCCGGCGCAGCTCCTCGACCAGCGAGTGGTCGTTGGTGATCTGGCGCAGCCTGCCGTCGCGGAAGACGTAGGCGCGGCTGTCGCCGACGTGGCCGAAGCTGATCTCGTCGCCATGCACCAACGCCGCCGTCAGGGTCGTGCCCATTCCCGAGCGCGAGCTGTCCCCCTGCGCGAGCTCGAAGATCTCGTGGTTGGCGTCCTCGGCGGTGCGCCGCAGCAGCTCCTCCGGCGCCGCGACGGGATCGTCGACACGCTCGAACGCCGCGACCGCCATCCGCGAGGCGACCTCGCCCGCCTGGGCGCCGCCCATGCCGTCGGCGACGGCGAACAGCGGCCCGCGCGCGAGGTAGGAGTCCTCGTTGGCCTCGCGCTGGCGGCCGGTGTCGGTCAGCTGGGCGGCCTCGGCGATCCGCAGCATCAGGTCGTGTCCCCCTCGAGGACGAGCTCGAAGCGCAGCACGGTGTCGCCGATCTGGATCTCGTCCATGTCGGCAAGCGGCGCCTCGCCGCGCAGCTCGGCGCCGTTGAGATAGGTCCCGTTGGTCGAGTCCATGTCCTCGACCAGGTAGGTGTTGCCGCGGGTGTGGACGCGGCAGTGGACGCCGGAGGCGAAGCGGTCGGTGATCCGGACGTCGGCCTCCTCGGCGCGGCCGATCGTGACGCCGCCGAAGAGGTCGATCCGCTCCCCCGGGTCGAGGCCGCCCCCCTGGACGGCGACCAGGGCCGCGTCGGTGGCGGCGACGCGGCCGGCGGCGATCGCGTGCATGCCGGTCCCGTCGTCGGCGACCGCGCGGCTCCCGCGCAGGTCCTTGAGGGCGCTGCGGGCGATCACCAGCAGGAACAGGTAGAGGACGCCGAGGAAGGCGAACTTGAGCGCTACCGCGGCCGGCTCAGCGTCCATCGCGCGGCGCCCCGCGGGCATCGGGTCCGGTTCCGGGCGGGCCGGTCAATCTCGATCACTGCTCGATGTCGAAGACGAAGGTCACCGTGCCCAACGCCACCTCGTCGCCGGGAGCGAGGCGCGAGGTGTCGATCCGGCGGCCGTTGACCTTGACGCCGTTGGTCGAGCCGAGATCGACGATCTGCCAGTCGCCGGAGTCGTTGCGGCGCAGCTCGGCGTGGCGGCGGGAGACGTTCTGGTCGTCGATCACGCAGTCGCACTCGCGCGAGCGGCCGAGCGTCGCGACCGGGCCCTCGAGGACGTAGCGGCGGTCGCGGAGGGAGACGATCGCCCTCGTCTGCGTGAGCGGGGCGGCGGGGCGGCGGGCGCCGCGCGGCTCCTTCTGCTTCGCGGGTGCCGAGTAGACCATCGTGTGCCCGTGCTGGCCCTGCTCGCCGCTGTCCCCCTTGCGGACCGGCGGCTTGACCAGCCGCGGCTGGATCCCGAACTCCCCCAGCCGGAGCCGGTCGTCGACCTCGATCTTCACCTCCGGTCGGGTCAGCAGCGCGTAGTCCTGGCGCCGGGCGTGCTCGAGCAGGTAGGCGGAGAGCTCCTGCGAGAGCGAGCGCGCGTAGCCCTCGAGCCGCTCGTGGTCCTCGGGCGAGAGCCAGACCGTGTAGCTGTTCGGCGCATAGGTCTGCGACACCGATGCGGTCTTGTGCGAGTCCATCTCCTTGGCGAGCTTGCGGGCGATCTCGACCGGCTGCACCTGCGAGCTGAAGGCGCGGCTGAAGACGCCTTCGACGAGGCCCTCGATCCTCGCTTCGAGATTGCGTAGAACGCTCATGGCTAAGTCCGCCCGTCGACCCCGACCGCACCCTCCGGGCCCCGAATCGGGGCCTCAATGCTACGGCAACCCTGGGTGAGAACCGGCGCCGTGGAGCGCCGCTCGCACGTGCCTTGCCGCCGTCCGCGTCGCGCGGATGCGCCCGTCGGCAAGCGGCGCGGCGGCGGGGTTGCGCGGGCGGCGCGGCGGCGGGACCGCCCTCCGCGGGCGGGGTGCGGCGGCGGGGCGCGACCGCCGCGCCGGCGGCGGCTTCCGGCCCTCGGGAGCCCGGACGGGCCGGCTCGGAAGCAGGTCGGGACGGCCGGCCCGGTCCCAGATCGCCCAGGCGGCGCCCGCCAGCAGCGACGGCGCGAGCAGCGGCGCCGGCGCGCCGTCGCCGGCGGCGGCGAGGAGGGCGACGATCGCGCCGGCCCAGACCAGGCCCCCGACCACGGCGCCGGCCGGCGAGGCCGCGTCGAGGAGGAGCCCGAGCAGGATCGCGCCGCCGATCCAGGTCAGCGCGACCGCGATCGCCGTCGACGTCAGCATCGGCGCGAACAGGGCGTCGAGCGTCACCGGCCCCGACCCGGCCCAGCCCGCCGGATCGGCGGCTCCGGGCGGCACCCCGAGCGCATGCCCGGCGGCGCTGCCGCAGATCACCACCCAGGCCCAGCCGAGGGCGGCGAGCGCCGCGCGCTCGGCGACGCGCTCGCGCCGCGCCGCGATCGCGAGGAAGGCCGGAGCCGCGCCGGCGAGGCCGAGCAGCGGCGCCACCGCGGGCAGCAGCCAGTCGCGGACGCGGTGGAGGACGAGGGCTGCCGGGGCGAGCAGGACCGCGAGGACGAGGGCGAGGCCGGGCAGGCCCGCGAGCGAGCCCAGCAGCGCCGCGGCGCCGGCCCCGAGCAGGACCGCGAACGGACGCGCCGGCACCCCGGGCGGGAGCGTCGCGACCCCGAGCGCCGCGGCCGGCGGCGGCACCGCGCGGTCGGGATGCAGGGCGCCCCGGACCCCGGCCAGGGCCTGCCCGAGCTCGGCCGTCCCGGGACGCTCCGCCGGATCGGGGTCGAGGCAGGCGTCGATCGCCGCGCAGAGCGGCGGCGGCAGCTCCGGCCGGGCCTCGGCGAGGGTCGGGACCGGCTCGCCGATCGCGCGGGCGGTCGCCGCCGGGCTGAGCCGGGCGACCGGGTTGAACCCGGCCCAGAGCTCGTAGAGGGTGAGCCCGAGCGAGTAGACGTCCGACGGCGGCCCCGCGCCCTCGCCGGACGCCTGCTCGGGCGACATGTAGGCGAGCGTCCCGACCACCTGGCCGGTCGCCGTCAGGGTCGGGGCGTCGTCGAGCGCGGCGATCCCGAAGTCGGCGAGCAGCGCCCGCTGGGCCGGCCGGCCCTTGACGCTGCGGCCGCGCGCGGGGCGGACGAGCACGTTGTCGGGCTTGAGGTCGCGGTGCACGACGCCGCGGTCGTGCGCGTGCTCGAGCGCGGCGCAGAGCTCGGCCCCGAGCTCGGCGAGCTCGCGGTCGCTGAGCTCGCCCGCCGCGGCGAGCCGCCGCAGGTCGGCGCCGTGGACCAGCTCGCTGACGAGGTAGGCGCGGTCGCCGGCGGTGCCGAGCTCGTAGAGGGTGACGATCCCGGGGTGGTTGAGGCGGGCGGCGGCGTGAGCCTCGCGGACGACGCGGCCGGCGCTCTCGCCGACGATCTCCTTGACCGCGACGTCGCGGCAGAGGCGCTCGTCCCAGGCCCGGTGGACGGTGCCGTGGCCGCCGCCGCCGATCCGCTCGCCGACCGTGAATCGCCCCAGTACGCGCTCGCCTTCGACCACGGGGGCCCGATTCGCCGCTTCTCGGCGCCCTCCTCCGCCCGGGCGGGCGTCCCCGTGCCGCGGGCGGCGGGACCCGCGCGGCAGCGACGGCGGCGCCGCGCGCGGGCGCGGGCGGCAGCGGCCGGGGCAGGGGTCATACTGACGGTGGCGAAAGCCACCGAGCCGTGGACTTCTTCGACGAAGACGACCCGCACGACCCCCCGACGAGCGAGGAGCCGACCCGCTCGTCGCGGACCGGCGCGCATCATCCGCACGGCGGCGCCCCGGCCACCAAGCAGCAGGCGCGGCTGCGCCAGGCGGGGCTCCTGCTCGGCGCGATCGTCCTCCTCGTCCTCATCGTGATCGCGTTCCGCGGCTGCCTCGAGGCCCGCAAGGACCGCTCGTTCGAGAACTACGTCAGCGACCTGAGCTCGATCACGGCCGAGAACGAGCAGCTCAGCACGAGCTTCTTCGACCGGCTCGACGGCAAGGGCGGCGACTCGCCGGGCGACGTCAGCTTCCAGACCGAGGTCGACGGCGACACGGGCACCGCCCAGGGGCTCCTCGCCCGCGCCCAGGGGCTCGACGCCCCCGACGACATCAAGGGCGCCCAGGAGCAGATCGAGCTCGCGTTCGAGCTCCGCCACGACGCGCTCGAGGGCATCTCCGCCCAGCTCGCGGGCCTGAGCGCCGGCGGCGATCAGGCCGTGAAGGCCGAGAAGGCCATCTACACGCAGATGAAGGTGCTGTCGGCGAGCGACATCCTCTACGCCCGCGGCAAGGACCAGATCGAGCAGGCGCTCGAGGACAACGAGATCGCCGTCGAGGGCGGCGTTCCCGACAGCAGCTTCCTCCCCGAGAGCCCGGACTTCCTCGACCCGGACGTGACCGCGGCGGCCTTCGGTGGAGTCGCGGGCGCCGGATCGACCGCGAGCGACGCGACCTGCAAGGACGACGGCGAGACCCACGGCCTCGGACTCGTCGACGGCAGCACGCTGCTGCAGCCGTCGGGGACGGCCCTCGTCAACGGCTCGACGATCGCGGCGGCGGCGGGCGACGACGAGATCGAGGTCGCAGTCCAGAACCAGGGCACCGCCGACGAGAGCGACATCTCGGTCGAGGTCTCCAGCGACAGCGGCATCTCCGAGTCCGGCACGATCGACCAGATCGCCGCCGGCGAGACGCAGACCGTGAAGCTGCCTCTGCAGCCCGCGCCGAAGGCGGGCGAGACCGTCACGCTCGACGTCTCGGTCGCGACCGTCCCCTGCGAGCAGGTCGCCGACAACAACGAGGCCAGCTTCACCGTCACCTTCTGAGCGCGCGCCTAACCTGTACGCCGTGCGGAGCCTCGATTCGACCGTCGGCATCGTCGCCGTCGCCGCGGCCGCGGCCGCCGTGCTGGCGCTGCTCCTCTGCCTGGCCCTGACGGTCAGGCTGCGGCGGCTGCGGGCCGACCAGAGGCAGCTTCTCGGCGACGGCCCGGTCGATCTCGTCGGCCACGCCGCCGCGCTCGGTCGCACCGTCGAGCAGATGGACGCCGCGCTGCGGGCCGAGACCGAGCGCAGCGCCGCCCGGATCGCCGCCGCGGAGGAGCGGCTCGACGTCGCCGTCAGCAGGACTGCCGTGCTCCGCTACGACGCGTTCAACGAGACCAGCGGTCGCCAGTCGAGCACGATCGCGCTGCTCGACGACCGCGACAACGGCGTCGTCATCTCGGCGATCCTCCAGCGCGAGCAGGCGCGCGTCTACGCCAAGCCGATCGTCGCCGGGCGCTCCAGCTTCGACCTCTCCCCGGAGGAGATCGCGGCGATGGAGCAGGCGCGCCGCGGCGGCGGGGAGGGGGACCGATGAAGGTGTCCTACCTCGGCCCCGCCGGGACCTTCTCGGAGGAGGCCCTGCGCATCGCCGCCGCCGGGTGCGAGTACGAGGCGGTGCCGGTGGCGACGATCAACGCCGCGGTGGCCGCGGTCGAGAGCGGCGCCGCCGAGCGCGCCCTGGTCCCGTTCGAGAACTCGATCGAGGGGACCGTCCGCCCGACCCTCGACGCGCTCGCCTTCGAGGCCGAGCACGTCCGCATCGTCGGCGAGCTCGACCATCGCGTGCACCAGGCGCTGATCGCGGCCGCGGCGATCGAGCCGGCCGCCGTCGAGCTGGTGCTCTCCCACCCGCAGCCGATCGCGCAGTGCGCGCGGTTCCTCCGCAGCGAGCTGCCGGCGGCGGCGGTCGAGGCCGTCAGCAGCACCGCCGAGGCGGTGCGGCGCGTGCTCGAGGCCGCCGACCGCCCCTGGGCCGCGCTCGGCTCCGCCGCGGCCGCGGCCGCCTACGGGGGCACCGTCCTCCGCGAGGACGTCGCCGACGTGGCCGACAACGTCACCCGCTTCGCCTGGCTCGCCGCCTCCTCCGAGCCGGCCCCGGCGGACGAGCGGGGGCGCGCGTGGCGGACGACGCTCGTCTTCGACGAGCTCGGGGACGATCGCCCCGGGGCGCTCGTCGAGGCCCTCGCGGCGATCTCCGACCGCGGGATCAACATGACCCGGATCGAGTCGCGGCCGCGGCGCAGCGGCCTCGGCGCCTACATGTTCTTCATCGACCTCGAGGGCCGCGCCGACCGGGGGGCGGTCGCGGCCGGGATCGAGGCGCTGCGCGAGCGGGCCGGGACCGTGCGCGTCCTCGGCAGCTACCCGGTCGGGGGGCCGGCGCCGCTGCCCCGCCGAGAGGGCGGCGGGCGCGGCTAGAATCGGCGGCCGGAATGAGCGTGGTGTCCGCACCGGGCCGCGGGGCCCGGGCTACGGAGGGCCCGGGCGTGGGGACGGTCATCGGCGGCCGGGTGCTGGTCCTCAACGCCAGCTACGAGCCGCTCCACGTCTGCAGCGTCCGCCGCGCCACCGTCCTCATCCTCAAGGCCAAGGCCGAGATCCTCGAGCGCGGCGGGCGGGCGCTCCACTCCGAGCGGCTGGCGCTCGACCGGCCGCTCGTGATCCGCCTGGTCAGCTACGTGCGGGTGCCGCGCGACGTCCATCGCCGCAAGATCACGCGCAAGGCCGTGCTCGCGCGCGACTCCTGGACCTGCCAGTACTGCGGCAGCGAGCGCGGGCGGCTGACGGTCGACCACGTCATCCCCCGCAGCCGCGGCGGCAAGTCGGTATGGGAGAACATCGTCGCCTCCTGCGGGCCCTGCAACCGGCGCAAGGGAAACCGCCTCCCGCGCGAGATCGAGATGCATCCCCGCACCGCGCCGCGCGCGCCCGGACCGACCGTCTTCATCCGCGTCGCCGCTCCGAAGCCGCCACCGAGCTGGGAGCGTTACCTGCTGCCCGCCGCCGCCGCCGCCTGACTCCCGCGGCGCCGGCCCGGGCGCGCCTGCCCGCGTGCGATGGCGGGCCCGCCGCTTCACCGCCGGGCCCGGTGCCGGCGGGCGGGGATCGCCCCGGCACTGCTACTTTCGGGTCCTGGGCGGGTTGGTGCTGGGCAGATGACGCGCGCAGGCTCGAGATCGGTGCCGGGGCTCGCCGTCGCGGCGGTCGCGCTGCTCCTGCTCGCGGCGGTCGCCGAGGCTGCGAGCGGCGCGCGGGTCGTCCGCGATCCGCGCTTCGACACCCCCTACCTGTCCGGCCACGGGCGGGTCGACATCACCAGAGCGACCGCGGCCCGCGACCTCGGCGTCGTTCGCCATTCGGTGACGATGCGGTCGCCGGCCCGCCCGGCGCGGCCCGGTGAGCGGCCCGCGATCATCATCAACACCCGCGGCGGCCGGCGCAGCCCCTACGAGTACATCGCTCTCGGATCGACGATCTTCCGGGTTCCCGCGAGGGGAGCGCCGAGGGCGGTCGGCGCTGCCGCCCTGACCTCGAAGCGGCGCCGCTGGAGCTATCGCTTCGACCTCGACGACGTCCCGGGCCTCGGCGCCGGCTACGGCTGGGCGGCGCTCACCCAGCGGCGCGGCGGCGATCTCGCCGACGTCGCCCCCGATCGCGGCTACGTGCCGAGCCCGTAACCGCCGCGCGGCCGCGCACCGGGACGCCGGGCCGGCGCACCCCCGCCGCCCGCAGGCCACCGGCACCGGGCCGCGGGTCACGAGCGCCCGCCGCGGCGGCGGCCCGAACGAGCGGGAGGCCGCGCGCGGCGGCGCCGCGGCGGCCTCCCGCTGTGCGGTCGAGGACGGAGGACGGTGGTCGATCGGCGGGACCAGCCCCGATCCCGTCGGCTCCGCCGGTGCCCGGGTGGTATTCGCCGGGCGGCCCGCGCGCCGCCTAGCGGCCCGTCACCTCCAGGGTCCCGGAAACCATGTCATCCAACTTCGGACCACCTCCTCTCTCTGGTCGGACGATTGAAGCAGATGGACCACTCCGACCGGATGCTCCGCGCCGGCCGGGCCGGGACCCGGGCGAGGCCCGGGCGGGGCGCCGCGAGAGCTCGTTCGCGGCCCGCTCGCGCGCCCGGGCGGCAGAGGGGCGGCGGCCCTTCGGCCTTCGGCCTTGACCTCAGCCCGCCCCGGCGCCGGCGGAGCCGTCGACTGCGGCTCCGTTCAGGGGCAGCTCCGACTCGGCGACCGGCTCGCCCTCGGGCAGGGCCCCGGCCTCCTGCTCTTCGACGACGAGGGCGACCGCGCTGACGCGATCGTCGTCGGCGATGTTCATCACCTTCACCCCCTGGGTCGCGCGCCCCATCCGTGAGATCCCCTTGACCGAGGTCCGCTGGACCATCCCGTTGACCGAGATGAACAGCAGGTCCTGGTGCTCGCGGACGATCAGCGCGCCGGCCAGGCCGCCCTTCTTCTCGGTCAGCTTCGCGGTCAGGTTGCCCTTCGTGCCGCGGCCCTTGACCGGGTAGTCCTCGATCGACGTCCGCTTGCCGTATCCGTTCTCGGTGACGACGAGGAGGTCGGTGTCGGGGCGGGCTATGTCCATCGCCAGCACCCGGTTCGGCTCGCCGCCGACCTCGTCGGAGACGTTCATCCCCTGGACCCCCGAGGTGTCGCGGCCCATCGCCCGCACCCTCTCCTCGCTGAACCGGGAGGCCTTGCCGGAGCGCGAGACCATGAGGATGTCGTCGTCGCCGCTCGTCAGCCGGACCTGGACGAGCTCGTCGCCGTCGCGGACCTTGATCGCGATGATCCCGTCGGCGCGGATCGGCGTGTTGTACTGCGTGAACTCGGTCTTCTTGATCAGCCCGCCGGCGGTCGCGAACGCCAGGTAGCGGCCCTCGCTGAAGTCGCGGGTCGGGATCACCGCCATCACCCGCTCGCCCTCGCGCAGCGGCAGCACGTTGACGAGCGCCTTGCCGCGCGCGGTCCGCGAGCCCTCCGGCAGCTCGTAGACCTTGAGCCGGTAGACCTTGCCGCGGTTGGTGAAGAACAGCAGGAAGTCGTGGGTCGAGCAGATGTGCAGGTGCTCGATGTAGTCGCCTTCCTTCAGGTTCGCCCCACTGACCCCCTTGCCGCCGCGGTGCTGCTGGCGGTAGGTCGCGAGCGGCAGCCGCTTCGCGTAGCCCGAGGCGGTCAGCGAGATCACCATCTGCTGGTCGGCGATCATGTCCTCGATGTCGACCTCGCCCTCGGCGAAGGTGATCTCGGTGCGACGCTCGTCGCCGTAGCGCTCCGCGATCTCGCCGAGCTCGGTCCCGATCACGCCGTCGATCCGCTTCTCGTCGCCGAGAATCGCGCGCAGCTCGCCGATCCGCTCGACCAGCTCGGCGTGCTCGGCGCGGACCTTGTCCGACTCGAGCGCCGTCAGCCGCTGCAGGCGCATGTCGAGGATCGCCTGCGCCTGGATGTCGCTGAGGTCGAACTTCTCGATCAGGCCGGCGCGCGCTTCGTCCGGACTGGCCGAGCCGCGGATCAGGGCGATCACCGCGTCGAGGTTGTCGAGCGCGACGAGCAGCCCCTCGAGCACGTGCGCCCGTGCCTCCGCCTGGCGGAGCTGGTACTGCGTGCGCCGGATCACCACCTCGCGCTGGTGCAGCACGTAGTGGCGGATCGCCTCCTTCAGCGACAGCGTCCGCGGCACGCCGTCGACCAGCGCCACCATGTTGACGCCGAAGGTCGACTGCATCTGCGTGTGCTTGTAGAGCTTGTTGAGCGCGACCTTCGGGATCGCGTCGCGCTTCAGCTCGATCACGAGCCGCATCCCGGAGCGGTCCGACTCGTCCCGCAGGTCGGAGATCTCGGTGATCTTCTTGTCGCGGACGAGGTCGGCGATCTTCGTGATCAGCCCGCCGTCGCCGCCCTTGCGGACCATGAACGGCAGCTCGGAGACGACGATCGCCTCCTTGCCGCCCTTGATCGGCTCGATGTGGGCCTTCGCCCGGACCCGGACCGACCCGCGCCCGGACCGGTAGGCGGAGCGGATCCCCTCCGAGCCCATGATCGTCCCGCCGCCCGGGAAGTCGGGGCCCTTGACGTGCTTCATCAGGGCCTCCGTGTCGACCCCGGGGTCGTCGAGGAACGCCTGGACCGCGCCGCAGACCTCGCGCAGGTTGTGCGGCGGGATGTTCGTCGCCATCCCGACCGCGATCCCCGACGAGCCGTTGACGAGCAGGTTCGGGAATCGCGACGGCAGGACCAGCGGCTCCGCCGAGGACTCGTCGTAGTTGGGCCCGAAGTCGACCGTCTCCGCCTCGATGTCGCGAAGCAGCTCGGTCGAGAGCTTCGCGAGCCGCGCTTCCGTGTACCGCATCGCCGCCGGCGGGTCGTCGTCGATCGAGCCGAAGTTGCCCTGGCCGTCGACGAGGACCTCGCGCAGCGAGAAGTCCTGCGCCATCCGCACGAGCGTGTCGTAGATCGACTGGTCGCCGTGCGGGTGGTACTTGCCCATCACCTCGCCGACGATGAAGGCCGACTTCCGGTACGGCCGGTTCGGCTGCAGGCCGAGGTCGTGCATCGCGTAGAGCACCCGCCGGTGGACCGGCTTGAGGCCGTCGCGGACGTCGGGCAGCGCCCGGCCGACGATCACGCTCATCGCGTAGTCGAGGTACGCCGAGCGCATCTCGATCGAGATCTCGCGCTCCTCGACGTTCCCCCCGCTCAGGACATCCGAGCCTTCCATCTACGCGACCCCCCCGAGACCGGAATCGGTGCTCCGGCGAAGCGGGCTCCGGGCTCTACACATCGAGCACGTCCACGTCGCGGGCGTTGTTGGTGATGAACTCCTTGCGCGGCTCGACCTTGTCCCCCATCAGGTCGCTGAAGACCTTCTCCGCCATCGTCGCGTCCTCGATCGTCACCTGCTGCAGCGTCCGCGACTCCGGCGCCATCGTCGTCACCCGGAGCTGCTCGGCGTTCATCTCCCCCAGGCCCTTGAACCGCTGCAGGGTGACGCCGTGGCGGGCGAGCTCGAGGACGGCGCGCCGGAGCTCGGCGAAGGACTCCGCGTCCTTGCCGCGGTCGCCGAGCGTCACCGTGACCGGCGGCTCGCCGACCTGCTTCAGCAGCGACGCGTGGACCTCGACCAGCTTCCGGTACTCGGTCGAGGCGAACAGCGTCGCCGGCAGCCGGTGGGTCCGGGCGAGCCCGGACCTGCGGTGGACCGCCCTGACGACGAGCTCCTCGGCGTCAGCGGAGACCAGCTCGGTCTCGTAGGCCTCCCCCTCGGGGTCGGGGCCTTCGACCAGCTCGCGGACCCCGGCGATGCTCGCCGCCCCCTCGTCGAGGATCTGCGACTCGCTGAGGAAGCGGACGCGGTCGTGGCCGTAGGCGGCCTGCAGCGAGCTCACCCACCCCTCGTACTCCTTGAACGAGCGGTTGAACCGCTGCCAGCGGCTCTCGGAGAGCTTCGTCGCCTTCCCCGACCGGTCGACGATCTCGAACTTGTCGAACTTGTCGCGGAGCAGGAACGCCTCGAGCTCCGACTCCTTCTCGAGGTAGAGCTCGCGCTTGCCGTTCTTCGCCCGGTACAGCGGCGGCTTCGCGATGTAGACGTAGCCGTTCTCGATCAGCTCCGGCATCTGCCGGTAGAAGAAGGTCAGGATCAGGGTCCGGATGTGGGCGCCGTCGACGTCGGCGTCGGTCGTGATCACGAGCTTGTGGTAGCGCGCGTCCTCGATCTCGAACTCCTCGTGGACGCCGGTCCCGATCGCCGTGATCAGCGACTGCACGGCGTCGTTGGCGAGGACCTTGTCGATCCGGTTCTTCTCGACGTTGATGATCTTCCCGAACAGCGGCAGCACCGCCTGGGTCGAGCGGTCGCGCGCCTGCTTGGCCGAGCCCCCCGCCGAGTCCCCCTCGACGATGAACAGCTCCGCCAGGCTCGGGTCGCGGACCGTGCAGTCGGCGAGCTTGCCGGGCAGGGTCGAGTTCTCCAGCGCCGACTTGCGCCGGGTCAGGTCCCGGGCCTTGCGCGCCGCCGCCCGCGCCCGGGCCGCGTCGATCGACTTCATCACCGCCCGCCGCCCCTCGGCCGGGTGCTCCTCGAGGAACTCGGCGAGGCGGCGGTTGACGATCCCCTGCACGAAGCCCTCGATCGGCGGGTTGCCGAGCTTCGTCTTCGTCTGGCCCTCGAACTGGGGGTCCTGGAGCTTGACCGAGATCACGGCGGTCAGGCCCTCGCGGACGTCGTCGCCGGAGAGGTTCGGGTCCTTCTCCTTGAGCAGCCCCTTCTCGCGGGCGTAGGCGTTCATCGTCCGGGTCAGCGCCGACCGGAACCCGGACAGGTGCGAGCCGCCCTCGTGGGTGTTGATGTTGTTCGCGAACGAGAAGATCGACTCCTGGTAGCCGGTGTTCCACTGCATCGCGATCTCGACCTGGCCCTCCTCGCCCTCGCCGGCGAAGTAGATGCACTTCTTGTGCAGCGCGTCCTTGGCCTCGTTCAGGTGGGCGACGAAGTCGACGATGCCGCCCTCGGCGTGGAAGGTCTCGCTCTGGCCCTCGCCGCGCTCGTCGGTCAGCGTGATCCTCAGCCCCTTGGTCAGAAACGCGGTCTCGCGCATCCGCTCGGCCAGCGTCGCGAAGTCGTACTCGAGCGTCTCGAAGATCTCGGCGTCGGGCAGGAAGCTGATCGTCGTCCCGGTCGTCTTCCTCTTCGCCCCCTTCGTCAGCTCGTTGGCGGGCTTGCCGCGGGCGTAGTCCTGGGTCCAGACGTGACCCTCGCGGCCGACCTCGAGGTGAAGCCGCTCCGACAGCGCGTTGACGACCGAGACGCCGACCCCGTGCAGGCCGCCGGAGACCTTGTAGCCGCCGCCGTCGCCGAACTTGCCGCCGGCGTGGAGCACGGTCAGCACGACCTCGGCCGCAGGGCGCTTCTCCTTCTCGAGGATGCCGACCGGGATCCCACGGCCGTTGTCGGCGACGGTCACCGAGTTATCGGGGTGGATCGTGATCTCGACCGAGTCGCAATGGCCGGCGAGGGCCTCGTCGACCGAGTTGTCGACGACCTCGTAGACGAGGTGATGGAGGCCACGAACGCCGGTCGATCCGATGTACATCCCGGGCCGCTTGCGGACCGCCTCGAGCCCCTCGAGGACGGTGATGTCCTTCTCGCCGTAGCTGTCCTCGGCAGCCTTCGCCTTCGCCTTCGCCACTCGGTCCTTCCGGTTCGGGTTCTCGTCCATCATGCCGTGCCCGGCGGCGGCTGAGCGGTCGCTCCGAGCCCGGATTGAGAGGGGCTCCCGATCACTGAGATGCCCGTCTCAGGGGCGCGCCGGTCGGTTGTCATAAGTATATCAGGGCCGATCGGCCCGGGCCCTCCCGATCAGCGACGAAATCCCTGCAAAATCGCAATTTTCTGGATGGAAACGGCGCCTGCGGGCGCAGGCCCGCGGCGGCGCCGTCCCCGCGGTGGAGATCGCGCCGGCTACCTGCGCCGCGACAGGTCCGCCGTGAAGCGCAGGGCGCTCACCCGCCCGGCTCCGATCGCGGCGTCGATCCGCTCGCGCAGGAGGTCTCCCATCAGGTCGAGCTCCTGGGCCCAGGCGCCGCTCTCGCAGGCGATCGTCACCGTCCCGCCGCGCTCGGCCACCGGCTCCGCCCGGGCCGCGATCGCCGCGCCGGCGACCTCCGGCCACGCGGTCTGGACATCGGCCAGCAGCGTCCGCGGGGCGCGCTCGGCGACGATCCGGTCGAGCGCCGCGCCGATCCGGCGCGGATCGCCCGGTCGCCCGGCGCTCACCGCCGCTCCTCCGCCGTCGCCACGCCGTCGGCGATTGCGAGGCCGGCGGCGGCGGCCGGGACGTGGTCGAGCTCGGTCGCGGTGATCAAGGTCTGCCCGCCATCGTCCACCATCGCGACGAGCCGCGCGCGGCGCTCCGGGTCGAGCTCGCTCATCACGTCGTCGAGCAGGAGCAGCGGCAGCCGCCGGCGTGCGGCCCGGAGCGCCTCGCGCTCCGCGAACAGCAGCGCCAGCAGCCCGAGCCGCTGCTGCCCCTGCGATCCGTAGCGCCGCAGCGAGCGGCCCCCGACGCTGACCTCGACCTCGTCCCGATGCGGACCGAACCCCGTGAAGCCGCGGGCCAGGTCGCTCTCGCGGCGGGCCGCCAGCTCGGCCGCGATCCCGCCGGCGTCGAGCTCGCCGGTCCGCGGCCGGTAGGCCAGCGCGGCCGAGCCGTCGAGCCCGAGCTCGGAGGCGGCCCGGGCAAACGGCGCCGCCAGCGCCGCCGCTGCCGCTGCCCGGGCGGCGACCAGCGGCTCCGCCCGCTCGGCCAGCGCCCGGTCCCAGGCGGAGAGCGCCGCTGCCTCGGCCCCGCGGCGCGCTCGCGCCAGCAGGCCGTTGCGCTGCGCCAGCGCCCGTCCGTACTCGCGGGCGAGGCCGGCCCGGGCCGGGTGGAGCGCCGCGACGAGGCGGTCGAGATGCGCCCGGCGTGGCGCCGGCGCGCCCTTCACCAGGGCAAGCCGGTCGGGCATGAAGACCGAGATCGCGGGCCGGCGGAGGTCGTCGCCGGGCTCGGCCGGCGCCCCGTCGACCAGGCGCCGCCTCGCCTCCGAGCCCGAGATCGACGCCATCATCGTCAGCGGCTCGCCGTCGTCGCCCGGATCGGGCTCGAGCCGGGCCTCGACGCGGGCCAGGGACGACCCGAACGCGATCGCCTCGCGCTCGCGGCGGGTCCGGCAGGAGCGGCCCGTGAGCGCGAAGAAGACCGCCTCGAGCACGTTCGTCTTGCCGGCGCCGTTCGGGCCGTGGAGCACGGTCAAGCCGGGCCCGAAGCCGATCGGCTCGTCGGCCAGGTTCCGGAACGAGCGCGGAGCGACCCGGACGACCCTCACGCGATCCCCCCGGCAGCAGCCGCCGCCTGCAACGTGCGCCCTAGACGTTGAGCCGGATCGGCATCACGAGGTAGCTGAAGTCCTCCGCGCCGGCCGGCTGCAGGAGCCCGGGCCGCAGCGGCGAAGTCAGCCGCAGGACCAGCTCGTCGGCATCGACGCTCTCGATGCCCTCGATGAAGAACTGCGGGTTGAAGGCGATCTCCATCGCCTCGCCGCTGAACGAGCACGGCATCGACTCCGCCGCGTCGCCGATCTCCGGCGTCTCGGCCGCGACCGTCAGCTCCCCCTCGGCGAACGCCAGCTTGAGCGGCGCCGTGCGCTGGGCGAGATGGCGGATCCTCCGCGTCACGTCGAGCAGCTCGCCGCGCGGGAGCCGCACGTCGTGATCGAACGCGTCCGGCAGGAGCTGCCGGTAGCTCGGGAACTGGCCCTCGATCAGCCGCGAGGACAGCGTCACGCCCCCGGCCCGGAACACGATCTGGCTCCCCGGCAGCGCGATCTCCACCTCCCCGATGCCGTCCTGGGCGACGGCGCGAGCCAGCTCGCGCATCGCCCGCGCCGGGACGTTCGCCTCGAAGGCGCTCGGCGCCTCTCCCTCGAGCTCGGTCCGCTTGACGCTGAGCCGGTAGGAGTCGGTGGCGACCATCGTCAGGGTCGAGTCCTCGACGCTGACGAGGATCCCGGTCAGGATCGGCCGCACCTCGTCGCGCGAGGCCGCGCGCGCCACCCGCTCGACGGTCTCGGCGAGCGCGGCGGCCGGCATCCGCAGCGTCTCGCCCTCGAGCGCCGGCAGCGGCGGGAAGTCCGCCTTGTCGAGCAGCCGCAGGTGGAACCGCGCGGTGCCGGCGGTGAGCTCCACGTCCTTCTCGTCCGGGCGCTCGGCGATCGTCACCGCGCCCTCCGGCAACGCCCGCGAGACGTCGGCGAGAAGCCGGCCGGGAAGCAGGATCTCGCCGTCGCCGTCGACCTCGGCATCGATGGACGCGGTGATCGCCAGCTCGCCGTCGGTCGCCCGCGCGACCGCCTTGCCCGCCTCGGCGGCGAGCAGGATCCCGCCGAGCGACGGCAGGGTCGACCGCGTCGACAGCGCCCGGGCGGCGGTCTGCAGCGCGTCGAGCAGCGGATCGCGTTCGGCTTTCAGTTGCATCTCGATCCTCTTCCGGTTCTCTCAGTTGATGTTTGCTCGGTGGAAACCCTTTCAGAAGCCCGCGACGGCAGAAGCGATGCGTGATCGCGGGCTGTTGGCGGCCCCGTGGAAAGGGCATTTGCCGGTGGATCGCGGCGCCCGCTCACGCGCCCTCCCCGTCACGGTGGAGCCGCTCGTGGATTCGCTCCAACACCCTGTGGACGTCGGACCCCGGCTCGAGGTCGCGCTCGATCCGGCGGATCGAGTGGATCACGGTGGAGTGGTCGCGATCGAAGCCGCGCGCGATCTCGGCCAGGCTGAGGTCGGTGCGGTTGCGCGCCACGTACATGGCGAGCTGGCGGCCGCGGACGACGTTGGGCGCGCGTCGCGGCGAGCTCATGTCCTCGAGCGAGAGGTGGAGGACGTCGCAGACCGCGCGCTGGATCCGCTCGAGCGGCTCGCCGCCGGGAGCGGGACCGGCCGTGGGCTCGCCGGGACCGGCGTCGGCGCCGAGCGCCCTGCGGGCGAGATCGACGCTCGGCGCCTCACCGAGCATCGAGGCGAAGGCGGTGACGCGGGTCAGCGCGCCCTCGAGCCGCCGCAGGTTGGCGGGCGCGGCCCCGGCGATCTGCTGCAGGACCTCGGCGTCGGGGATCGGGATCCCGTGCCCGGCCGCGAGCCGCCGCAGGAGGGTGACCCGGGTTGCCGGATCGGGAGCCTGAAGCTCGATCGTGAGCCCCCACGCGAACCGGTCCCGCATCCGCTCGCTGAGCCGTCCGAGCGCTTCCGGCGGCCGGTCGCTCGAGAGCACGATCTGGCTCCCCTGCGCGTAGAGCTCGTTGAACGTGTGGAAGAACTCGTCCTCGGTCCGCGCCTTGCCCTCGAGGAACTGGACGTCGTCGATCAAGAGCACGTCGACGCCGCGGTAGCGCTGCTTGAACCGCTCGGCGGGACGACCGTCGCCGCGCAGCGCCGTGACGAACTCCGACGTGAACCGCTCGACGGTGGTATAGGCGACGTCGAGGTCGGGGCGGCGGTCGGCGAGGTAGCCGGCGATCGAGACGAGCAGGTGGGTCTTGCCGAGGCCCGGAGAGCCGTACAGGAACAGCGGGTTGTAGGACTCGCCCGGCGACTCGGCGACGGCGAGCGCGGCCGAGTGGGCGAAGCGGTTGCCGGCCCCGATCACGAAGTGGTCGAAGTCGAGCCCGGCGGCGAGGCCGGGTGGGACGGGGGGCGCGAAGCCGGGGCCCGGGTCCGGATCGCGCCCGTCGCCGCCCGCGGGCGGGTTCGTGAAGACGATCTCGGTCAGGGCGGGCGAGCGCCGCCGCAGCGCGGCGGTGGCGCTCGCCCCGTAGCGGCGCCGGAACCAGTCACGGACCCGCTCCGGCCCGGATACGTAGAGCCTCGTGCCCTCGACCCCGATCGCCCGCAACGGCTCGAGCCAGTGCTCGAACGCGGATTGCGGCAGCGTCTGGCGGAGCTCCTCGCGGACTCCGTCCCAGATCGTCGCCAGCTCCTGTCGGGGATCGTCGTGCAAGCTCGTCTGCGTGATCGCGGCGGCGGCCGGGGCACCCCGGCCCGCTCCCGGCGGCGATCATAGGTCGGCCGCGGCCGGCCGGAGCCGGGCAGCGGCGGCAAGTCCGCAAATCGCGCCAGAACCTCGTCCCCGCCCCTCCCGCCCACCTCCCTATACTGCGCCGTCCCGCCCGGCCGTCCCGCGGCAGGGGGATGAGCGATGAAGCGAACCTGGCAGCCCAAGAAGAGGAAGCGCGCCCGCACGCACGGCTTCCGCGCCCGGATGCGGACGCGGCATGGCCGCGAGATCATCCGCCGCCGCCGGCGCAAGGGTCGCAAGCGCCTGACGGTCTCGTAGGTCGGATGGTGTCCAGGCCGGGTGGCGAGGGTCGCAAGCGTGGTCGCCTCTCGCGCAGCGGCGACTTCGACCGCGCCTATCGCGACGGCAGCTCGCACGCGAACCGGTACCTGGTCCTGTACGCGTTCCCGCGCGGCGAGGGAGGCGGCGAGGTCCGGCTCGGCGTCTCGGTCGGCAAGAAGGTCGGCGGCGCGGTCGAGCGCAACAAGGTCAAGCGGGCGATGCGGGAGGCCTTCTGGAGCCTCGCCGACCGCCTTCCCGACGGCTACGACTTCGTCCTCGTCGGCCGCGCCGAGGTTGCCGCGCTGGTCGACCGCGCCGGGGCCGGCGCCCTGAGCGAGTCGCTCGCGGCCCTGCTCGACGAGGCCGGCGAGTGAGCGTTGCACGTGAAACGGGGACGATGGGCCCCCGCCCCGTTGCACGTGAAACGGCCCCGGCCGCGCGTCCGACGACGACGCTCGTGCTGCTGCCGATCCGCTTCTACCGCCGCTTCGTCTCCCCCGCCCTCGGCCCGCGCTGCCGCTATTACCCGACCTGCTCGGCCTACGCGGAGGAGGCGGTCCGCGACCTCGGCCCCGTTCGCGGACTGATCCTCGCCGCGTGGCGCGTCCTCCGCTGCAACCCGTTCAGCCCCGGCGGCCTCGACCCGCTCGCCGCGCGCCGGCTCTTCCGCTCCGCCCCGACTCGCGGGGGACGTAGCCGATGACGCTTCCGGTCGCATCGGTCTTCACCGACATCCCGGAGGCGATCATCGTCTTCTTCCACGACACGGTCGGCCTCGGCTGGGGTCCGGCGATCGTCGCGCTCGTGTTCGTCGTCCGGCTCGCGATCCTGCCGCTGTCGCTGAAGCAGATCCACTCGATGCGGGCGCTGCAGACGCTGCAGCCGCAGCTCAAGGAGATCCAGGAGAAGTACAAGGACGACCGCCAGCGCCAGCAGCAGGCGATGATGAAGTTCTACCAGGAGAACGAGATCAACCCGCTCGCCTCCTGCCTGCCGCTGCTGCTCCAGATCCCGGTCTTCATCTCGCTCTACTACATGCTCAAGGGCGACAGCTTTCAGCAGGACGTGATGAACTCGCCGCCGGAGGGCTGGCTGTTCATCCCGAGCCTGATCGAGAAGCCCGAGGGGATGGTCGCCGTCGTCCTCGTCGTCCTCTTCATCGTCACCCAGCTCGGATCGGGCCTGGCGATGTCGGTCCGAGGGCAGAGCCTCGAGGGCCCGCAGAAGTACATCATCTACGGCCTGCCGTTCCTGTTCGCCCCCTTCGTCCTCCAGTTCGAGGCGGCGCTCTCGGTCTACTGGATCTCGACCAACCTCTGGACGCTGGGACAGCAGCAGGTCGTGCACTCGATCTTCGGGCCGCTGAAGAAGCCGGAGGAGCTGGCGGCCGAGCAGGAGAAGGCGAAGGCTGCGAAGCCGCCGCCGCCCCCACCACGGAAGAAGAAGAAGCGAAGCGGGAGGACGAGATGAGCGAGATCGAGGAGCTCCCCGAGGAGCCGGCCGAGCGGGTGCGCGCGATCGTCGACCGGGTGCTCGACGAGATCGACCTCGACGCCGACGTCGAGGTGAGCGAGACCGAAGACGAGATCATCGCCGAGATCGACGGGCCGGACGAGCTCGGGATCCTGATCGGCCGCCGCGGGCAGACGCTCGATGCTTTGCAGCTCCTCTGCTACCGCGCCGCCTCGCTCGGCGTCAGCGAGCGCAAGCGGGTGACGCTCGACGCGGCCGGCTACCGCGAGCGTCGCCGCCGGCTGCTCGAGGAGGAGGCGGCCGTCGCCGCCCAGCGCGCGGTCCGCAACGACGAGCCGGTGCGGCTCGAGCCGATGTCGGCGAGCGAGCGGCGAATGGTCCACGAGGTGCTGAAGGACCGCAGCGACGTCGAGACCTACAGCGAGGGCGACGAGCCGGAGCGCCGGATCGTCGTCGCGCCGCTGCTCTCGGACTGACTTGGGCGCGGACGGCGCCCCGCTGCCGCAGCCGGAGCTGACCGCGGCGGCCCGGTCGCGGCTCGAGCCGGTCGTCGCCCTGCTCGCGTCCGACGCGGCCGCGCCGACCACGGTGATCGCGCCGGCCCGCTCCTGGATCGTTCACGTCGCCGACAGCCTCAGCGGGCTCGGCTTCCCCGAGCTCGCCGCCGCCGGGCGAATCGCCGACGTCGGCGCCGGCGCCGGCTTCCCGGGCCTCGTCGTGGCGGCGATGGCGCCCGACGCCGAGGTCGACCTGATCGAGTCGGTCGCGCGCAGGTGCGGCTTCATCGAGCGCGCCGCGGCCGCCGGCGGGATCGCGAACGCCCGCGCGGTCAACGCCCGCGCCGAGGACTGGGCCCGTGCCGGTGCGCCCGGTCGCGAGGCCTACGACGCCGTCACCGCCCGCGCGGTCGCCCGGCTCAGCACGATCGCCGAGCTCGCCTCGCCGCTGCTCCGCGAGGGCGGTGTCGTCGTCGCCTGGAAGGGACGCAGGGATCGGGACGAGGAGGCCGAACTCGAACGCGGACACCCACGACTCGCGGTCGAGCCGGTGGCGATCCGGCCCGCCGAGCCGTACCCGGGCAGCCGCAACCGGCACCTGCACCTGATGCGGAAGTCGGGCCCGACCCCGCCCGACCTGCCGCGCCGGGCCGGGGCCGCCAAGAAGCGTCCCCGGGGCAGCTGACGGGACGGCGCCGGAGCGGGGGGGGGCGCCTCCCGCGTCGGGCGGAGGGTCACCGGCGGCCCGCCCGCTCCCCGCCTGCGCCTCCCGAACCGCCGCCAGCACGATCGCCGCCGGCATCGCTCTTCGCGCCGCATCGCCACCTGCCCTCGCCTGCCGCCGTCAACCGGCGCCGCGGCGGAGTTGCGCCGGGCGGCCGGTCGCCGCCCGCGGCTTGATCTAGAGTCGCCCGACCCGGCGCGGCCGGGGGGCACGAACGCGCCGGCGCCGTCGGATCGGCGCGAGATCACCCGGAAGCATTCGATCACCAATGGGCCACGTCTACGCGATCGCGAACCAGAAGGGCGGGGTGGGGAAGACCACCACCGCGGTCAACCTCGCCGCCTGCACCGCCGAGTCGGGCCGGCAGACCCTGGTCGTCGACCTCGACCCGCAGTGCAACGCGACCGTGACCCTCGGCTTCGACCGCGACGCCGAGCCGTCGACCTACGACGCGCTCTGCGGCGAGGTGTCGGTCGCCGCCGCGGCGCGGCCGACGGCGACCGACAACCTCTGGCTCGTCCCCGCCAGCCGCGACCTCGCCGGCGCCGCGGTCGAGCTGCCGGGGCTGGAGCGGTCCGAGCTCCGGCTCCGCGAGGGGCTGGGCCCGATCCGCGAGCGGTTCGCCGCCACGCTCCTCGACTGCCCGCCGTCGCTGGGACCGATCACGGTCAACGCGCTGACCGCCGCCGACCGCGTGATCGTGCCGGTCCAGGCCGAGTACCTCGCCCTCGAGGGGTTGGTCCAGTTCCTCGACACGCTGCAGACCGTGCGGCGGCGGCTCAACCCCTCCCTGGTTCTGACCGGCATTGCGATCACCATGGCGGATGAACGTACCCGCCTCTCCCAGGATGTCGAGCGCGAGTTGAGAGACCACTTCGAAGATCTGGTGCTGGAGACAGTCGTCCCCCGCAGCGTCCGCCTCGCCGAGGCGCCGAGCTTCGGGCTGCCGGTGATCGCCCACGCGCCCGCCTCGCGCGGGGCGCTCGCCTACCGCGCGCTCGCCGAGGAGGTGCTGGCCCGTGGCTAGGAAGGCCGGGATGGGCAGGGGCCTCGCCGCGATCCTGCCGGAGTCCCACGAGGTCGCCGAGCCGACCTACCGCGACGTTCCGATCGAGCTGATCCGTCCCAGCGCCGGCCAGCCGCGGAAGTCGTTCGACGGCGAGGCGCTCGCCCGCCTCGCCGACTCGATCGTCGAGACCGGCGTCGTCCAGCCGCTCGTCGTCCAGCCGCTCAGCGACGGCCGCTACGAGCTGATCGCCGGCGAGCGCCGCTGGCGCGCCGCCCAGCGCGCCGGCCTAGCGACCGTGCCCGCCGTCCTCCGCAGCGAGGACGAGATGCAGCGGCTGCAGATCGCGCTGATCGAGAACATGGCCCGCGAGGACCTGAACCCGATCGAGGAGGCGCGTGCCTGCGCGGAGCTCGTCGAGGGGCTCGAGCTCAGCAAGGAGGAGGTGGCGCGCCGCCTCGGCCGCAGCCGCTCGGCGATCTCGAACCTGATCCGCCTTCTCGACCTCCCCGACCAGGTGATCGCCCTGCTCGAGTCGGGCGCGCTCAGCGAGGGCCACGGACGGGCGCTGCTCGCCGCGCGGGGGCAGGACGAGCGCCGGGCGCTGGCCCGCCGAGCCGTCGACGAGGGGTGGTCGGTGCGCGAGACCGAGCAGCGCGCCCGCGGCGAGCGGCCGGCGCGTCCTGGCCGCCGGACGCGGACGCTCCATCCCGACGAGGAGGCGGCGATCGGCGAGGCCGAGGACGCGCTCGAGCGGGCGCTCGGCCGCGGCGTCAGGGTCAGCTCGGGCGCCCGCGGGGTCACCGCCCGGATCCGCTTCGACGACTTCGACGAGCTGCTCGAGCTGACGCGCTCGCTGCGGCGCGAGTAGGGCACACTCGCGCCGACTAGAATCGCGGCCGAGGGCGATTAGCTCAGTTGGTTAGAGCGCGTCTCTGATAAGGACGAGGTCCCTGGTTCGAATCCAGGATCGCCCACTTGCAACGGATGCAGATCTACGGCGTCAGCTTCGACATGGTCGGCAAGCAGCCGATCGTCCTGCTGAAGACGACCGACGGCAACCGCTTCCTCCCGATCTGGATCGGCCATCCGGAGGCGGCCGCGATCCTGATGAAGCTGCAGGGGGCGAGCACGCCCCGGCCGATGACCCACGACCTGATGGCCGACCTGCTCGACAACATCGACGCCCGCTGCGAGCGGATCGCCGTGACCGAGCTCCGCGACAACACCTTCTACGCGACGATCACGCTCTCGATCGACGGCACCGAGGTCGAGGTCGACTCCCGTCCCTCCGATGCGCTCGCGCTCGCGGTCCGCTGCGACGCGCCGATCTACGCCGCCGAGGAGGTGATCGAGGAGTCCTCGATCGAGTTCGAGCACGAGGTCGAGGACCAGGAGGAGGTCGTCGAGAAGTTCAAGGACTTCCTCGACGAGGTGACGCCGGAGGACTTCGCCGGCGGCGGCGACGAGCCGCCGCCCGAGCGCCCGGGCTGACGGCTCCGCGTTGACCTCAGGTCAACGCGGAGCGGGGGCGATCGGCGGCGCGGGTGCCGCTCGCCGCCGATCAACTACGCTGGCCGGCCAATGGACCTGTTCTCGGCGATCTGCCAGGGACTCGGGCTGGCGCTCGCCGTCGGCGTCGGCGGTCCGCTCACGGCGCTGTTCATCGCGATGATGGCGGCGCTCGAGAGCGGGATCCGGCCCGAGGCGACCGACTACGAGTTCCTCGGCGCGACCTGGTTCCTGGTCACTTTGCTGGCGATCGTCGTCGTCTTCATGCTCGCCCGCAGCCGCAACGTGATGCGGTGGCCCCAGGTCGCGGTGCTCGCCGCGATCGGCGCCGTCGTCTGCGCCGCCTCGCTCGCCGAGGAGGGCGAGGCGGCCTGGCCCGGGCTCATCCTCGGCGCCGCCGCCGCCGGCTTCGCGGCCCTCGTCGCCTGGTCGATCCTCGCCGGCGCGGTCAGCCGCGCCGCGGGCAGCGAGCCGGGGAGCAGGGAGGCCGACGCGGCCAACGTGATGATCGTCGCCTTCGCCGCGGCCGGCATCGTGCTCGCCGCCGCGAGCCTCTTCCTGCCGCCGGTGTCGCTCGTCGCGCTGGCGGCGCTGGTGTGGCTGGCGCTGTCGCGGCGCCGCCGGGCCGGCGAGAAGTACGAGGGCCTGCGAATCCTTCGCTGAGGTCACGACGTCGGCGGCCGCGAGCGCCGAAGCCAGGCCCGGGCGAGCGAGGCATCTGCAACCCTGCTGGGCCGCGATGGCCGCCGCGAACGGACAACGGAAGCTCGTGCTGGTCGTCGTCGACTCGCTCCGCGCCGACATGCTGCTGAAGACGGTGCGGGCGGGGGAGGCGCCGACGTTCCGGAAGCTGATCGACCGCGGCGAGCTCGTCGCCGACTGCGTCGCGTCGTTCCCCTCGGTGACCCCTGTCTGCACCTCGGAGATCACGACCGGAGAGCGGCCCGACCGCCACCTTATCCCGGGGATGAACTGGTACCACCGGGCCGAGCGCCGCTACGTCGAGTACGGCTCCTCGTTCGAGGCGACGCGGGCGTTCGGGCTCTTCCGCTCGCTCTACGACACCGTCTACAACCTCAACATGGGGCACCTCAACTTCGAGACCCCGACGCTGTTCGAGCGCCTCGCCGACGCCGGCCTGCGGACTGCCTGCACGCCGTTTTTGATCTACCGGGGCCGGACCCGGCACGAGGTCGGGCTCGAGGGCCTGCTGAAGGCGTTCGCGAGCGCCGCCCGCTTCCACCACGCGGTCTGGGGCCCGGAGGAGCTCTTCTACGGCGAGCTCTACTCGTCGCGCAAGGTCGACTGCCGCCCGACCCTGGCCCGCCCCGCGACCCGCGACGCCTACTCGGCGTGCGTCGCCCGCGACCTCGTCGAGCACGACCTCTACGACTTCCTGCTGTTCTCGCTCCCCGACAACGACTACTACTCCCACCGCGACGGGCCCGAGGGGATGCGGGCGGCGATCGCGCTCGCCGACGACGCGCTTGCGGAGCTCGTCGCCGCCCACGGCGGCACCGACCGCTTCCTCGCCGACAACGGCGTCATCGTCGTCGCCGATCACGCCCAGTCGCTCGTCGAGCGGCGGCTCGACCTCCAGGGGACCCTCGGCGAGCGCTGGCAGGTCCTGCGTCCGAACGCCGAGCTCGGCCCCGACGACCGGCTCGCGGTCGGGCCTTCCGGCCGCGCGGCCGGGATCTGGCTGCTGCCCGACGACGGCGAGGAGCGCGCTCGGCTCGGCGCCGAGGTATCCGGCTTTCTCGAGCACGACGTCGAGGGGGTCGACCTGCTCGCCTGGATCACCCCCGAGGGGGACGAGCGCGGTCGCTGGGCCGCCGTCAGCGGCAGCGGGATCGAGCTTCGCTTCCGCCCCGGCGCCGCCGTCCGCGACCGCCGCGGCCGCGGCTGGGAGCTCGACGGCGATCCGGCGGCGCTGAGCGCCCGCGTCGCCGGGGACGCCTTCGTCAGCGACGAGTACCCGGACGCGCTCGCCCGCCTCTGGGCCGCGCTCGCGAACCCGAACGCGGCCGACATCCTCGTCAGCCTCGCGGCCGGGTGGGAGTGCGTCGACTGGGGCGGCGCCGATCACCTGCCGGGCGGCAGCCACGGGTCGCTGCTCGCCGAGGACTCGCTCGGGGCGCTGCTCACGGTCGGCCTCGACGGCGAGCGGCCGGCCGGGCGCGAGCAGTGGGCGATCAGCGACGTCTACGGGCTGGTCGAGGGCCACTTCGGCCTCGCGAACTAGGATGCCCGCGGTGGGGACGGAAACCGGCAGCGGCGAGGGCGCGCCGACGGCGCCGCCGTCGCGACGCTGGGAGGCGGCCGCGAACGCGACCTGGGGGTTGATCCGCCGGATCCGGCTCGGCACCCGGCAGCCCGCCAACTGGGTCCAGCTCTTCCAGTTCGCGGTCGTCGGCGGCAGCGGCTACGTCGTCAACCTCGCCGTCTTCACGCTGCTGGCGGAGGGGGCCGACGTCAACCACCTGCTCGCCGCCGTCGGCGCCTTCGTGGTCGCCGTCACCAACAACTTCCTGCTCAACCGGCACTGGACGTTCCGGCGCCAGGGGTCGAGGGAGTCCCACGCGGGCTTTCAGGCGGCGCGCTTCCTCACCGTCAGCGTCGTCGGCCTCGCCGTCAACCTCGCGATCCTCGAGCTCCTCGTCTCCGCCGCCGGCCTCGCCGAGCTGCCGAGCCAGGCGATCGCCGTGGCGCTGGCGACGCCGGTCAACTTCATCGGCAACAAGCTCTGGACCTTCGACCGCTGAGCCGGTCCCGGCGCGCCGCTGCTGGCATAGTTCCGGCCATGGTCAATTTCAGGAAGCTCACCGCCCGCGCCGACAAGGCGAAGGAACTGATCGACAAGCAGGGCGGCGCCGACGCCCTCAAGGAGAAGGCCGAGCGGATCAAGGGGATCGCGCGCGGCCAGGGCTCGGTCTCCGAGAAGGCCAAGGCGGCGGCCGAGGTCGCCAAGGAGAAGCCGAAGCCGGAGGAACAGGGCCGATAGCCGCCGCCGAACGCCCGGCGTGATCCGCGCCGGGACGACCCTCGGCGCCCTCCTGCTCGCGGCGTTGGCGCTCGCCGGCCCGGCTGCGGCCGCCCCCTCGCCGACGCCGGTTCCCTCCGGCTATCCGGCGACGCCCGAGGATTATGCGATCAGCGCCCGCGAGGCGGTCCGGGTCGCCGACACGGACCCGAAGATCGTCGCCCGCGAGGCCGAGCTCGACCGTGGCGACGCGTTCAGCGCCAGCGTCGAGGCGAAGCCGGTCCGGGTCTGGGAGGTCGGCTACTTCCTCAACGGCGAGAAGGTCAACCTCGTCGTCGTCGACGGCGCGACCGGCGCCGTGACGCAGTCGTGGACGGGCGCCGCGGTCGATTGGCCGATGGCGCGCGGCAAGCCCGGCCAGTTTGGCCACATCCTCAACTCGGCCTGGGTCTGGGCCGCCCTCGCGCTCGTCTTCGTCGCTGGCCTGCTCGACTTCCGCCGGCTCCGCAAGTGGGTCCACCTCGACCTCCTCGTGCTGCTCGGCTTCGGGGTCAGCGAGGCGTACTTCAACGCGGCCGAGATCGGCACGTCGGTGCCGCTCGTCTACCCGCTGCTCGCCTACCTGCTCGCGCGGATGCTCTGGATCGGCTTCCGCGGCCACGGCCTCGACGGCACCGCCGGCGAGGGCCTGCGTCCGTCGGCGCCGGCCTGGCTTCTGACCGCCGCGATCGCGGCGCTGATCGTGCTCCGGCTGACCGCGAACCTCGCCGACTCGGGGGTGATCGACGTCGGCTACGCGGGCGTGATCGGCGCCGACAAGATCACCCACGCCGAGCCCCTCTACGACGACTCCTTCCCCGAGGACAACCCGACCGGCGACACCTACGGCCCGGCGAACTACTTCGCCTACGTCCCGTTCGAGGCGGCGCTGCCGTGGAGCGGCTCCTGGGACGACCTCCCGGCCGCCCACGCGGCGGCGATCTTCTTCGACCTGGCGACGATCGCCGGCCTGTTCGCGCTCGGGCTCGCCCTCGCGCGCCGCCGTCGCAGCGCCGACCCCGATCCGCGGCCGCCGCTGGGCCCGCTGCTCCCGGACGGCCGCGTCCGCCGCCGCCTGTCGCGCTGGTTCCCCGACCGCGAGGGGAACGCCCTCGGCCTCGTCCTCGTCTTCGCCTGGGTCGCCTACCCGTTCACCGCCTACGCGACCCAGAGCAACTCCAACGACGAGCTGATCGCCGCCCTGGTCGTCTGGAGCCTCGTCCTCTTCGCGAGCCCGATCGCGCGCGGCGCCCTGCTCGCCGTTGCGGCGGCGGCGAAGTTCGCGCCGCTGCCGCTCCTCCCCCTGTTCGCGGCCGGCGGCCGCGGGATCCGCGTCCGCAGCGCCGCCGACCGCCGCGCCTCGCTGCGGCCGCTCGTTCGCTTCGGGCTCGCCTTCGCCCTCTTCGCGGCGCTGCTGCTCGCCCACCCGGCGGTCGATCCCGGGCTCGGCCGGTTCTGGGAGCGGACCGTGGCGAGCCAGCTCGACCGCGACAGCCCGTTCAGCATCTGGGGCCAGGCCGACCTCGAGTGGCTGCAGACCGCGCTCAAGGCCGCGCTCGCCGCGCTCGCCGCGCTGGTTGCCTTCTTCCCATGGCGGCGGACGCTGATCCAGATCGCGGCCCTGGCGGCGGCGCTCGTGATCGGCGCCGAGCTCGTGCTCGAGCACTGGTTCTACCTCTACATCCCATGGTTCCTCGGGCCTCTGCTGGTCGCGCTCGTCGCCCGCGACGCCGACGACGTCGCCGCCGACACCCCGATCCGCTAGGAACCCGAAGGCATGCCAGGCCTCGCCAGGTCCCGCCGTCCCCACGTCGAGCCGACGATGCGCGATCGCGAGGAGGTGACGCCGCTCGAGCTCTTCTTCGACCTCGTCTTCGTCCTCGCCCTGACCCAGTGCACGGCGCTGATGGCGGCCGACCCGAGCTGGGCCGGTCTCGCCCGGGGGCTGCTCGTCCTCGGCGTCCTCTGGTGGGCGTGGACCGCCTACGCCTGGCTGACCAGCGTCGTCGACCCCGAGGAGGGGATGGTGCGGCTGGCGATGTTCGCGGCGATGGCGGCGCTGCTGGTGATCGCGCTCTGCGTGCCCGAGGCCTTCGGCGATCTCGGGCTCGTCTTCGCCGGCGGCTACATGGTCGTCCGCGGCGCCCACATCCTCCTCTTCCGGCTCGCGAGCCGCGACGACGCGAGCCTCCGCCGCTCGACCAACGGGCTCGCGGTCGGCACCGCGGTCGGCACCGGGCTGCTCGTCGTCGCCTCGCAGCTCGACGGCGTCGAGCAGGGCGCCCTGTGGGCGCTCGCGCTCGCCCTCGACATGGCCGAGCCCTACTTCTTCGGCGCCGAGGGCTGGAAGCTCGTCCCCGACCACTTCGCCGAGCGCCACGGCCTGATCGTGATCATCGCCCTCGGCGAGTCGATCGTCGCGATCGGCGTCGGCGCCGAGGAGACGCTGAGCTTCGGGATCTCCGCCGCCGCCGTCCTCGGGATCGCGCTCGCCGCGGCGCTCTGGTGGGCCTACTTCGACGTCGTCTCCCTGGTCGCGCGACGCCGCCTCGCACGGGCGGCGCCGGGTCGCGAGCAGAACGAGATCGCCCGCGACTCGTACTCGTACCTTCACTTCCCGATGGTCGCCGGCATCGCCCTGCTCGCCCTCGGCCTGAAGAAGACGCTCGCCCACGTCGCCGAGCCGCTCGCGATCGAGGTCGCGACGGCGATGCTGGGCGGGCTCGCGCTCTACCTGCTCGCCCACGTCGCCTTCCGCTGGCGCAACGTCCGCCGCTTCAGCCCCCAGCGGCTCGCCGCCGCCCTGCTCGCCCTCGCGCTGATCCCGCTCGCGACGGCGATCGCGTCGGTCGCGACGCTGGCGCTCGCGGCCGCCCTGATGACGGCCCTGATCGCCTATGAGGCCTGGCGGTTCGCCGAGCTCCGCGACCGCCTCCGCCACGGCTCGGCGCCGCCGAGCTGACTCCTTCGCGCCGCCGGGCTGCGGCGCCGCTCCCCCGGGCGGCCCGCAAGGCCGGCGTGCGGGTCCTCGGGCTCAGACGGTCGGGACGATCCGCCGCGCCTTGCCGCAGATCAGCGCCCGGCCGCCGGCGAGCGGGACCTTCCGCCTGGCGACCTCGACCCTGACCGAAGCGATCGGGCCGAGCGCGTCGACCGCGTCGCTCGGGCGGAGGGCGAACCAGCCGCCGCCGCCGCCGGTCCGGGCGACGTCGAAGCGGAAGTCGGGCCCGCTCTGCGGGACCAGCGTCACCAGCACCCTGCGGTTGTCGCGGCACCTCGGCTTGTTCGAGTCGATCGAGCCGAAGACGATCGCGTACTCGGAGTTGTCGGTCACCACGTCGATCGCGACGCTGGTCGCCGCCCTGACGTCCCCCCTGCCGGCGGTGGCCGTCGCGGCCGGCGCGAGGCCGAGGACGACGGCGAGGATCGCGACCGCCGCCCGGCTCACGACAGCGTCTCCCGGTCGCCGCGGCAGCGGAGCGCACCCGGGCCGCTGCCGACCCTGCGCTTCTCGAGCTCGAGGTGGATCGCGGTCACGCCGGGGCCGAGCAGCCCCGACGGCCCCCGCGCCTGCCAGCCGCCGTTGCTGCCGCTTCTGGCGACGTCGAGCGGGATCCTCTCGCCGTCCTTCGTCAGCGTCACCTCGATCCTGCGGCCGCTCAGGCAGCGCCGGTTCGGCGACCTGACGACCCCGATCACGACGGTCTCGTGGTCGGGGCCGAACTCGCCGCCGGTGAACGCGAGCACGTTCGACGGCGCGCGCGCCCCCTCCGCCGCCGCCGCGAGCAGGAGCCCGAGCGTGAGCGCCGTCGCGAGGATGGCGGCGACCGCCCGCAGCCCTTGGCGCCGGGCCGGCTCGCTCCCCGTGCCTGTGCGCGCGGTCGGTTTCACGGATCTCCGGGCACGATCGCACAAGCCGAGCGCCCGCGCAACCGCGCTGGGCTCGCGGGCTGGCCGGCGGCTCGAGGCAGGTAATGACTATGGTAATCTGACCACGATCATATGGAGATCTCCGCCAGCCAGTTCAAGGCCCGGTGCCTGGCATTGCTCGACGAGGTCGCCGGGTCCGGCGCCGAGCTGATCGTCACCAAGCGGGGCGCGCCGGTCGCGCGGGTCGGACCGGTCGATCCCGACGCCTCGCTCGTCGGCAGCGCCGAGCAGCTCGTCGGTGACGAGGAGCTCGTCGCGCCGGTCGGCGGGCGGTGGGATGCGGAGCGCGGGCCCGCCTGACCGTCCTCCTCGACACCCACGTGTGGTTCTGGTGGTGCGCGTCGCCGTGGCGGCTCAGCGATCGCGCCGCCACGGCGATCGACTCGGCCGGGACGATCCTCGTCTCCGCGGTCTCCTGCTGGGAGCTCGGGATGCTCGCGGCGAAGGGGCGGATCGCCTTCGACCGGCCGATCGAGACCTGGGTCCGGCAGGCGCTCGCCCGCCCCGGCCTGCGGGCGCTGCCGCTCGGGCCGCGCGCGGCGACGCTCGCCGGAACGCTCGAGCCCGCGGAGTTTCACGGCGATCCCGCCGATCGGATGATCTACGCGAGCGCCCGCGACGAGGGAGCCGTCCTCGTGACCCGCGATCGCCTCCTGCGGGACTTCGATCCGCGCGGGACCCTCTGGTAGCTCGCGGCAGGGCACGGCCGCAGGGCCGTTCCCCGGGCAGGCCGCGGACGCCGCCCGCCGCGCCGTGTTCGAGCTCGCCCGCGCCTCCACGCCCCGGCCGGGGGCCCGCTGCCCGGGGCGCCGTCAGCCGAGCATCCGCTCGCGCAGCCGCGAGTGGCGGTCGCTGGCGCCGGTGTTCGCCAGCGCCCGGGCCACGGCCTTCTCGTCGCCGGCGAGGACGCAGAGCTTCCGCCCCCGCGTAACGGCCGTGTAGAGGAGGTTGCGCGAGAGCAGCTGCGGCGCGTGGCTCGAGTGCAGGCAGACGATCACCGCCGGCACCTCGATCCCCTGCGCCTTGTGGACCGACGTGCAGAACGCGCCGCGCAGCGCCCGCGCCTGCTCGTAGGGGATCACGACGGCCTCGCCGAGGTCCGTCTCGAGCCTGATCGCGGAGCGCTCGTCGTCGGCGGAGTCGATGACCAGCAGCGTGCCGTTGGCGAGCTCGAGCTCGGGGAGGGCACGCGTGGTGATCACCTTCTCGCCGACCCGGAAGCGGTCGTCGAGCACCGGCTCGGCGCCGGCGCAGAGGACGTCGCGGAGCCGCGAGTGGAGCGAGTCGATCCCGAGCACCCCCCGGTACATCGGCGCCAGCACCTGGACGTCACGCACCGGGTCGAGGTCGAACTGGGCCGGGATCCGCTCGGTCGCGATCGTGACGACATCGTCGGCCAGCGCCGCCGGGCTCGAGCGGCTGTGGCGGTAGAAGTCCTGGACCTCGATCAGCGCCTGGTCGCCCGACGGCTCGCCCGACGGCTGCTCGCCGGCGCGGATCGCGTGCGCGGCGCCGACGATCATCGACCGCCGCGCCTGCCGGAACACGTACTCGAGCCGCACGGTTGGCGCCAGCCCCGAGTCGATCAGCTCGCAGAACGGCTTGCCGGGGCCGACCGGCGGGAGCTGGTCGACGTCGCCGATCAAGACCAGATGGGTCTCGGGGCCGATCGCCGCGACGAGGTGCCGGCAGATCTCGAGCGACAGCATCGAGGCCTCGTCGACGATCACCAGGTCGGCCTCGATCGGCGCGTCCTCGTCGCGGCCGGGGAGCTCCCCGGGGATCCACTCGAGCGCCTTGTGGATCGTCGCCGTCGGCGCCCCCTCGGTCGCCTCCGCGAGCCGTCGCGCCGCCCGCCCGGTCGGCGCCAGCAGGCGCAGACTCAGGCGCCTCGAGGCGGCCATCTCGACGATCGCGTGGGTCAGGTGCGTCTTGCCGGTGCCGGGGCCGCCGGTGATGACGCTGAGCCGGCAGGTCATCGCGTTGCGGACGGCGTCGAGCTGCTGCCAGTTGAGCCCGGCCGCCTCGCCCTCGACCGGCGGCCTGCTCCAGGCGGGCTCCGCCCGCGCCATCGCGGCCAGGGTCGCGGCGAGCCAGCGCTCCGCCCGCCAGGTCCACTCGCGGTAGACGAGCCCGTCCTCGACCACGATCGACTCGTCGCCCTCGAGGTGGGGAAGGGAGGGCTCGGCTCCGAGCAGCGACCGCATCTCCCCGATCAGCTCGGCGCGGGGGAGGTGGGTGTGGCCGCGATTCTCGGCGTCGCGGAGGGCGTGGGTGGCGGCGGCCCGCGTCCGCGACCGCGATCCCGGCTCGACCCCGTTGGCGACCGCGAGCCGGTCGGCGCTCTGAAACCCGATCCCGGAGATCGCGGTCAGCGAGTAGGGGTCCTCGAGCACGAGGTCGGCGGCGCCGGAGCCGTGCAGGGCGACGACCTCGCCGACGTGGCGGGAGAGCCCGTGCGGGGCGAGCAGGGTGTAGAGACGACGCTCCATCCGGCGGTCGGTCCATTCCTCGGCGGCGCGCTCGGCCGTCTTTAGCCCGACGCCGCGGAGGGCCGCGAAGGCGGCGGCCGGGTCGGCGTCGATCACCCCGAAGACGTCCTCGCCGTGGGCGGCGACGAGCTCGGCGGCGCGCTTGGGACCGATCCCGGGCAGCGATCGCAGGTAGCGGCGGGCGCCCTCGGCCCCGGCCGGGTCGAGCGGCTGGGCCTCGGCGACCGTGATCTGGAGGCCGTGTCGGGGGTGGTGGACGACGGCCCCGCGGACGAGTGCCCGCTCGCCCGCGGCGAGGTGGCCGATCGGCCCGGCGAGCGGCATCTCGGTGCCGTCGGTGAGGACCGCCTCGGCGACGGCGAAGCCGCCGTCGGCGGAGAGGAAGCGGAGGCGCTCGATCGTCGCCTCGCCCTCGAACCGCTCGCCGGTCCCCGGACCGGGCTCGATCAATGCTCCCTGCTCGGTCTCGAGCCTCACAACCGACAGTCAACCAGCCGCTCAGGCGAGCGGGTCGACAACGCGAAGGCCGGGGAAGCGCTCGAACCCACGGTCGTGCGTGGCGAGGTCGGCGTCATGCTCGATCGCGAGTGCCGCGAGATGGGCATCCGGGATCTCGTCGCCGCGCAGGTGAAGGGAGCTGCAGATCCGGTCGAACAGTGAGGGGTACCCGTCCCCCGGCTCGATCGCCCGTACGGCCGGCGCGCCGCGCAGCACGGCGATGAAGCCGAGGGCCTCGTCGATCCCCGCCGGGTCACCGAAGATCCTGCGGTGGGTGACGATCCGGACGAACGCGGCAAGGGCGGAGCTCGTCAGGGCGGTCGGCCGCGGCCCGCGCAATGCCTCGGCCAGCCACGCGCGCGTCGCAGCGTGCTCCGGCCGCTCCGGGCAAAAGGCGTAGACGAGCAGATTCGTGTCGACGAGCAGGGGCTGATCGCGCGGAGCCGTCATTCGCGCAGGCCGTCCATGGTCTCGCGCAGGGCCCGGCCGTCAGCGAGGTCGATCCCGGGGCGCAGATCGCCGCGGCTGCTGCTCACCGGGAGCTCGACCGTGGGCGGCGGTCGCAGGCGATCCCGCAGCGAGCGCCGGACGAGCTCCGCCTTCGAGACCCCCTGCGCCGCGGCGGCGAGCCCGAGCTCCTCATCGAGCTCGGGCTCGAGCGATATCTGCAGGCGCTTCATCCTCGCCACGTTACATCACCTCCGAAGCCGTGATGTAACAATAGTGGAACCGGTCGGCAACGAACCGCTGTACCCGGCGCCCCGCCGGAGCGCCGAACCGCGCTAGGGTCGGGCCATGACTTCGCGTGGGGTCGCCGGGAGGACCCGCCTCGTCATGCTCGCCGCCGCTGCGGCGCTGCTGGCGCTCGCCGCGTCCGCCCTCGCGGCAGGCCGCGACGTGCCGCCGCCGCAGGTCGCGTTCACGAGCTCGCCGCCGGCGAAGCTGAAGGTCCGCGGGCACGGGACCGCGACGGCGACCTGGGAGTTCTCGGCCGACCGCACGGCGATGTTCACCTGCAAGCTGACCGGCCACGGGCTGATCGCCCCCTGCAGCTCGCCGGTCACCTACGGCGGGCTCGGCCGGGGTCGCTACCGGTTCACCGTCTACGCGGTCGATGTCCTGACGAGCCTCGGCTCGAGCCGGGCGCGGGACGAGCTCAGGGTCGCCAAGCGCAAGCGCAAGTGAGCGAATCGGGCGAACCGGCGGAACCGGCGCTCAGCCGTCGCGATGCGACCGCGATCCTCCTGCTCGCGGCGGGCAGCGCCTGGGGCGCCGGCAACATCGCCCCGATCGTCCCCGATCTGGCGAGCGCCTTCGACCTCTCGCTCGCCAGCGTCGGCCTGATCTCGGGCACGCTCTTCTTCATCGGCACGATCGCCGGCGAGGCCGGCGGGCCGAAGCTCGCCGAGCGCATCCGCGTGATCCGCAGCCTGCGGCTGAGCGCCGTCCTGGTCGGCGCCGGCTGTCTGGTCCTCGCCGCCGCGCCGGGCTTCTGGGCGCTCGCGTCCGGTCGCGTCCTCGCCGGCCTCGGGCTCGGAGTGATCGCTGCGGTCGGGCCTGTCTTCGCCCGCACGGTCGGCGGCATCAAGGGCGTCGGGCTCTTCGGCGGCGCCTTCCAGGGCGGCATCGCGCTCGGCCTCGGCGCCGGCAGCGTCCTCGCCGATGCCGGCATCGACTGGCGGGTCGGCTTCCTCGTCTCCGCGGCGGCCGGCCTGTCGGCGCTGACCGTTCTGCCCGCCGACCGCAGGATCGAGCTCGAGCTGACCGGCGGGGGCTTTCTCGCCGCCGCCGTCCGCAGCGCCGCCGTCTGGCGCCTGGCGCTGCTCTTCGTCGCGATGTTCGCCGCGCCGCTCACGATCGGCGCCTGGCTCGTCCATTTCCTCTCGGTCCAGGGTGGCATGCAGCTCGCGGTGGCGGGCCTGCTCGGTTTCCTGCTCTTCGCCGCCTCCGGCCTCTTCCGCTTCGGCGGCGCCCGCCTCAACGATGCCGGGATCCCCGACGCGGTCCTCGCCGGGGTGATGCCGCTCCTCGCCAGCGCCGGGATCGTCGCGATCGCCTTCGACCAGTCGCTCGCGGTGGCGCTGCCCGCGGTCATCCTCATCGCCGCCGGCTTCGCCCTCCCGTACGCGGTGATGATCCTCGCCGCCCAGCGCCTCTGGCCGCGGGAGCCGACCGAGCCGGTCGCGCTGATGAGCCTGGTCGGCAGCGCCATCCCGATCGCGGTCATCCCCGTGTTCGGCGCCGCGCTCTCCGACGGCAACGGCGATGCCGCGTTCGTCGCGATGGCGATCTTCATCGCCCTCGCCGGGTTCGCCAACGTGCGCCTCCCGCGCAAGCCGATCCCCGCGCCGCCCGGGTCCGGGAGACTGGGGCAGGGGCCCGCCGCTACGGTCGGCCTCGACGACGCGACCTGATCGAGGGAGAGGAGCTGACGATGGCGGAACGACGGACGGTCGAGGCGATCGGGGCACCGGAGGCGGCCGGGCCCTACTCGCACGCCGTCGCCCACGGCGACGTCCTCTACTGCTCGGGCCAGGTCCCGATCGACCCCGACACCGGCAGGCTGGTCGAGGCCGGCCCAGGCGAGCAGGCCGCGCGATGCCTCGAGAACCTCGAGGTGGTCTGCGCGGCCGCCGGCACGAGCCTGGACCGGGCGCTGATGGTCACCGTCTACGTCACCAATCTCGCCGCCGGCGCCGAGGTCAACGCCGCCTACGCGGAGCGGTTCGCGACCGGGCCGCCCGCCCGCGCGATGGTCGAGGTCGCGGGCCTGCCGCTCGGCGCGAGCGTCGAGATCGCCGCGGCCGTCGCCCTCGGGTGAGCGTCGAGCTCGACCTCGACGGCCTCCGCGCCGTCCACGCGGCCTCGCGCGAGCTCGTCCGCGAGACGCCGGCGATGACCTCGCGCAGCCTCAGCCGCGAGATCGGCGGCGAGATCGTGCTGAAGGCGGAGAACCTCCAGCGGACCGGCTCGTTCAAGCTGCGCGGCGCGCTCGCGAAGCTGCGCGGGGTAGATCCGACCGCCTGCGCGGGCGTCGTCACCGGCAGCGCCGGCAACCACGCCCAGTCGCTCGCCTACGCGGCCCGGGCGCGCGGCGTTCGCTGCCGGGTGTACATGCCGGAGGCGGCGGCGATCGGCAAGGTCGAGGCGGTCCGCGCCTTCGGCGGCGAGGTCGTCCTCGGCGGCGCCTCGGTGGACGATTGCGTCGCCGCCGCGCGCCAGGCCGCCGCCTCCGAGGGCCTGCTCTTCGTCCACCCCTTCGACGACCCCGACGTGATCGCCGGGCAGGCCGGGGTCGGCCTCGAGCTCGCCGCGCAGGTCGCGGGCCTGCGGCGGGTCGTCGTCCCGGTCGGCGGTGGCGGGCTGGCGAGCGGCACGGCGATCGCGCTGAAGGCGGCCGACCCCTCGATCGAGGTCTTCGGCGTGCAGGCGAGCGGCTGCGCGGCCGTCGCCGAGTCGCTGGCCCGCGGCGCGCCGGTCGAGGTCGCCGACGCGCAGACGATCGCCGACGGGATCGCGGTCAAGCGCCCCGGCGAGCTCACCCTGCCGCTGCTCGGGCGCTGGCTCGACGGCATGCTCACCGTCGGCGACGAGGCGATCGTCGAGGCGATGGTGCGGCTCGCTGAGCGCACCAAGCTCGTCACCGAGGGCGCCGGCGCGATCGGCCTCGCCGCGCTGCTGGCGGGCGCCGTCGAGCCGGCCCCGGCGGGCGCCACCGCGGTCGTCCTCTCCGGCGGCAACGTCGACCCGCGCCTGCTCGCCGCGGCGATCAACCGCCACGAGATCACCGCGAGCCGCCGGGTCCGCATCACCACCCGCGTCCCCGACCGCCCCGGCGGGCTCTCCGACCTGCTCGCCGCGATCGCCGCCGCCGGCGCCAACATCCTCGAGGTCTCCCACGTTCGCGACATCGCCGAGCTGCCGCTCAGCGAGACCTCGGTCGACCTCGTCCTCGAGACCCGCGGCCCCGAGCACACCGCGGAGCTCCGCGACGCCCTGGCCGCAGCCGGCTACGAGGTGGGGGAGGGCTGAGCGAACGGTCTCGGCCCGGCTGAGTCGTGCCGCCGACCGCGGATGCCCGCCGACGACTCAGTACGGCGGCTGCAGTCCTTCGAACATCGGGAAGTGCCGCACGTTCGCGGTCGCGAGCACCGCGCCGGCCAGCTCCGCCGATGCCGCGACCAGCAGATCGGCGGTGTCGATCCCCGGGTGGCTCTGGCGCCACGTCCGTCCGAGCTCGCCGGCGGTCTGCGAGGTCCGTTCGTCCACGACGATCCAATCGAGGGACTCGAACAGCCGAGCCACGGCGCGGCGCTCGCCGGAGTGGACGCCCCGCAGGACCTCGGTCCGCGTCACCTCCGAGCAGCATGGGACCTCCGCGAGCCCGGCGAGGAACCCAACCGCTTCCTCGTCTCCTCTGAGCGCATCGATCAGGACGGAGGTGTCGAGCAGGTGCCTCACCCGGAGTCGTTCCCGCGCAGGGCCCGCTCCCGGATCCGGTAGTCGGGTCGGATCGCCTCGACGTACTCGTCCCCAGGGGGGAGATCGGGCGACGTTCCGGCCGCCTCGCGGACGGCAGAGCGGAACCGCCGCAGTCGCTCCTCGCTCGACGGCGGGCCGTCGAGGTAGGCGTCGATCGCCGCGCGGATCAGCGCCGATACGGTCGTCCCGCCGGCCGTCGCCGAGCGGGCCAAGCGCTCACCCTGCGACTCATCCAGGTAGATCTGAGTTCTACGCATGATGTATAGATCGTACATTGCGTCGCCCCGGCTCCGTGCGCGGCGCCTCCCCAGACACCCCGGCGCCGCTCCGCCCGCCCGGGCACCCGCCCACGTCAGCTTGCCGACCCCGCCGCCGACGGTGTTGAGCGGTCGCAGCGGATGACCCAGAAGCCGCGACAGCGATTGGAACCGCGGAACCTCCCCCAAGTGGGGTAGTTCCGCGGATCCGCACTGCGGTCAGTCGACCGGGCTGAAGAGCTCGACCGCGGCGATGCCCGCGGCGGCGGAGGCGAGCTTCGCGTCGCAGGTGACGAGCGGCACGCCGATCGCCTCGGCGAGCGCGACGTAGGCCGCGTCGTAGGCGCTCAACCGGTCGCGGAGCGCCCAGATCCGATCGAGCAGCGCCACCTGCGGATACCTCGTCAGGCTGAGGTCCTCGAAGTCCCCGATCGCGATCTGGGCGCGATCGGGGCTGAGATCGCCGCTCCGCGCGAACCGTCGCAGCGCCTGCAGGACCTCGAGATCGATCAGGTGCGGAGCCGCCAGCTCGCCATCGTCGTCGAGGCGCTCGCGAAGCTCGCCCGCGGCGGCGGTCTCACCGATGGCGCGAACGACGGCCGAGGCGTCGACGACGAGCATGCGTCAATCGAGCGCGTCGCGCCCGGCCCGGATCGTCTCGACAATGAGCTTTCCGCTGACGCCGCCGGGTCGCCTGCTCGCCCGCTCGAGGACCTCCGAGAGCGGCGGCTTCTCGGTCGTCCGCTCGAGTTGGGCGAGCGCGTAGTCCGACAGCGACATGCCGGCCCGGGCGGCCCGGACCCGGAGCTCGGCGTGGACGTCGTCGGGCACGTTGCGGATCTGGATCGTCTTCACTGCCCTCATGCTACCAACGCGCATGCATCACACCCAATCTGCATGCAGGTCATCAGGATCGTCGCGGTCGTCGTCGTCGGGGCGGAAAGCCGCCGCGAACCCTTCCTCCTCGGCGATCAGCAGCGTCGCGATCGCGAGGAACTCGGTGATCACCCGGAGCTCCTCGTCGCCGTGGTGCTCGGCCACCACCGCGAGGATCGCCCGCAGCCGCTCGGCGCTCCGCCCGATCACCTCGACCCCCTCGCCGCCGGCCGCGATCCCGCGCCCGACGACCTGATGGACCGCCCCGGTCGCGTTCAGAAGCGCCGTGATCAGCCGATCGAGCTCGGCTCCCTCGAGCGGTTCGACGAGGATCGCCATGCCCGGTCAACCCCGCCGGGCACCGGGCCCGCCCCCGCCGGGCCCAGGGGCTCAGGCGTTCGAGAGGCCGATCGCCCAGAGCGGGAAGGTCGCCATGATCGCCAGCGCGATGCCGACCAGCGCCCCGCTTCCGGCCGAGCTGCTCCGCGAGCGGGCGCCGACGATCATGCCGAGCAGCAGCCCGGCGACGATCGCGCCGATCGGGATCCAGAAGATCTCGTCCATGCGGGAAACCTACTAAGCCGCCTGGAAGTCAGGAGTGGTCGGGCCGATCGACGAGCAGGCAGACGATCTCGACCGCGGTGTCGATGTCGGTGTCGATCTCGGCCATCGCGTCGTTGTAGATGAAGCCCTCGATGATCCGGGTCATCGCGTAGCCGAGGTCGGCGGCGGAGGCGCGGAGGGCGAGCGTGCCGCGCTCGCGCTCGGACTCGAGCAGCTCGGCGATCCGCCGCGCCACCGTCGACTGCACGAGCCCGCCGCGGGTCGTCAGCAGCCGGAAGGCGAGCGGCGTCTCGCTGCGGACGAAGCGGCGCAGCGGCTCGAAGTTGACGATCGCGCCGACGAATCCGCGGAAGAAGGCCTCGATCCGCTCGGGTCCCTCGCGACCCTCGCCCCGCTCGAGCCCGATCGTGACCGACTGCTCGCCGAGGTAGGTGAGCACCTCGCTGAGCAGCTGCTCGCGCGACCCCGTCCAGCGGTAGAGGGTCGCCTTCGAGATCCCGAGCTCAGCCGCGAGCGGCCCCATCTCGAGTCGGGGCCCGTCGATGAACATCCGCACCGCGGCCCGGAAGGCGTCGGCGGGGGTGGCCCGGGGTTCCGCCTCGGCGCCGCGCTCCTCCGCGCGGAGCTGCTCGTAGGCGCGCGAGGTGGTTGCTTCGACGCTCATCGCGGGCGCAGCGTACCGGGTTGACGCGACGCATCCCCACGACGTATGCATGTGAGATGAAATCATGTTATGTTCCACCACGAGGCAGCGGCGAGAAGCTTTCCGCCGCTCTGGCGAGACTGCAATCGGCAATGGGAGGACATGAGATGAGGCGGATCGGGACGATCGCGGCGACCGCGCTGGCGCTCGCGCTGCTCGCGGGCACGGGCACGGCGGCGGCGAGCAAGGACAAGCCCGCCTTCTACCCGATCGACCGCGACGCCCTCCAGGTCCCCGACCGCGTCCAGCCCTGGCTTCCGACCTGGACGCCGGACGGCTCCCACATCGTCTTTCAGAACCAGCTCGACGGCACGCGGTGGGTCGCCCGCAGGGACGGCTCGAAGCCGACCTGCATCACCTGCGGCTTCGCCGATGCCCCAGAGATCATCGGCGGCTTCACCTACGCCTTCCCGGACGAGAAGCGCCTCTTCGTAAGCCACGAGCTCGGCGGCCTCGCCGGCGTCGACTCGGGGCCGAACGCCGACGCCTTCGTCCTCGAGTGCGCGCCGTCGATCTACCGCTGCCGCGACCACAGCTACCTGCCGGTCGACATGTCCGAGGACAAGGGGCCCTCGGTGCCGCTGATCGTCCAGCGCCGCACCTGGCACCTCGCCCCCGACGGCAGGCACCTCGGCTGGATGGACCTGCGGCTCGACGGCACCGTGATGATCGTCGGCCGGCTCGAGCGCCAGTCCGACCGCTACGTCGTCACCGACCAGAAGGCGATCAACCCACCCGGCCCGGCGACGCTCACCGACACCGACCCCGTCGGCTGGGCGAACAACAACCAGCTCTACGAGCTCAAGAGCTTCGCCGACGGCGGCGCCGCGGCGATCGTCGTCGGCGGCCCGCAGTTCAACGTCGACGCGCTGAAGATCCGCCTCTCGGACGGCAAGATCACCCGCCTGACCGCCAACCACGACTGGGACGAGGACGGCGCGATCTCGCCCGACGGCGATCTCTACGCGCTCTACTCGTGGCGGACTCGCCACCGGATGGACGCGATGTCGTGGATCCCCGAGATCGAGCCGTTCGTCGAGATGCCGGCGTTCGCGGCGCTCGCCCCCCACTACGTCTCGACCTGGCCCGGCTTTCAGTGCGACCTCTCGCCCTGGCTGCTCGGCGCCGCCGGCGACCGCGGCGGCAGGCTGCTCGGCCAGCCCCTCAACGTCTACCCGGGCAACCGGCTGACGCCCGGCAACAACCTCTCCGGCAACCAGTTCTGGAGCCCCGACAGTCGCAGCGTCCTGCTTCAGGAGCGGCTCCGCAAGCGGCCGCCCGCCGGCGCCTCCGAGCACGTCGGCCAGAAGGGCCTCGTCCCGAGCCGGATCATGGTCGCGCGGATCGACCGCCGGGCGACGAAGCCCGAGCGGATCGTCCCATCGCGGGTCGGCGACTGGGCGCCGCCGCCGAGCGAGTACGTCGCGACGACCGGCTCGAACGCGACGGTCACCGTCGAGGGCCAGGGAGGCGGCACCGCCGACATCGCCTACAGCGGCAACCTCGCCGCCGGCACCTGGAAGGCGACCTTCCACGACTACTCGGCCGACGGCAAGACGTTCGTCGACGGCCCCTACGAGGTGACCAGCACCAATTCCGGGTCGTACTGGACGATCAAGGCCGACATCGAGGTGACCGGCGAGCACACCGGCTCGCTCGACGCCGACCTGATCGTCAACAACGGCGCCCAGCCGCTGCCCGCCAAGACCGGTCACTTCATCGCCGTCTACGACGGCGAGCAGGCGCCGCCCCTGCCCGAGCTCGGCCCCTGCTACGACGACCTGCCGCAGCGCAGCGACCTCCAGGTCCGCACCCGCGTCCGCGGCAAGGGCAAGGGGAACCGGATCGCCGTCCGCGTCAAGGCCGACGTCTACGGCGACAGGCGCCCGGTCCGCAACGCGACCGTCAAGATCGGCGGCACCAGGGCAACCACGAGCCGCTCCGGCCGCGCCGTCCTCCGCGTCCGCGGCCACGGCCGCCGCAAGCTCACCGCCCGCGCCGGCGACACGTTCAACGAGGCGAAGGAGCGGATCCGCCTGCGCTGATCGCCGGCCGCGCCCCGTCCGGAACCGCCCCACCGGAACCGCGGAACCTCCCCCAGATGGGGTAATTCCACGGGCCGCTGAGCAAGAGCCCGGCCCCACGTCGCGTGGATGAGTTCGTGGCTCGGGATGTCATTCGGTCTACGAAACCGAAGGTCACTGGCTCGAATCCAGTCGGGCGCGCTAGGAAAACCCCGCTAACGCAGCGTTTTTCTCTTGGCGGCCCAGTTCGGCTGCTGCCGCGCGCCCCCGTCGCGCCCCCCGGCAGGCGCGCCTATTCCTGGAGCCGGTACCAGTCACGTACCGAGAGACGAAGGCGAACGATCTCGTCTTCTGCCAGGGGGCTGCAATGCGCGATAGGCCCACGCAGCGTGTTGAGACTCGCCATCACGCGCTCCACGGCCTTCTTGCTGGAGAAGGTCTGATCGAAGAGATCCCAGTTCGAGGTCATCAGCTGACTCAGCTCGCCAAAGGTCGTGTAGTCGATCGGATGATCGGAGCGAGGAGTCACCGCCTTGTCGATCTCTGCCTGTTGGAGCGCTTCAGCGGAACTCCGAATTGCTGGCAGAACGCGTCCGCTCGCCCACCAAGCTTCGCCCTCGGCGGCCTTCAAAGTGTCGACGATCAAGCCCCTAATGGTCCGTTCGAGCGAATAGAAGACCTCGTAATGGGGGGCCATCGTGGCTGCTTCTGCGCGAATCGACTGTTCGATCTGGGGGTAGTAATCCTCCTCGGCTGCCAGCCGCCGATGGTCGCGGTTGAGGTCAATGTCGTTCTCGGCTTCGATCCGGTCGAGCTCGCGCTCCGCAAGATGATTGGAGAATACGAAACGCTTGAGGGTGTTCTCGGCGGTCTCCTTCGGTGACATGGCTAGAGATCTCGAAGTAGATTCTCGCGAAGGCTCTTGAAGATCGCGCTGTATACGGCGACGTCGGATGTCGCCGGCAAATGGAGGTTGATCGTGTAGCCGAGATTGAGACCGGTAAGCGTGACCTGCCTCTCTCCCTCTTCTGCTCCTCCTCCAGCTCCGTTGCCGCTGCCGTCCTCGAGATTGTCATCAGGGGCGACCTCCTCATCGACGGCGGAAAAGTCCGCAAATCCGTTTAGTGCGTCGAAAGACTTGACGATCGCCTTCACTGACGGCGCATCCGCATCGGCTCCAGTCGCCTGAACGACCAACCCCTTCAGCTTTGTTGCATCGCGCCTATGGGCCTCCTCGTCCATCTCGTAGATCGGGGCATAACCGGTCTTGAGCGCCTTCGCGGCAGCAGCACCTGACAGTGCCGGGTTGCGGAACTCGCGGTAGAGCTGAGTCGGGGTGCCGTCCGATCCAAGGAATCCGGTTCGCTTGAAGAAAGGGATCAGCGGGCGGGCACCGCCCCCGGTCATTCCGAGTGTGTTCTCGAGAAAGTCCTGCGAGAACCGGGTGGGGGTCGCCGCCGTCTTGATCTTGTCAAGTGCGCGCTTGATATTTCCGTATGCGTTGAGATAGGGAAGCTTGCTTTCGGCCATTTCGTAGATCAGAGCAGATTTGCCGGGGGTGCGCAACGGCTTCTTGAGGGGGATCGCTCAGCACCGCAAAGCAGAAGCCGAAACCGATTCGGCTGGGCATAGATACGGTCTGACCTCGAAGCAACGCCCGTCCTGGCCCGCGCGGTTCCGGCTGCTGGCCGACAACCCGGCGCTCCGTGGGTCGGGCGACCTATCGGGGCTCAGCGCCTTCGATGCGATGCTCGTCGGTGGCGCCTCGGACTTCGATTGGTGTACCGGCTCAGCGCTGGCGGCGCTCGGCTTCCCGAATGAGGAAGCTTGGGCGGCAATCGTCCACGAGGTGGTCGGGAGCCTGCCGCTAGAGGAGGTCTGGGGCGTCTACTACGCGACGACCTCAAAGCAGGTTCGGTGGCTGCTGAGGACTGCGATCGACCGACGCGAGCTGTATCGCGACGACTCCCATGCGGCGCGTGTCGCCGAGGAACACGTCGCGGCGATCGCCGATCTCGAGCCGTTCGACCTGAGCGAGCTGAGCGACGAGGACGCAGCCGGGTTATGAGCCGGGAGGGAGCGTCATCGCCCGTTCGGCTGGATCCGGGTGAACCGCTTGTTCGTGCGGGATTCCGGCCCAGAATCGTCCGTCCCTCCGTCTCGAAACCGCCCCGTCCGTCGCGGTTCGTTTGACGTGCGTTTGACACGGATCACCTGAGTCGAACCCCGTCCTTCGTTCGCGCTACGACCAATCTGACCCCCACGGCGAGGCCCTGGGCCGCTGGCTTCCCGACCCCGAGGACGCCTGACCTCTCCCGGTCAGGGCCAGCGCGCGGATCCCACCGACGGTCGCCGATGTCCTCGCCGCGCAGCTCCACCTTGACACGTGCCTTCGCCGCCGGGAACAGGCGCTTCGCTTCCCTCGGAATTCGGATGATGCCACTGTTTCGATCGCCTTCGGTGACGACTTGCGTCATCGACCCATCCGGCGTGTCAAGCGGCGCGCTGGTGGGCGGGGCCGACTTCGAGGCGGGCGACCCGAGAACCGGTGCCGTCGCCTCTGCTGCGTTTGCGTCGCCGTGGCTCGGTGGCTCCGCTGATCCCGTGACCCTTCCGAACCCCAGGGGGATGCTCGAGGTTTGCGAACGGCATCACATGATCGGGGTCATGAATGTCGGTCGCAGCGGTCGGCGAAACAGCGGCCGCGAACGCCTTGAGCATCGCCCGCTCAGCACCAGCGACATCCGAGGAGTAGGCGTAGTGGACGACGAGGTCGTCCAGGATGGAGAGCGCCTTGAGCGGCCACCCACCGGCGTGCGGTGACCGTGCCCCGAGCGGGGTCGCGTAGTACTCGGCAACCCGGTCCGACAGTTCTTCCGGCCTTGCTGCGCTCCTGCGCGGGCCGGCGAGGCCGATGTACAGCACAGGCGCGTCACGCAACCAGAACGCTGCGAGCCGGTCGGCGAGCGACTCGGGATCCGGCCTCTCGCCGTCCAGGCGGAGTTCCGGTCGGGCAGTGAGGAGGGCGTTGAGCGCGTTCTCGGAACGCGGGCAGATCGGGTGCGGGTTGTCTCTGGCGCCGACGTCAGCTGTCACGGCTATCGCGTACACGCCGGTTGTGGGTCCCGACTCCGGCGCCGGGATCGGCTCGCCCCAGCTGACCGAGCCATCCGGCTCGAGCTCTGCGGCGGCGAAGATCGACCTGACCGAGGAGGGCATGGGTTACTCGAGAGGCTCCGCGTAGTTCGTCGGGTCGGCAACGGACCGGTAATCAGACTCGACGAGCCAGTGGCACCAGATCTGACGGCCTGGGATGCTCAGCCGCCGCGAGTAGCTGTCGGACGACGACCACGCGGCGACCTCGCAGCGCGGATACGGCCTGCCCTCAAGGTCGCGGACAAACTCAAGGGCTGGCTTCAGGTCCGTATCGGTCGACATGAGGATCGCAACCTCGTAGTCGCGGCGCACGGCGCCGGCCACGAGGTCAATTGCGAGCTTGACGTCGATCCCCTTCTCCTGCTCTTTCTCTCGCGGCCAGCCGTACGGGTACCGCAACGTCTGCGTGATGACCGTCGTGTTCGGCAGGGTGCGCCAGTGATTGCACTGGCGATCGTTGGCTGCGTATCCCCGCGGATCCTTCTGGGGGTCGGGTTGCCCGCGGTAGATGCGCACCTCGCTCAGCTCGCGATCGACATCCGGCGGGCCCTTCGAGACAAGGAGCTTGGCCAAGCGACACGGATCGATCTGCCCATCTTGGTGGGCAGTGCCATGAGCGTGGAAGGCGCTCCGAGCGCCCATGTAGACGTTCTGGTAGTCGAGGAAGACGGCGACGCGAGCGGCCATCGCAGGATCGTAGTTCCCGGACGCAGAGCGTTCCGCCGCTGAAAGAGATAATCCCCGCCAATCCGGGCACAAAGGCCCCGACGACGGGGAGCAGTGCGGAAAGTGTATACGCGCCAGTGGACGGCGGGCAAGCTCCCCTGACCGCTGCAAGACCAGGTGCCCGACGACTCACCCGAGCGGACACGAAGCTGCGAGCGCATCACGCTCCCCGATCCTGAGCCCACCGCTCGATCTCCGGGCCCAGCCAGAGCTTGGTCTTCCCGCCTCCCCGCTCCACGACCGGCCGCGGCATGTCCGCGTAGCGGCGCTGGTAGAGGCTGACCGAGTTGCTGTGCGACAGGCCGAGGATCTCCGCCACCTCATGCGCGTCGATCAGATCCTCGGTGTTTACCCGGGGCGCCATCGGCGTCTAAGGACATAGACAGTTCCGTCCGACGGACGCTCAGAACCAAGAAGTCGGCCCCGGCGGTGCGCGAACACCCCGGGGCCCGGCCGGAACCTGACTAGGAGGTCCGACATGAAACAGGCTACGCAACCCCGGCTCGACCAGCTTGCCGGCAAGGCGACGATCACGATTGAGCAGACCGCGCGACTGCTCGGACTCGGGCGGACCGCCGCCTACGAGGCCGCCCGCCGCGGCGAGTTCCCGACCCGCCGACTCGGGCGCCGGCTCGTCGTCCTCGTCCCCGCCCTTCTCTCCTGGCTCGAGGCCCACTGATGCGCGGCCATATCCACAAGCGCGTCCGCAGGGCGAGCAACGGCACGGAGACAACCCGCTGGTACGTCGTCCTCGACACCGGCCGCGACGCGGATGGCCGCCGGCGCCAGAAGTGGCACGGCGGCTTTCGCACCCGCCGCGAGGCCGAGGTCGCCCGGGCGAAGCTCGTCAACGACCTCCACTCAGGCTCCTACGTCGCCCCCGACCGGACGACGCTCGCCGAGTGGGTCCGCGCGAGCTGGCTACCGATGATCGAGGCGCGGATCAAGCCGAGCACGTTCGACTCGTACCGCTCGAGCATGGAGACACACGTGCTCCCGAGGCTCGGCGCGCGGCCGCTCCAGCAGCTGACCACGGCACACCTGAACGCGCTCTACGGCGAGCTCCTCGCCCGCGGCGGTGAGCGTGGTCCGCTCACCCCGAAGACCGTGAGCTACATCCACGCGACGATCCACAAGGCGCTCTCAGACGCCGTGGATTCAGGCATCCTGCAGCGAACGTCGCCGAGCGGGCGAAGCCGCCGCGGCCGAACCGCCACCAGCGGCGCGAGATCTGCTGCTGGGAGCCGCACGAGCTCGCGCGATTCCTGGAGTCGGTGCGCGGCACGCGGCTTGAGGCCGCCTGGCGCCTCGTAGTGATGACCGGCATGCGCCGCGGCGAGGTCCTCGGCCTGCGCTGGGCAGACATCGACCTCGAAGCCGCGCGGCTCTCGGTCCGAAACGCCGTCGTGACCGTCAGCTACGCGATCCTCGAGGCCTCCCCGAAGAGCCACCAGGCGCGCGTCGTCGACCTCGATCCCGAGACCGTCGCGCTGCTCCGCGAGCACCGCGCCCGCCAGCAGGCCGAGCGCGACTTATGGGGCAGCGACTACCGCGACGGCGACCTCGTGGTCGCGAAGGAGAACGGCGAGCCGCTCCACCCGCAGAGCTTCAGCCAGGCGTTCGACCGCATCGTCGCCAAGGCCGACCTGCGCCGGATCCGGCTCCACGACCTCCGCCACACCCACGCGACGATCGCGATCAAGGCCGGCGTCCCGGTCAAAGTCATCAGCGAGCGCCTCGGGCATGAGTCGCCGGCGTTCACGCTGAGGCAGTACGCGCATGTGGTGCCGGGGATGCAGGCGGAGGCCGCGGTGCAGGTGGCGGAGCTCGTGGGATCAGCCCAGGCGCTGGACCGCTAAGAGGCGGACACCAAGCCGTCAAGAGCGAGCGAGTACTCGCGGACCTCGTCGCGCAACGCCTCCCGCACCCACTGCCCCCGAGTGCCGCGACACCCGGCGGGGTTGAGCCGAAGTCGCTCGGCGACTCGCTCGCGCGTCGTGTAGATGAAGCCGACGGCGGTCGTGTCCCAGCCACCCGGATCGATCGAGAGCCGCGGATCCTCGGTGGTGAGCAACAGCGCTCCGTGCTCGTAGAGGTACAGCGGCACGGTCTCGATCGCACCACGCGCAACTTCGAGCCAAGCCGTCACATTGTCGAGGTTGTTCCACTGCCATACGAGCCCGTCCTCGTCCTCCCGTTCATCCATGTGCGAGCCGTGGTGGAATTGCTCGTGGCCGAGTTCATATCGAGGGTGCCAACAGAACATAGTTCCGAGGGCCCCACGGTCGGATGAGAGGCGACAGATCACGATCTCATCCGTAAGAACTCCTGCACGCCGTTTCACGCCCCCCTTGGCAGCGGAATTCCGCGGCCCCCTCTGCCACGATCCTGGGGGTGACGGAGGTGGACGAGACTCGGGAGGAGGCGCGGCGGAACACGCGCGCTCGGTTCGAGCAGTGGGCGAAGAACCCCACCTGCGCCGCGAACACGCTCTCGGCGGTTCACAACGTCCGCTTGGACAAGGCAGCCGAGGCCATCGGGCTGAAGCCCTCATTCGGCCAGTCCCCGTTCGCCCTCGCGCGCGGCAACAACTTCGAGTGGGGGCTCTTTGCCGAGGACGCGAGCCGGTTGCGCGCCGCGCTCGAGCGAAGAGCCTGTCTGCCCGAAGGCTCAGCTGGGTTCCTCGACCTGCGCCTGAAGATGAACGGCGGGTCTCGCCTGGCCGCAGTGGACGACGCGCTAGCGGCGACTCAGACCTGGCTGCAGGGTCTTAGCGAGGGGGACCCCCAGCCCGCCTCGATCGTCGCAGCACCGATGATCAAGATCCCGCGCGGGGTGATCCTCCCTGAGGCGCTCCTGATCATCGACGCGGTCACCGTGGTCGTGGAGGACGGCAAACCTACGCTCACCGTCGGCGAGATCAAGGTATTCCCGGACCGCGGCGGGCACACCGACGCCCGCGAGCTTGCGACGGCGCGAGCGCAGGCCGGTCTTTACCGCCATGCGCTTGAGATGGCGGTCGATGCCGGCGGCTGGGCCGCTGACCTCAACGTTGCCCGCGACGGGTTCCTGGTTTTCACGTGGCCGGGGTCGAACCAACCGTCGATCAGACCCGGAGAGGATCTCAGCTACCAGGCGGTACGCGCGGCACGTGGCTTCGATCGACTCGAGGAGGTGGCCGGGTTGCTCGTGCGTGACGACGACTTCTCGGCCGACGCACCGCAGCTCATTCAGCGCGTTCTTGAGGCCGACACCGCCTACTCGGAGGCTTGCCTTTCGTTCTGCGACCTGGCGCCCCGATGTCACAAGACCCACATCGAGAAGGAGCACGGACTCGTCTTGGGCGAGGAGGCGGCCCGCCTACTCGGCGAGACAACGCTTAGCCGCGCAGTCGAACTGATGAACGGGGCGGAGCCTGCCGATGATCGAGAAGCGGATCTTCAGCGTCAACTGGAGAGCCTGTGACGGTCGTCGAAGTTGCCCGTCGACTTCGTGCCTGGGAGGCGGGCCGGCCCGTCGAGCGCTACTCGACGCTGCACCATGCGGTCGCACGCCCCGGCGAAACGTTGATCGTGGCTTTCGTCCGGATGGCTGGAGAGTCCCGGCCATGGGGCATCGCGTGGGGACATCCCGAAGACGAGCCGGTCATCGCCAGCGTTCCGGACGGGAGGATCCGCGATGACGTAGCAGAGATAGCGGTGGAGTTCGGGGAGGCACTACTCGAGCACCTCCGCGTCGAGAACTGGACCATCAACCCCCTGTACCAGGATGCCGACCCGAGCGATCTCCGGCAGGTCTGGGTGCCGAACGGCCAACACGTCGCGATGTTCCACCAGTTGGATTACGCGTATTCACAGACCACGTTCGGCGGTGCAAACGTCGACCTCCTGAACGCACTGGGGCGCCTCGCAGGGTGGCTGTTTCGGGACTCGAACCGATCCGGTAGCCAACACGTCATTGACGCGAGCAAGGCGCTGCGCGAGGCGTACGCCTTCCCGGCCCAGGACGCCCGGCAGGCACACCTCGGCTATCTGCTCGGGTGGCTGCTCACTGACGGGGATCGTCCGACCCGCATGGCGGCAGCCGAAGTAGCAGAAGCGTTCCCGGTCTCGCCGACCATGGATCCGAACCTCGAGCGCGACGAGCTCGACGGCCCGCTCGCGAAGCGTCGGGATTTGCTCCGCGAGGGTGCCGACGTGGATTCGGTTGAGGCTGAGATCGCAGCTGTGTTGATTGCGGAGCTGAAACGGAGGTGGCGCCTTTGCGAGCAGGCTTATGACGTCCTGGCCAATTCCGATCGTCCCACCAACCCCGGCGTCGACGAGCTCGTCCGCGTTGCCCTCGGCGAGTTCTACTGGCAGTGTCAGGCCAGGGAGCTGAAGCGCTCAGACCAGACAACCGGCCCGCCCTTCATCCCCCACCCCGAGACCGACCACCACGGGTCGGCCGCTGCCTCCCGATACCTGTTCCACTGCGCGTCGGACGAGGCCTACATCAACTGCCTGATCCACGACGACGACGTCCTCTTCGAAGAGGCCATTGGAGACGGCCGCGCCATCCACGGCCGGGTCCTCGCTGTCACCGACGAAGGCGAAGGGCGCTCGACCCGGCCGGTGTGGACGATCGAACTCGCCAGCGACACGCTGCATCGGATCCGCGAGGGCGGGCGCATCGTTCCGAGGGGTTCGGCCGGCCACTGGGCGGCCGTACGGACTATCGAGCGGGACGGCCAGCTCCAGATCGTGATCGAGTGGAGCGGCCGCAAGACGAAACCGCTGGCGACCGGAATCGGGGGCAAGCCAGCGGACGAAACCTGGGTCGGCGAATCCATCGCCTTCGTCGCCGATGACGCCGCCGAGCTGACCCGGCGGCGAAGTCACCGCGTCTGGAAGGCCAAGGACGGCCCAGGAGGCTGGCTGACCCATGGCAGGTCGGGAGTGCAGATCCTCGCGGACATCGCGAATGACACGCCAGACGAGATCGTTGACGACGTCGTTCAGATCGAGGACGAGCCGCGGTGACCACAGCGGAGCTGGACGCGGCCGTCGCGCAGGTCGAGAGCGACCTGGCCCAGCACTACGCCGACGGCGGTCGCCTGGGCGTCGTCAAGGCGCCACCCGGCTCCGGAAAAACGCACACATTGATCCGCACGCTCACGCGCCTGGCCACAGATCTCCGAATCGCTGTCGCCGCTCAAACGAACACGCAGGCAGACGACATCTGGCGCCGTCTGGCCGAAACCGATCCCTCCGTGCCGCTGACGCGATTCGCGAGCCAGGGCCACCCCCCACCCCCGGACTTCCCGAGCGGCGCAGCCTGGACCACGGCCACCAGGGACCTGCACGGCGCGGAGGGCGTGGTGGTCTCGACATCGGCCAAGTGGGCCCTCGTGGACGTCGACCGGCCCTTTGATGTGCTCGCGGTCGACGAGGCGTGGCAGATGGCCTGGGTTGACCTCATGCAGTGCGCGACGGTGAGCGAGCGGTTCCTGCTCATCGGTGATCCGGGGCAGATCCCGCCTGTGGTGACAATCGACGTCCGGCGCTGGGAGACATCCCCTCGGAGCCCACACGCAGCGGCGCCAGACGTAGTCCTCGGCGACGAGGCGCTGATGAAGGATGGGTACGCGGGCTCGCTCCCCGCCTGCCGCCGGCTCCCCTTCGAGGCCGTCCCGTACATAATGCCGTTCTACGACTTCAACTTCGCGCCGTACGTCGGCCCTGGTGAGCGCGGCGTCGATTTGCCAGCGAGCCACCGCCTCCAAGAGCTGGCGGACGGACGCCCACTCGCCGTAACCCTCCCCACGCCGCCAGCTGGGCCGCCGCTCGAGGTCGATCAAGAGCTTGCGGCTGCGGCCGCCGAGCTGGTCGTTGACCTGCTGGCAAGCGATGCTACCGTGCGCTCGGTCGGCGAACCTCGCGAGCTGGTCGCGACCGACCTTGGCATCACGAGCAGTCACCGCATGATGAACGCGGCGATCGAGTCCGTCCTCGGCGGGCGCGCTCGCGGCGTCCGCGTCGACACGCCCGAGAGGTGGCAGGGCGTCGAGCGCCCTGTGATGCTCGCGGTTCACCCGATGAGCGGCGTTACCGCCCCTACGGCGTTTGACCTCGATACCGGCCGCCTCTGCGTCATGGCGTCGCGCCATCAAGCGGCGCACATTCTCATCACGCGCGACCACGTGCCCGAAACGCTCGCGAACCTCGTTCCGAGCGCCGAGCAAGCACCCGGCAAGCCCGACGCCGTAGGCCGGGGCCACGACGCGCACATGCGCTACTGGGCCATGCTCGAGAAGGAAGGCCGCGTAGCCCCCCTCAACTGAGCACGGCGGCGTTGCACATCTTGCGCACGTCGCACCGGCTGCATTTGGTAGGCGCGGGCTTCGGCGCGAAGTCGCGGCTCCGCAAGCCGTCCCGAAGCTCTAGAACCTCCGCCTCGGCAGCCTCAACATCGGGCTGGTCGACTGAAACGGAATGCCGCTCAGCCGCGTTCATGTCGTGGACGAACGCGGCTCCCACCGTCAAGCCCTCTCGTCGTCCCGCATCTGCGTAGACCTGGAGCTGGAGCGGGTCCACCTCCTCCTTAGTCGCAGTCTTGTAGTCGACGATGGCGAGGTTGTCGGCCTGGCCGTGATGCTCGTCGTAGATCACGTCCGCACGGCCACTGACGACGATGCCGTCTAGGTAAAGCTCGAACGGGCGCTCGGTCGCCCAGGTCCGCATCAGGTCCTCGGGATGGTTGCGCACGTACTTGAAGACCAGCCGCCGTGCCCGCTCCTTCATCTCCCGGTGCGCCGCCTTGTTTGCGAAGGGCAGGAAGAAGTCCGTGTTGAGCAGCTCGTTGATCTCGCGCGGAGTCGGCAGCTCGCCCTTCTCACGAGCGCGCTCGGCGACGGCCCGCATCAGGTGGTGGACCGCGTTCCCATAGCCAAGCTCCGTCGCAACCGGCGGCAGGAACCCGAGACGGGTGCGAAGCAGGTAACTCCGCGGGCACGATCGGTATGCGGCCAGATCGCTGTACGTGATCGCGAGCTCCGGTTCGTAACCGGCCAACTCGAGCGCATCCGGGTCGGGGAGCCCCGGGGACTCGACGCTCTCGGCCACGTGTGTTAGATACGGGGACGGAGCGCGCTGCTGCTTGTTGACCCGCCGGTGCGAGGAGAGGCCGACCCAGTCACGGGCCCGTGTTAGCGCGACGTAGAAAAGCCGGCGTTCGTCGTCGTCCGTGCCCTCATACCGCGGCGCATCGAACAGCTGGCGCGGCACCAGCCAGTCCCCACGCTCTCCGACTCTGCTCGAGGGGAACCGCCCGTCCGTGAGCGACGGGAGGAAGACGACTGGCCACTCAAGACCCTTAGCACCGTGCACGGTGCCAAGGTCGACAGCGTCGGTGATGTCGCCGGCCTCACCGTCGAAGTCGTCGTAGTTGCCGGTCGCGTAGTTGACGAGCAGAATTGCGAGGTTCTTGTAGTACCACTCGCCGCGCCCCTGTCCCCCGACCTGCTCGCCCGGGTTGTTGGCGTCGCGCCTGGCCCGCCGGGTTACGGACTCGTAATCGGCGAGGACCGCGGCAAAACGCGCGATCGTGCCGAGCCGGTTTCTGAGCGTCTGCTCGTCGAGGTCCCAGGAGCGCACGCCAAGCAGCGCCAGCAAGTCATAAAGCTCGCCGATCAGGTCGACGTCCGCTGCCTCGCTCGGGACGCGCTGCTTCCACTGCTCGAGCTGGGACCGCAGCTCACCCTGGGCCTCGTCTTCAAGGTCAAACACCCCCGCATGTAGCGCGACAAGATCCGCGAGGCGCACCTCCTCCCGCTGGTCGTACCGATTCGCCGCCCAGTCAACATCGGCGAGCCACGCGAACGTGGCACCCAGCGCCGCTGCTTCACCCTGCTCGAACAGGCCCGAGCGCCCGCCCGGTTGCACCGGGATCGAGTACGCGGCGAACGCCTCGAGGATCCGCCTATATGCGACCTTGCCACGGACCAAGACCGCCATGGCGCGGTACGGGACGCCTTGATCAGCGAGGTTCTTGATCGTCATCGCGAGGAAGTCGGCTTCCTCCTCTTCGCTCGCGAATCCCTCGGCCACGTTGACGGAGGGGCCCAGCTCGGCTCGGTCAGGCTGCATCGTCTTCTCGAGCCGCTCGGAGATCGTTTCCACAAACGAGTTCGCCACCTCGACGATCGGAGGGCGCGAGCGCCGGTTCACGAGCAACCTGAACTGCGTGGCGTCCGGATATCTGCCCTGGTGACGGAATGCGACGATGTTCGTCACGTCTGACCCGCGCCACTGGTAGATCGCCTGGTCGTCATCGCCGACCACCACCAGGTCGGCGCTGCCGACCGGTTTGGCAAGCTGGCCGATCAGCCGTTCCTGGGCCGGGTTGATGTCCTGGTATTCGTCGACGATCAGGTGCTCCAGGCCCGCCGTGATCTGCGCGTGTAGCTTTGGATCCTCGAGAGTCCGCACCGCGCGCACGATCTGGAGGCCGTAGGTCATTGCGCGGTAGCGCTCGAGCACCTCGTAGTACGCGAACAGCGTCTCTTTGAACTCGTCGTCGGGGAGGTTGTCTGGGTCGAGCAACTCGTTCTCGACAACGTCGACGGCCTTCAGGAACCGATCGATCCCCTTGAACTTGCGGCCCCCGGGCCCGAACCGCTTCAGATCGAGCCGGCTCGACCCGCCCTCCCGCGAGAGCAACGACACGAGCTGGTTTTCGTCCAGCACCGAGTACGTCTCGAACAGCGGGACGTGGGTCTGGAGTAAGCGGAAGCAGAACGCGTGGATCGTTGAGACCTGGAGCTGACCCAGCCGATCCGTCGCCTCGGCACCGATCCGATCTTCCACGCGGGCACGAATCCGCTCCTTGAGCTCCGTGGCAGCCTTGTCGGTGAAGGTGAAGGCGACGATCGCCGAGGGGTTGACACCGTCCGAGACCAGCGAGGCGACGCGCTGGGAGACGACCTCGGTCTTACCCGAGCCCGCGCCGGCGATTATCTGGGTGTGGCCACCCCGATGGGCGACGGCCTTCGCGGCCTCGCCCTCGAGAGCCGGCGGGCCGTCGTTGTCCCCCGCGCGCTCCATCGAGTCCCACGATACGGCACGAGCGAGCTCGTCAGACGCTCGCACGCGCGAGCGACTAGCCTGATGCGCGCCGCGGTCGGCGGCGGAGGAGAGCGCAGTGTCTGATGAGCCAGAGAAGGTCGAGATCGGAAGCCCGGATCTAGCCGCGGAGAACTTCGCTGCGCTCGAGGAGCGATTCCCGGGGGTCGTAGCCGACGGCGTGCTCGACGCCGCACGGCTGGGCGAGCTCACCGGGACCGAGGTCGCCGGCCTCAAGGAGGGCGCCGAACGCTACGGGCTCATGTGGGCGGGGAAGAACGAGGCAGTGCGGTCGCTGCTCACGCCGAGCCGAGCCGCACTCGTCCCCGACCTCGAGCGGTCGGTCGACTTCGACACCGCCGAGAACGTCTTCATCGAGGGCGACAACCTCGAGGTCCTCAAGCTGCTCCAGAAGGCCTATAACGACCAGGTCAAGCTGATCTACATCGATCCGCCGTACAACACCGGGAACGACTTCGTCTACAACGACGACTTCTCGGATGGGCTCCGGGGGTATCTCGACTTCACCGGGCAGGTGGATGAGGAGGGCGCGATGCGATCGGCCAACGCCGAGACGGGCGGGCGGAAGCACAGCCGGTGGCTATCGATGATGTACCCGAGGCTGGTGCTCGCACGCAACCTGCTTACGCAGGATGGCGCCATCTTTGTGAGCATTGACTTCAACGAAGTCGCCAGCTTGCGACTGCTTATGGACGAAGTCTTTGGTGAGACGAACTTTCAGCGGGAAATCATCTGGCGGATCGGCTGGCTCTCAGGCTACAAGACGCAGGCGAACAACTTTATTCGCAATCACGACACCATGTTGTTCTATTCCCGGGATCCAGACCAGGTTGGCTTTATCAAGAAGTACATCGAGAACGAGCACTTTAAGCCGCTTCTCAAGAAGGACTCCACGGTCACTGCGAAGCTCGATGAGCTTGGTCTCGACAAAGCTGCTCAGGCAGAGTTACTGAACTTCATTAACCACGAGAATCGCCCTGATCGTTACCCGATCGAGGATACCTGGAACAGCAACGAGTACGACGACCTGAACAGCATCGCGATCGTATCCTTCTCCGGAGAGAAGGTTTCCAAGCTGCTTGGCGTGAACGAGGAGTACAAAGGCCAGAAATCAGTCAAGATGCTCAGGCGCATTATCGAAGCAACAACTAGTGACGATGACGTTGTCCTGGACTTCTTCGCTGGATCGGGCAGCACGGCACACGCAGTGCTCGACCAGAACTCAGCGGACGGTGGGCGCCGACGTTGCATCAGCGTCAACATTCCGGAGCCGCTCGACGACACCTCGGAGGCTTTCCAAGCCGGCTACCAATCCGTCAACGACATCGCAATCTCCAGGATTGCGAAGGTAATGGCAGGCGTGGTTGGGGCCAAAGAGCAAGGGCTGCGGATCTTTTCCCTCGAGGAGAGCAACTTCCGTATTGCTGATGATGAGAATCTTGAGCTTGATCTCTCGGGTTTGACTCTAATTCGAGGGAACGCAGAAGGGCCGGATCTCGCCGCCGAGATTCTTCTCAGCGAGGGCGTTCGCCTCGATAAGCCCTGGGAGTGGCTCGAAGCCGCTGGCGTGGACGTCGTGCGCTGCCACGACGTCGCAATTGTCCTCGGTCTGGACCTGACCGAGGAAGTTGTCGAAGCCGCACTGGAGCTCAAGCCCCGCGTCCTCGTCTTCCTCGAGGATGGGTTCGCGAACAACGACTCCTCGAAGGCGAACGCGTTCTACGCCTGCCAGCAAGCCGGCATCGCGATGAAGACGGTCTGAGCCGTGGCCGTCGAGATCAAGTTCGACGCCAACCAGCGGTACCAGGTCGACGCAATCAACGCGGTCGTCGAGCTGTTTGAGGGCCAGGAGGCGGTCGAGCAGACGACTGCCCTCCCAGGGGAGAACGGTGCGCCGGGCGCCCTGCCCGGATTTACTGAGCTCGTGTTCGGGAACAGCCTCGCGCTCTCGGCGGAGCAGCTGCGCAGGAACCTCCGCGCCGTTCAAGACGGGTCGGCTGACGCCGATGAGTCACCGCCGATCTCAGAATCTCTGCGTGAGGACATTCCCGATGGTGAGGCGCCACTCGACTTCAGCGTGGAGATGGAGACCGGCACCGGGAAGACGTACGTCTACCTGCGCACGATCGCCGAGCTCAACCGCCGGTACGGGTTCCGCAAGTTCGTGATCGTCGTTCCTCGGGTCGCGATACGCGAAGGCGTGATGACGAGCATCGAGCTGGTCCGCGATCACCTCCGCGAGCTCTTCGACGGTCTTCAGTTCGACTCGTACGTGTACGACAGCAACGCTCTGAACCGGGTGCGGCAGTTCGCAACGGCGAGCCATCTACAGCTGATGATCATCAACATCGACTCGTTCACGAGCGACGCGAACGTGATCAACCGCTCAACTGATGCGATGAACGGGCGCGCGCCGATCGAGTTCCTCCGCGCCTGCCGGCCGATCGTTGTTGTGGACGAGCCGCAGAACATGGAGACCGAGACCCGGCAGGCGGCAATCGCATCGCTCGATCCCCTCTTCAAACTGCGCTACTCGGCAACGCATCGGGATCTGAAGCACCTCGTGTATCGGCTGACGCCGGTCGACGCCTATGACCTGCGGCTGGTGAAGCGGATCGGGGTGCGCGGGATCGTCCAGGAGCACGACCCGAACGTGCCCGAAATCGAAGTCAAGAAGGTCCGAGGCGGGACGACGGGCGTCACGGCGAGCGCCGTGATTCAGAAGGAAACGAGAATCGGGACGAAGCCGACCAACATCACGCTGCGCAAGGACCTGGACGTCGAGCAGGAGAGTGGCGGACGCGCCGTGTACCGGGGCTGGGTCGTCGAGGACATCGTCCGCCCAGATGGGAGCCCGGCATACGTCGAGTTCGCCAACGGCCGGCGAATCGAGGAGGGCTCGTCGACGGACCATGGCGGGCGCGACCAGCTCCAGCGGCTGATGATCCGGCAGGCCATTGAGGCCCATTTCGAGCGCGAGCGCGAGCTGGACTTCCGGGCGCGACGCGGGGTGATCAGCCGGACGAAGCCGCTGACCCTGTTCTTCATCGACAGGGTCGCAAACTACGTTCCAGATGACGCGAAGTTCCGCCAGTGGTTCGAGGAGGAGTACGAGGCGGTTCGCGCGGACGGCAAGCACGTGCACCTCAAGATGCCGGACCCAGCTGAGGTCCACGACGGCTACTTCGCGACGGACCGAGGAGTCGCCAAAGACACCCAGGAGGGGCGGGACTCGGCGGCTGCGACACGAGCGTTCGAGTTGATCATGCGCGACAAGCAGAAGCTGCTCAGCCTCGATGAGCCGCTGCGCTTCATCTTCTCCCACTCAGCGCTGGGCGAGGGCTGGGACAACCCGAACGTCTTCGTGATCTGCAACCTCCAGGACGGGAAGTCCGAGGTGCGCAAGCGGCAGCAGATCGGGCGTGGGCTGCGGCTCCCGGTTATGGACAACGGGGAGCGCTGCAGGGTGGACCAGGTCAACCACCTCACCGTGATCGCGAACGAGGCGTTCGAGGAGTTCGCGGCCACGCTCCAGAGCGAGATCGAGGAGGAGACCGGAGTCAAGTTCGACGACCGCATAGTCAATGAGGACGAGCGAGTGCGGCTCGACCTGAAGGACGGCGCGCTGGAGTCGTCTGAGTTCAGAGAGCTCTGGGAGCGGATCTCGCCCCGCACGACTTACCGGCTCCAGTTCGACACCGCGAACCTGGTCGCGGAGGCAGTCCGTCGGCTTAAGGCAGCCGAGGACATCGAGCCGATCAGGTTCATCGTGCGGGAAGGCAGGCTCGAGATGAGGATCGAGTCCGGGGTCAAGGTCGACCAGACGACCGACCACACGGCGGAGGCCGTCACAGGGGTTCAGCGAGTCCCGGACATTCTGGGCGAACTGAGCCGCCGAGTGCCAATCTCGCGCTCCACCATCGCCACCATCTTGCGTGAGTCCGGCCGTGTCGACGACGCTCGGGAGAACCCGACCGCCTTTTTGGATTTGGCCACCGACGCGATCCTTGGCGCGCTGCATGCGCAACTCGCTGACTCGATCCACTACACCCCGATCCCGGACGATAGGTGGGAGGCTGAGCAGTTCGAGACACACGTCGGCTACGCGTACGACCGCAACCTCGTTGATGCTTCGAAGTCGATCACCGCGAAGCTCCCAGTCGACTCGGATGTCGAGCGCCAGTTCTCCGCGGCCCTGGAGAAGCGCGACGACGTGAAGCTCTACTTGAAGCTCCCGACCTGGTTCAAGGTGCCGACCCCACTCGGCGGCTACAACCCCGACTGGGCCATCGTCCGGGAGGTCGATGAGGACACCATCTTGTACCTGGTTCGCGAAACCAAGGGCGGTGACGATCTCGAGTCGCTTCGCTTCGAGCACGAGAAACTCAAGATCAAGTTCGGGCACCGGCATTTTGAGGCGATCAAGGTCGACTACGCGTTTGGGAGCAAGGCCGGGAAGCTGCTCGAGCCATCAGAAGCCGGCCCGTAGCGTCGAACAAGCGAACCGGCAACTGGCCGGCGGGTTTGACAACCGTTTGACCCGCCCCCAACAACAAGCGCCTCCACTCCGGGAGGGCGCTTGACCAAGCGGGTCTTGGCTATAGCGGGGGCGGGATTTGAACCCGCGACCTCCGGGTACGTCGCTGCACCGATGAGCTGATGGCGGAGCTACACGGGGAAGACGGCCGAGCGTCCTGATCCCCCGAGTCCCCGCAGCCACTCAAGCACCGCCCAGGTCGCCTCCAGATCCTCGCGGTTGTAGGCGAGGATCTCGTCGATGATCGCGGCGCGCTCGGCCTCGTCGTTGGTCTCCGTCGCCTCGATGTAGCGGGCCATCGACCAGCTTCCGCCGTACTCCTCGAGCCGGCGCTCGTAGCCGGCGACGGTCTCGACGTCCTTGAGGCTGTAGCTCGAGACCGGGACGGCGACCGAGGCGCGGGTGATCGGCAGGAGGTCGAGGAGGTTGGCCTTGACGCGGGCGGCGATGCCGTCGGGGTCGCCGTAGCGGGTGATGTAGGTGTCGAGCTTGACCTGCTCGTAGGTCGCCCAGTGGACGAAGGGGATGTCGCCGTACTCGTCGAGGATCGCCCCGCACTGGTCGAGGAAGGCGAACCAGCCCTCGCGGTCTCCCCCGGGGCCGAAGCCGGCGACGGCGGGGCGGAAGGGGCCGGCGTTCTCGCCGAACACCTGCAGGCCCCAGATGTAGATCTTCTCGAGCTCGTCGACGCGGGGCGGCATGCCCTCGAGGTCGAACATGACCCAGCTTTTCGCATCGGGGAGCTCGGGCTCGGAAAGGACGATCGGCCGGCCCGTCTCGAACGCGCGGGCGCCGAGGAGGATCCGCTCCGCGTACTCCTCGCCGACCGGCTTCATCCGCCCGGCCCAGGTTCTTTCGAGCCCGGCGAGCGACGCGACGTCGAAGTCGGCGAGCAGCTCGGGGATCGTGCCCGCCCCCCGCTCGTGGAGCTCCTCGACCGTGCCGCGGTCGACCGCGGGAAGGATGCCGACCTCGCGGCGCTCGATCGCCCGCGGCCAGCAATGCTCGCGAAAGCCGCAGCCCGAGCACCTCGGGTTCGAGACGTGGACGTCGGGGCGCTCGTCGCAGAACCGGAGCTCGATCATCCGCCCGAGCAGCGCCAGGGTCTCCGCGACCGTCTCGCGCTCGTAGGGGACGTCGATGATCTCGTCCGAGCCCGAGTGGACCTGGAGGGCGACCGGCGGGGCGCCCATCGTCTGCTCGTAGAGCCAGCCGTAGGTGTGGAGCTGAAAGACGATGTAGTCGCTGGCGTTGCGGTTCACCTTCGAGTCGCGGATCGCCCAGTGCTCGCGGGCGGGGAGCATGAAGTCCGGGTGGCCGACGACCTCGACCTCGCGACCGGCCAGCGTCGTACGGGCGCGGAGGGCGCCCTGGTAGATGACGCGCCGGCGCTCGCCCAACAGCTCCAGCGTCGCCTTCTCCTGCTCCTCCCGGGGAAGCTCGGCGACGTCGACGGCGCGGGGGAAACGCTTCAGATGCCGCGCCTCGTGGGCGTGGCCGAGGTCGAACAGGACCTCGCGGTAGGCATCGGGCGGCTCCTCCTCGAAGCCGTGGCTTTCGAGCCAGACCCGGAGGTCGCAGCGGCTCGGCTTGAGCAGGTTGTAGAGGGCGCTCGGCCAGATCCCGGGGATCTCCGGCTCCGGCGCTTCCTCACGGGGTGGTTTCTCGGCGACGCTCATCGGCACCGGTCCGGTCGATCAAGCGGTTGCGACGCCCGTCACTCTATTTGGAGGGCGGCGTTCACCCGTCTGGGCTTCTCCGGCCATGGCCAAGGAGTACCGGGAGGTGCGTGCGATCCTGAGGCGCCACGGCTGGAGAGTGATCCGTCAACGCGGCTCCGATGAGACGTGGCGAGGCCCCGGTGGAAGGCAGACAACGGTCCCGGGAGCCGGCGACGGCAGCAGCGACGTGCCCGTCGGGACCCTCGCTAGCATCCGCAGGGCGACCGGAATCAAGGAGCTGCGATGACGAGCTACGCCTGTGTTCTGGAGCCCGCCGCCGACGGGACGTGGTCGGCATACGTCCCCGATCTTCCCGGTGTCGTCGCTACGGGACGCGATCCCGACGAGGTCAAGGCGCGGATCGGGGAGGCGATCAGCCTGCATCTGGAGGAGCTGGAGCGTCACGGCCAGTCGGTATCGCCGCCGCGCTCGCAGGCGACCGTGGTCGCCGTGTAGATCGTCTGGCTCAGGTCAGGAAGCTCACCGCGAAGACGAATCTCCCCGGCCCGCCCGCCGCCACGGGACCCGCGACCGCAGGTAGGCGAACACGACGCCGGGGCCGAGCAGGCTCGGCAGGAGCTCAAAGGGACAAGCGGGTCGCCCGGGCCGCGTCGCCGTCTGCCCGGAGGACGCCGAGCTCGAGCTCGGCCGCGGTGATCACCGAGACGGCAATCTCCTCGGGAACCGCACCGAGCGAACGACCGCTCTCGCGGGCGACGAAGACCGAGGCCCGAGTTCCGCAGTAGGTAGTCAAGCGAATCGCACGCAATCCCGCTTCCCAAGCGGGATTGCGCCGCCTTTCGGCCAACCCTGCCGTGTGTCCACGCTCAGGAGGGCTCCAGAGCGGTCACCGCG